>NZ_BAAARK010000014.1:0-193064 GCF_039532155.1 Streptomyces lunalinharesii
CGTCGGCTCCGTCGTCGCCTCCCTCGTCGCCTCCCTGCGCGCCCAGGGCGACGGCGGCCTGGACCACTCCGCCCTCCTGCGCGGCGTGGAACGCCTCTCCGGATACGACCTCAAGGGCTGAGACCCGATCATGGGGGCACGTCGCATTCCCGCCGTACGGGCGGCCGTTGAGATCATGCGGGACGAGGGCGTCGACACCGTCTTCGGTTGCCCCGGCCCCGCACTGCTGCCGCTGTACGCGGCGATGGAACGGACCGGTGGCCTCGCCCACCTGTCGGCGGGCCACGCCGAGGGCGCCACGCACATGGCCGACGGCTGGGCCCGGACGACCGGAAAGGTCGGCGTGGCCGCGGTGGCGGCCGGACCCGGAGCGGTCCGGTTGCTCAGCGGCCTGTACGCGGCGCAGCAGGACGCCGTCCCGCTGGTGTGCATCACCGGCCGGGAGGCGTCCGCGCCGCAGGCCCCCGCCCTGCCGCTGCGGCACGCGGGGTACCGACCGCCGGACCTGGTCCGGCTGGCCGGTGCCGTCACCAAGCGTGCCGAGCGGATCGAGGACCCCGCGCGGATCCCGGGCGCCTTCCGTGAGGCGTTCCGCATCGCGCGGGAGGGCCGGCCCGGCCCCGTACTGATCGACGTCCCGGCCGATCTGGCCGCGGCGGAGATCGTGTGCGGCCCGAGTCCGGTCCACCCCTCCGCTCCCGGTGCCGGCCCGGCCCTGGTGGACGGCGTCGGGTCCCCGGCGCCGGGAGCGGTGGTTCCCCTGGTCGTCCCGCCCGACCCGGCGGACGCCGGGACCCGCTGGGCCCTGGCGGAGCTGGCCGAGGTCTTCGCCGCCCGGCCGGCGGCGGACACCTACGTCGTCAGCGGTCTGCCGGAGGTCCGTGCGCCCGGCGACGACGCCGCGCAGCGGCACCGCGTGCCCCGTCGCAGCGGTCCGCCGGGCTGGGAGGTGCCGACCGCGATCGGGGTCCGCACGGCCCTGGACTCCCGGGGCGAGCGGTCGGCGGAGGTCGTGGTGGTCGTGGACGGCAGCGGCTTCCCGCTGACGGCCGGCGAGCTGGCCGCGGCGGCACAGTACGAAGTGCCGTTCGTGGTGGTGCTGCTCGGGGACCCCGCGGAGACCGATCCGTTCACCGACCCGGTGAAGCTCGCCGAGGCGTACGGCTGCGCGGGCCGGGACGTGGTGGACCCGGCGGAGTTCCGCTCGGCGGTCGAGTGGGCCCGCAAGGAGGCCGTCTCCACCCGCCGCCCGGTCCTGGTGGAGGTCCGCACCGCACGCGCGGCGGACGCGTACGACGGACTGCCGGTGGAGCCGGTGCCGACCCGCGCGTACGGGACCTGAGCCCGTCGCCGAAGGGTTCTCCCGGGCCCGCCGACAACAAGCTTCCGGGCGGTGGTCGCGCTGACACCTGTCCTGTCGCGCCCAGGCGCGGCCACCGTCCGGAATACCCACCCGTGAACACCACAGATAGTTTCAACAAACTGTTGACGTTTGGTCGGAGCGCTTTCTACGCTCCGACATGCGGAAGCCAACTTCCGCGCTCTCGTACGGAAGGTCACCATGTCGAAGCCCACGCTGACGACCGAGTCCGGCGCCCCGGTCGCCGACAACCAGAACTCCGCCACCGCCGGCGTCGGCGGCCCGATCATCCTCCAGGACCAGCACCTGCTGGAGAAGCTCGCGCGCTTCAACCGCGAGCGCATCCCGGAGCGCGTCGTCCACGCCCGTGGCTCCGGCGCGTACGGCTACTTCGAGGTGACCGACGACGTCACCGGCTTCACCCGGGCCGACTTCCTGGGCACCGTCGGCAAGCGGACCGAGCTCTTCATCCGCTTCTCGACCGTGGCCGACAGCCTCGGTGGCGCGGACGCCGTCCGGGACCCGCGCGGCTTCGCGCTGAAGTTCTACACCGAAGAGGGCAACTACGACCTCGTCGGCAACAACACCCCGGTGTTCTTCATCAAGGACCCGATCAAGTTCCCCGACTTCATCCACTCGCAGAAGCGCGACCCGTTCACGGGCAAGCAGGAGGCGGACAACGTCTGGGACTTCTGGGCGCACGCCCCCGAGGCCACCCACCAGGTCACCTGGCTCATGGGCGACCGCGGCATCCCGGCCTCCTACCGCCACATGAACGGCTACGGCTCCCACACCTACCAGTGGACCAACGCCGAGGGCGAGGCGTTCTTCGTCAAGTACCACTTCAAGACGAACCAGGGCGTCCGCAGCCTCTCCGCCGACCAGGGCGCCGACCTCGTCGGCAAGGACGCCAACAGCCACCAGACCGACCTGCTGCAGTCCATCGAGCGGGGCGTGTACCCCTCCTGGACCCTGTACGTGCAGGTCATGCCGGCGGCCGAGGCGGCCAACTACCGCTTCAACCCGTTCGACCTGACGAAGGTGTGGCCGCACTCGGACTACCCGCTGCAGCGGGTCGGCCGGATGGTCCTGGACCGCAACCCCGACAACGTCTTCGCCGAGGTCGAGCAGTCCGCGTTCTCGCCGAACAACTTCGTTCCCGGCATCGGCCCGTCCCCGGACAAGATGCTCCAGGGCCGGCTGTTCGCCTACGCGGACGCGCACCGCTACCGCCTGGGCGTGAACCACACCCAGCTCGCGGTCAACGCCCCCAAGGCGACCACCGTCAACAACTACGGCCGGGACGGCCTCATGGCGTCGAACGGCTACGACCGCCAGGCCAAGAACTACGAGCCCAACTCGTACGCCGGCCCGGTCCAGACCGACCAGCCGCTGTCGGCCCCGCTGGCCGTCTCCGGCTACGTCGGCACCCACGAGGCCCCGGCGCACACCAAGGACGACGACTTCTTCCAGGCCGGTGAGCTCTACCGCCTGATGTCCGAGGACGAGAAGAAGCGCCTGGTGGAGAACATCGCCGGCGGTCTCTCCCAGGTCAGCCGCGACGACGTGATCGAGAAGAACCTCGCGCACTTCCACGCCGCCGACCAGGACTACGGCAAGCGCGTCGAGGCGCGCGTCCGCGAGCTGCGCGAGGACTGACGGGAGGTCAGTCACCTTGCGCACCCGTACCGGTCGGCCCGTTGAGGGGTGGTCGGCCGGTACGGGGAAGTAGCGCGGAGCTCCGCGGGATCCCGGGGAGATTCCAGTGCGGTGGCAGGCTCGCCCGTCAAGGAGGGCGAGCCGCCTCCCCGCCGCGGAGCCCGCCTGCTGCCCCGCACCACCCACCCCTCCCCCAGACTCCGTCCGACGGTGCGGGGGTATCTCCCGGCAGTAGCCGGGGGAAGTCCCGTCGCGCCCACTCCCGCACTGTCGGACGGGAACCACTCACAGGGCCCGGAATTCCGTACGGTCACGGATTCCGGGCCCTGTGGCGTTCCCGCGCCCCCCGTGCTCCCCTCCGCCGCCTCCCAACGTGACCTCTCGGCGCATTCTCGCCCCCGAGGGGCCCCCGGGGCGAGACCATGGACGGCAAGCAGAGCCGACCGACAGCCTGCCCGACCTGCCTGGAGCCGACCATGGCCGACAGCGTGCCGGTGCGGTGCCCTACGTGCCGCCGCGAGAACGCCTTCACCCCGCCGACCTTCCCCTGCGCCTGCGGCGCCCCGCTGACCCTGCCGGTGCTGCGCGGTGGCGTGCCGGTCGAGATACTGCACCGCACCTGGGAAGCGTCCTGGGTGGACGTGCGGTGCGAGGTCTGCGGGCGCCAGGACGCCTGGCCGGCGCCGGAGAGCGGGTGCGCCTGCGGCACGGTCGTGCGGGTACCGGTCACCCCGACGCCCACCGCACCGCTCCCGTCCGAGCTGCCCGGCGCGGCCCCCACCACCGCGCGCCCGCCCGCGTCGGCCCCGGTTCCACCGGCCCGCCCCCGACCGGCCACCGGTCCGCCGCCGCAGCGCCCGGCGTTCCGCCCGGTGACGATCCGGACCGCGCGGGACTGCATCACCGCGGCCGCGCAGTACCTGAAGTGGCTGGGCTTCACCGACGTCGCCCGCGCCCAGGAGCGGACCGCCGCCGGCGTCGACCTGCGCGGCAGCGGCGTGGTCGCCCAGGTCGATCCGACGACGCGGGCCACCACCCTGCGCGAGATCGAGTGCGTCTGGCTCAACGGCCTGGTGGACTCCGCGGTCGCGGTCTTCTTCTCCCTGGCCGGCTACGCCCGCGACGCCCGCTCCCGCGCCGACGAACTGCACGTCCCGCTGTTCGTCATGGACCTCACCGGCACCCCGCAGCCGGTCAACGACGCGGCCGACGAACTGATCACCCAGGGCGCCCGGCCGCCGGGCTGAGCCCACCGCGGCGCCCCCGCGGCGGAAACCCGTTCGCCCCGCGCGCCGCGACCCGCGACACTGGCCTCATGATCATCCGTGTTCCGGACCCCGCCGACCTGCCGGCCCTGCGCGCCCTCGAACGCGCCGCCGGGGAGCCGTTCCGCGCGCTCGGCATGGCGCGGATCGCGGACGACGAACCGCCGCCGGTGGAACTGCTGGCGCAGTACCGGCGGGCCGGCCGGGCCCTCGCCGCCTACGACGGTGCGCGGCCGGACGAGGCGCCGTGCGGCTACCTCCTCTGGGACCCGGTCGACGGCTGCTGCCACGTCGAGCAGGTCTCCGTGCACCCCGGGCGGGCCCGGCGCGGCATCGGCCGGGCGTTGATCGACCGGGCCGAACGGGACGGCGCCCGGCCCGCGCTGACCCTGACCACCTTCGCCGACGTCCCCTGGAACGCCCCGTACTACGCCCGGCTCGGGTTCCGCCGGCTCGCCGACGCCGCGCTGACGCCGGGGCTGCGGGCGATCCGCGCCCACGAGGCGGAGCTGGGTCTGGATCGCTGGCCGCGGGTCTGCATGCGCCGGGAAGCGGTCCCACCGGCCTGATGTGACGCACCGTCAGCGATGTCGGCGGCTGGGGCCATAATGTGCCGGTGATCGATGCGAAAGCGCTCCGCGCCGCCTGCCTGGGGTTCAACGGCGCCACCGAGGAGAACCCCTTCCCCCGGCACCCCGAGGTCTGCACGTTCAAGGTCGGGGGCAAGGTCTTCGCGCTGACGTCACTGGACGCGGCGCCGCTGACCGTCAGCCTCAAGTGCGACCCGGAGCTGGCCCAGCGGCTGCGGGCGGCGCACCCCGAGGTGATCCCCGGCTACCACCTCAACAAGCGGCACTGGAACACCGTTTCACTGACCGGAGCCCTCCCGGACCGGATGGTGCGGGAGCTGATCGAGGACTCCTACGACCTGGTCGTCGCCTCGCTCCCGCGCGCCCAGCGGCTGCTGTTGGACTGGCCGGGCGAGCGGCATTGACCGGGCCGCGCGGGGCCGGCGCGCGACGCGGCCCCCCGCGCTCACTCCTCCCACCGGGACCGGTCCGGCGCACCCACCCGCGGGAGCGGGCGGCCGCGCCGAGCCGGTCAGAGGCGACCGCGGGGCACCGCTGCCGACGGTCCGTCAGACCTGGGGCGGCAGGACGGCGCGGATGCCGCCCTGTGCGGTGGCCTGGGCGACGGTGTCGTAGCCGCCGTTCACCGCACCGTTGCCGGCGTACTCGGCGGTGTAGCCGCCGCTGAGCACCTCGGCGCCCGAGCGCGGCTGCTCGGCGTCACAGGACGCCCGACCGGCGACGTCCGTCTTCGCCACGCACAGCACCTTGCCGGTGGTGTCCTTGAAGGTGATGGTGGCGTTCCAGATCGCGTCCTGCGGGCCGGCGGCACGGGCCCGCACCAGGGTGGCGTGCAGTCCGATGACCTTCAGCGGCTTGGTGGACAGGGTGGCCTTGCCGGCGGTCAGCCGGGTCGCCATCTCGGGCACCGTGGCGGCCGGTTCGCACAGCCCCCGGTTCCAGTCGAAGAGACCGCCGGGCGCGCAGGTCGCGTGCCCGTCCTGGGCCGCCACCCGGTGCGTGACCGGGTCGCAGCGGTAGAAGCTGGCGGCACTGTCGGCGTCGACCACGGTCGGCGCCACGGTCGCCGCGTCCTCGCCGCTCGCGCAGCCGGCGGTGAGCACCTCGCGGGTGGGACCGCCCGGACTGCCGGGCTGGACGACGTCGGCGTAGGCGGGGGCGGCGAAGCTCCCCAGGGCGGCGGCCACGGCGGCGGCAGTGGTCGCCCAACGAGCGATACGGGTCATGAATGTCCCCTCTTGACGGGAATCCCGCGGGATTCCCGTCCTGGTGAACGGCCTTGAAGTTTGGCCTGGTTGACGGCCTTTCACCCCTCCCCGGAACCGGGAACGGGCCAGGTCAGGACCCTATCGGCCGGTCCGGCCCGGAACGACGGCGGCCCGGCCACCGCGAGGCGGCGGCCGGGTCCGGACGAACTGCCCGTGCGGCACGGGGTGTTGGGCCCCGCACCGCTCAACGCGTCACACCGTGTCCAGGGTGTCCTCCCGGGCCGGCTCGGCGGCGTTTTCCGGCGCCGCCGGCGGGGCGAGCGTCCCCCACTTCGCCGCGAGCCGTTCCCGCAGTTCGACCTTGCGGACCTTGCCGCTGACGGTCATCGGGAAGGCGTCGGTGATCTCCAGATAGCGCGGCACCTTGTAGTGCGCCAACCGGGAACGGCAGTAGCGGGCCAGTTCGTCGCGGGTGAGGGGGTCGGCGGGGTCGCGGAGGATGACGCAGGCCGCGATCTCCTCCCCGTACTTCTCGTCCGGGACGCCGACGACCTGCACGTCGGCGATCTTGGGGTGGGAGTAGAGGAACTCCTCGATCTCCCGCGGGTAGACGTTCTCCCCGCCCCTGATGATCATGTCCTTGCTCCGGCCGACGATCCGGACGTAGCCGTCGTCGTTCATCACCGCCAGGTCCCCGGTGTGCATCCAGCGCGCCCGGTCGATGACCTCGGCGGTGCGCTCGGGGTCCTCCCAGTAGCCGAGCATCACGCCGTAGCCGCGGGTGCACAGCTCGCCCGGGGTGCCGCGGGGCACCGTCGCCCCGCTCGCCGGGTCGACGACCTTGACCTCGATGTGCGGCAGCACCCGGCCGACGGTCGCGGTGCGGTGGACGAGGTCGTCGTCCCGACGGGTCTGGGTGGAGACCGGGGAGGTCTCGGTCATGCCGTAACAGATCGACACCTCGGCCATGTGCATCTCGGAGACCACCCGCTTCATCACCTCCTCCGGACAGGGCGAGCCGGCCATGATGCCGGTGCGCAGCGAGGAGAGGTCGTAGTCGGCGAAGTCCGGCAGGTTCAGCTCGGCGATGAACATGGTGGGCACGCCGTAGAGCGAGGTGCAGCGCTCGTCCTGGACGGCGCGGAGGGTGGCGGCCGGCTCGAAGGAGGGCGCCGGGATGACGATGCAGGCCCCGTGCGTGGTGATGCCGAGGTTGCCCATCACCATCCCGAAGCAGTGGTAGAAGGGCACCGGCAGGCAGACCCGGTCGTGCTCGGTGTAGCCGAGCGTCTCGGCGACCCAGTAGCCGTTGTTGAGGATGTTGTGGTGCGAGAGGGTCGCACCCTTGGGGAAGCCGGTGGTGCCCGAGGTGTACTGGATGTTGACCGGGTCGTCGGCGGTCAGCGCCTTCTCGCAGGCGACGAGCCGGGTCTGCGGCACCGCCGCACCCGCGGCCAGCAGCCCGCCCCAGGTCGGGTCGCCGAGGTAGACCACGTCGCGCAGCGCCGGGCAGTCGGCGCGCACCTGCTCGATCATCCGTCGGTAGTCGCTGGTCTTGTGCGTGACGGCGGAGACCAGCACGGTCACGCCGGCCTGCCGCAGGACGTACGCCAGCTCGTGGACCCGGTAGGCCGGGTTGACGTTGACCAGGATCGCGCCGATCCGGGCGGTGGCGTACTGGACGAGGACCCACTCGGCGCAGTTCGGCGCCCAGATGCCGACCCGGTCGCCCTTGCCGACGCCCTTGGCGAGCAGCCCGAGCGCCACCTCGTCGATCGCGCGGCCCAGTTCGGCGTAGGTCCAGCGGCGGCCGCCGGCCACCTCGACCAGCGCCTCGCGGTCGCCGTGGCGGGCGATGGTACGGGCCAGGTCTGCGCCGATGGTCCGGCCGAGCAGCGGCCGGTCCGCCGCCCCGCTCGCGTACGACAGCTCGATGTCCGACCGACCGGTCACCGGTGGCTCCCCTCCCCGTACGCGGCACCGCCGCCGCCCTGCCCGGTCCGCTCGCGCACAACGCCGCGGCGGATCGAGCCCGAGCCGGTCGTCGGCGACTCGCCGCACCCCACCCACCGGCCGCGCTCGTCCAAAGCGCCCTCCAGGGGCGTGCCCGCCCCTCCACCCGCCGAGGGTGCCTGCCCCAGCGCATGCACCAACACCTTC
This sequence comes from Streptomyces lunalinharesii, assembly GCF_039532155.1. Lineage (NCBI taxonomy): Bacteria > Bacillati > Actinomycetota > Actinomycetes > Kitasatosporales > Streptomycetaceae > Streptomyces > Streptomyces lunalinharesii. The sequence continues at coordinate 8,243 of NZ_BAAARK010000014.1, forward strand.
ATCGGCTGCTCCCCAATCCCGTCGTGGGCCATCGCGGTCATCCACCCGCAAGATTGCCCGCCGGCGCGGAAAATCCACCCCCGCGAACAACCCTGTACGTGCCGCGTACAGCATGGCGTCGAACGCCCCCGGAGCACCCTCGGCTCGCCTACCCGTTCCCCACCCGAAGAGGGATACGGGCACAGCCGAAAACGGGTCTCGGTGCCCGGACCAGTGGCCCGGGCACCGAGACCCGTTGCGGTGACCCGCGTGGCTAGCGACCACCGCCACAGAAGGTGCCCATGGGGCTGATCTGTGCGCCCGGGTTTCCCCGACCGTTGAGGGCGTTGCCCAGCAGACCGTTGAGGATCCCGACCTGGCCGAGAATGTCGACATTCAGGTCCTGGCCGTCGCACCCCCAGCCGCCCCTTTCCTCGGCGGCATTGGCGGTGCCGGCGCCGGCACCGAGAAAGGCGACGCTACCGAGAACGGCGGCCACGACAGCAGCCTTGCGAAGCTTCCGCATTTCTCCTCCTTGGTTCGAGTGAAGCGAGCATCAAAGATCCACATCGCGCTGATATCGGAGATTAATCTGATTAACTGCATATCGCTCATCGACGCTGGCATCCGGGGCCCGGCACCGCCCGCGGCGCCGCGCTCCGCGGGGCAAAGAGCGCAGCCCACGGGGGTGGGACGACGGCGGGGAGCCCGTTTCACGATTGCAGTAGCCGCAGGTGACGCCTCGTCGGCTCCGCCCGCCGAACGCCCCGGCCCGTCGCGGCGCCCTCCCGAGCCCGCACCGACCGCTCCACTGCCGCACCGTCAGGAACACCGAGCGGACGGGCCGTTCCCACCCCTCACTCGTATGCCGCGCGACCGCCCGCCCGAGGCCACCGGCCTCACGTCACCGGCCCGACGTCACCGGTCCGACGCTGCGGGCGGCGGCAGGCGGCGGACCGCGACCACCGCGGCATCGTCGGTGAGGCGGCCACCGGTGTGGGCGAGGAGGTCCTCCCGCAGCCGGCGGAGCACGCACCGGGGGCTGCTGCCGCTCCAGGCACCGGCCCGTTCGGTCAACGGATAGAAGTCACCGGCCGCGTTGCGCGCCTCGATCACCCCGTCCGTGTAGAGGAGCAGCAGGTCACCGGGGAGGAACGGGAAGGTGTCGACGTCGTAGTCCTGCGGGCCGTCGAAGGTCCCCAGCCCGATGGGCAGGGCGCAGCGCCCGGGGGCGAGGCTGTGGGCCCGGCCGTCCCGCAGCAGCAGCGCGGGCGGGTGCCCACAGCTGATCGCACTCAGCTCGGGACGCCCGTCGGGAACGTCGAAGAGCGCGACCGTCGCGAACAGCTCCGCGGCGTCGGAGTCGGCATCGGCATCGGCCGGTGCGGTACCCGACGTGGGGTCGGTGGCCGGCCGCGCGGGAGCCGTGTCCCACTGACTGGTGTCCCAGCGGACCGCGCCGTCCAGATGGCGGGCGAGCCGGGGCAACGTGGCCTGCCGGTGCGCCGCCGCACGGAACGCACCGAGGATCAGCGCCGCGTGACTGTACGCCGGGAGCCCCTTGCCGCGGACGTCCCCGACGATCAACCGGGTACTGGTGGCCGTCCGCACCGCGGCGAACAGGTCACCCCCCATCTCGGACTCCTCCTCCGCCGCCACGTACAGCGAGGCGAACTCCAAGTCCCCGCTGCGCGCCGGCAACGGCCGCAGCAGCACCTGCTGCGCCACCGCGGCCACCGAACGGCTCCGCGACAGCCGCCGCTCATTGCGCTCCCGCACCACCGTGAACAGGAACACCAAGCCCGACACCACGATCAGGGCGCTGATCTGCGCGGCGAAGTTTCCCGTGCCCAGGACTCCCTGGCCCGCGGCGACGCCGAACTCGGCCGCCACCGCCAGGCCGCCCATGAGTGCGGTCGGGCCGGGTCCGGCGAAGGCGGCGGTGAGGGCGGGGGCGGCGACCAGCAGCGGCCTGAGGTGGACTTCCGCCGGGGAAAGGGCATCCGCCACCAGAACCGCGGCGATCAGCCCGAGCGGAACCAGCATCAGCCCGCGCCATGCGTCAGGTCGTCGGTGCAATCGCGTCAGCCGTCGCATGGGCATACCCCATGCTCCCATTCGCCCGGACGATATCCGCGACACCACAAGGACGTCCCCCACCGGCCCCGGACACGGAACTCCCAACAATTCCGCCCCACCACCACACCACGCCCACCACAACAGGGGGAATTCCTCGACGAGTTGCCAAAGAACACCGCACGAAAACCCGCGCCGAGCCGGCGCCGCACCCTCCGCTCCCCCGCCCAACCCGCCCGCCCACGGCCAGGGCCGCGAGCACCTCCGTGGCTTAGGATGACGACGTTCTTTCAGGTGGGAGAACAGCGACGGTCAGCGTGTTGTCAGCCCTTCCACGCTGACCGTCGCCTCCCCTGGCCACGCTCCCCGACCGCTACGTCTCCGGGCCGGCCCCCTCTCCGCTCCCCTCCCCGCGCCGAATGCCACGACTTCGGACAGTCGTATAAACCATTCGCCCCACCCCTGCGGTACGAGAACGCCTCGCCGCGCGAAGGCAAGGGCGCCACCGCCGCAAAGCTCGTACACCGGTGGGCAAATGGGTGACCGTGCATTGATTCCCGTTACCGGGGACGCGGATTCGCCGTTCCTCGCTGGGAGAGAACAGCGAATGGACCTCGTGGATCTGCCGGCCGGGACGGCCCTTTCCTCCCCGGTGGCGGGCGTTCCGCGGAATCGACGTCGACGGGCGTCCCGCGCGAGTCGAAGGAGCGGCGATGGATCGGGCCATCGACTCCGTGACCGCGCGGGCGACTTCACGATCGGCGTGGCCGCGGTCCATCAGGTGGCTCCCACCGTGGATTCACGCAGGGCACGCACACGTCGAATCCCGGGGAATTCCCGTTCGCGGACTCAACACAGCGATAAATAATCAGATTTCCATACAGGCAATGAAGGGCCGAGGGTTCCATGCGCAAGCTTCAGCAGATCGCGCTGGTCGTCGCAGCGGCTGGCGGTCTGTCCACCATCGGCGCCGGCGCCAGCCAGGCCGCGCCGGCCGGGTACAACGGCGCCGCGACGCCCACCGCTCCCCAACCGGACAGCCCCCAGGCCGCCGCCTGGACCGCCTCGGGCGCCACCTCCCACACCTACGGGACGCACGGCGGCCCGCAGCAGGCGGCCCCGCAGCTGGCCGCGCCGCAGCAGCCCGCCGGTCCGCAGGCCGGCCCGCAGGTGTCGCCGCAGCTCAACCCGCAGCTCAACCCGCAGCTTTCGCCGCAGGTGGCGCGACTGCTGCCGCAGTCCGGACCGCAGGACCAGAACAACCTCTTCCGCCCGTACCAGGAGTGCAGCCCGCAGTCGTTGCTCGACGCCAACGTGCCGATCGGTCTGCTGGCCACGCCTGAGACCCACGGCTTCTCCTGCACCCAGAACAACACTCAGGCCAACGCCTTCGCGACCGCCAGGTAGGGAGGCCGCAGCGGCCGTGCCGCCGTGGGCCCTTCGGGGGAATTCCCTCGAAGGGCCTTCGTGAACGACCAGCCGCCCGCCCCCACTCCGCACCACCCACAAAGAGGCAACACCGCGCGCACTTCGGCCCGTTCCCGCTCAACCCCGGTCCTTAACTGCTCAGGTTCCGGGGCAACTTCCGTTTTTTCTGTCGCATAATCCGGCGCGTCGCTCAAGGTCGATTGGTATTTCGTATTAGCCTTCCCAACTGTACGAAGTCGGTACATCGCAGATCACATCTGCAGATTGCAGTCCACATCGGCTCAAACTTCCGGAGAAGAAATGCGCAAGCTTCACAAGGCCGCGGTCGTGGCTGCCGCTCTCGGTAGCATCAGCTTCCTCGGCGCCGGCAACGCGTTTGCCCTCGGCGGCCAGGGCGGCGGCCAGTTCGACATCAAGCAGGGTTCCCAGTGCCGGTCGCACGACCTGAACGTGGATGTCCTCGGCGAGGTCGGCATCCTCAACGGCCTGCTGGGCAACGCGCTCAACGGCGAGGGCTCGCCGGGCGCGCAGTCGACTCACCTGGGCTCGACCATGGGCTGCAACAACAGCGCACTCTGAGCCACTAGGAACCACGCAGGTCACCCATAGGGTTCTCGACGCCGAGCCGCAAGGCCGGCGTCGAGAACCTTTTTTTGCGTTCTCTTTCACGGCCGCACCGTCCCGCCCGTCCAGTAATTACCGATAAACATACCGATGTTGCCGAGTGCGTGGCTCGCTGCCGAGCCGGTTCGCCGTTCCGGCACAGCGCGGGCACTCCAATTGATGCACACCGGCGGGCAAATGGGTGACCATCCTTTGATTCCCGTTACTGTCAGCGGCAATTCGCCGTTCCTCGCTGGGAGAGAACAGCGAATGGACCCATGGGCCGCCGACCAGGACCTCTTCGTCCGGGCTCCGGGGCGGCCTGCGGCAACCATGTCGACGAGGTTGTCCGACGCGATGCGGAGGAGAGGTGACGGGCTGCGCCGCCGCTACCGAAGGCCGTTGGAGGGCCTGACGACGGGCGTTGCCGCGGTCCGACGGACGGCTTCCGTCCTGGACTTGCACGTGGTGCGCAAGGCGTGAAGTCCGGGATTACCTCTGTTCGCACACTCACGACAGCGATAAGTAATCAGTTTTCCATACAGGTAATGAAGGGCCGAGGGTTCCATGCGCAAGCTTCATCAGATCGCGCTCGTCGTCGCAGCGGCTGGCGGTCTGTCCACCATCGGCGCCGGCGTGAGTTATGCCGATGCTCCGGCCGGGTACAACGGCGCCACCACGCCCACCGCTCCGCAAGCCCCGGCTCCGCAGCAGTACGCCCCCGCACCCCAGCAGTACGCCCCCCAACCCGCGCCGCAGTACGCCCAGCAGCCGGCCCCCCAGGCACCGGCTCCGCAGCAGTACGCCCCCGCACCGCAGCAGGCGGCCCCGCAACCCGCGCCGCAACCCGCGCCGCAGTACGCCCAGCAGCCGGCTCCGCAGCAGTACGCCCCCGCACCCCAGCAGTACGCCCCCCAACCCGCGCCGCAGTACGCCCCGCAGCCGGCCCCCCAGGCACCCGCCTCGCAGCAGTACGGACCGCAGTTCGGTGGCCCGCACGCCAGCGCGTGGGCCACGTCGCGCGGTGCCGCGGAGGCTTCCACCTCCCCGGGCGGCCCGCAGTCCGCACCGCAGGCGGCTCCCCAGGCCGCACCGCAAGCCGCCCCGCAGGTCGCGCCCCAGGCAGCGCCCCAGGTGACGCCGCAGGTCGCGCCGCAGGTCGCCGTTCCGCAGGTCTTCTCGCCGCAACCCGCGCCGCAGGTCAACCCGCAGATCAACCCCCAGGTCAACCCGCTGGTCAACCCGCTGGTTTCGCCGGACGTCCCGCAGGTGAACCCGGTCGGGCTCGGGCGACTGGCAGCCCCTCCGCTGGGTGCGCTCGACCTGCCCCGCATGGCCTGATCCACCAGGACCACCACAAGGCGCTTCCCCTTCCGGGCCACCGGCGTCGGGGCGCGGCACCTCCCGTGCGGCCCCGGCATCGGCCGAAGCCGCCCAGTCAACACCTCACAACCGCTCGATCACCGGAGAAGAAATGCGCAAGTTCCACAAGGCCGCCATCGTGGCTGCCGCCCTCGGCAGCGTCGGCGCCTTCAGCGCAGGCACCGCCCACGCCCACGGCGAGCCGGGGCACGACATCGGCCTCGGGCAGGGCACCGAGTGCCGGTCGCACGACATGAACGTCGACGTCCTCGGCGCCGCCGGCATCCTCAACGGCACCCTGGGCAACGCCCTCAACGGCGAGGGCTCGCCCGGTTCGCAGCCGACCCACATGGGCGCGAACCTGAAGTGCGACAACAACGCCTTCTGACGCCCGCTCCCCCGCGCTGGAACTGATCCGGTCCCGGCACCGAGCCACCCACTCGGTTCCGGGGCCTTTGGTTTGCGCGGAACCGCCCGCATCCCGCACGCGACGCATGGCCGGACCTCAGGCAACTCGGTCCGGCCATGCGCCGTTTGACGGGGTGTGCCGTGTCGTCACCCCTCGTTCGGGCGGAGCGGGAAGCAGACCGCCCTCCAACCGGCTCGACGCCGGCGCTCGCGCGCCGGCCGCCGCACCCCGGCTCCTCGCAGCGGCTCAGTCCATCGGGGCCATCTGGTCGCCGGCAGGCACCGGCGCCGAGTTGTTGCACGTGATGGCCGGACCGACCTGCGTGGTCCCGGGGTTGAGCAGTCCGTGGGCCGGAAGGGTCACCGGCGATGTCGGCACGCAGCTCTGCTGCTGGTTGAGGGTATAACTGCCGTCCTCGTTGGTACCGGTGGTCCGCTGGAGGCAGGTGACGTTGCCTTGGATGTCACGGGTGCAGAGCCCGGTGGCATCGGCGTGCGCCTGGGGAGCCACGAGGCCGGCCGCGGTGAGGCCGCCCATCAGTGCCACGACGACTGCGGTCTTCTTCCGACTGAACATGGACTGCGTTCCTTTGTGATCGAGGCCAGGGCGCGGTGCACCGCGAACGGGCCCGCGCCCGGCCCTGGGATGCCGGAAGGGGTCCGGCGCCCGGACCCGTGGGCCGGCCGCCGGACCCCTTCTCTGCTACTTGCCGAGGGCGCTGTTGTTGCAGCCGATCCCCGAGCCGATCGGGGTGGCCTGGGCGCCGGCCGAGCCCTCTCCGTTGAGTGCGTTGGCCAGCACTCCGTTGAGGATGCCGACCTCGCCGAGGACGTCGACGTTCAGGTCGTGGGTCCGGCACTGGGAACCCTGGCCGATACCCGCGCCCGAACCACCCATGGCGTACGAGGTGCCGGCACCGAAGAAGCCAACGCTGCCCAGCGCGACGGCCACGACAGCAACCTTGTGAAGCTTGCGCATTTCTTCTCCATGTGAGCGGAAACGATCGGTTACCGATCGACTTCGTGCAGTTGCTGATAGTTAATACGAAAGACTCACAGTTGCTGGGCGACGCGCCGGATGGTACGACCCGATGGAGCGGACTTGGCCCTTGCAACCATGGCAAGTTCCGGCCCACTTGGGCATTCAACGGGCCGAGCCGTACGCGAGCTCCTCGCAGCGAATCACCCGTTCGGCCGCACCGGCCCGAAGCAATTGTTCCGCCACAAGCGAGCGGGCCCCTCGGGAAGCATTTCCCGAAGGGCCCGCGAGCGATGCCGGGCGCGATCGCCCGACGCGCCTTACTTGGTGAAAGCGTGGTTGAACTGACCGCAGGTGGTGCCCAAGGTCTCGGGAACGGCGAGCACGCCGACCGGGAGATTGGCCTCGGCAAAGGTCTGCGGGCTGCACTCCTGGTACGGACGGAAGAGATCGTTCTTGTGCATCCTGCCGCCATCGTGGGCGTAGGCGGTGCCAATTCCGGCACCGGCGGCCGACAGACCGCCGGCCGCAGCGGCGACGATCATGACCTGGTGAAGCTTGCGCATGGAACCCTCGACCCTTCGTACCTCTACTTAAGCCCTAATTGCTGGCTGTGACTGCGCGCACACTAGCAGTCGCCAATCTGGGGGTTCCACTCCGTTGCGCGCCCTGTGTCGAAAGACGAGAAAAGGCGACAGAAACCGCTCTGAGCTGCGAGTTTCCCGCACTCCGGGCCGCCTTTATGGAACCCCGATAGTCACACCGGCGGGCTAATCAAGCATCTCGACCGCGCCCCGCTTCACATGACCGCCGACCCTGCGGGCGCGATCTTTTGGCATGCGCCGAGGGCGGTGACACTCACGGCAAACGGGTGAGTATCGAGCCGCTCCCGTGCCCCTATTGGGGGCCCACCTCGTTCACCTTCCGCAGAGCACAGAAGAAGGGTTCGCCAGGCAATGCCGAGCAGGCCGTCACGCGAATCGACAGCCGGGTTGCCATTGCATCGCTTCGACCTCAATTCGCTTGCCAAACAAGCTCGTTGAGCACCTCCGGGCAATCGCCCGGAATGCCGCACGGGAGTTCGCCGCTCGCCATCCGGGACGGCGGAGCACGCCGGGTTCGACGCGTCACGGACGTAAGGGAGAGTTCCTCCTGTTGCGGGAACGACACGGAAAGTGTAGAGGGCGAAATCCACGATTGATTACGTTGAGTGTGCATATCCTCACACTTAGTAGTCGCGGCATCATCCCCGTCCCCGCAACCAAGGATCAAGGGTTCCATGCGCAAACTTGAGAGAGTCGCCATCGTCGTCGCAGCCATCGGCTGCCTCGCCACCGCCGGTGCCGGAGTCAGCTTCGCTGACGGGTACGGCCCGCAGGCCAACGCCTGGGCCGTCTCGGCCGCCGGGGCCTCTTCGTCCGGCGGCGAGCGCGGTGACCAGGAGGCCGCCCCCCAGGCGACCGCCCCGCAGGCCGCCCCGCAGGCTCCGGCTCCGCAGGCCGCCCCGCAGCCGGTCCAGCAGGCCCCTGCCCCGCAGGCCGCCCCGCTGGCTCCGGTGCAGCAGGCTCCGGTCCAGCAGGCCCCTGCCCCGCAGATCGCCCCCCAGGCCCCGGTGCAGCAGATGCCGGTGCAGCAGGCGCCCGCGCCGCAGATCGCCCCCCAGGCGACCGTCCAGCAGGCACCCGTCCAGCAGTCCGCCGAGAAGCGTCACGAGGACGTGAAGATCGGTCAGCACACCATGTGCCGGTCGCACGACATGAACCTCAACGTCCTCGGCCAGGTCGGGCTGTTGAACGGCGTGTTGGGCAACGCGCTCAACGGTGAGGGTTCCCCCGGCAAGCAGGGCACCCACCAGGGCTCGCGGATGGGCTGCAACAACTCCGCCCTCAACAAGTAACACCTCGGGGTTCTGGTGTCCGGCCCACGGGCCCGGGCACCAGAACCCCTTTCGGCATGTCCAGGGCCCGGGCGCGGGCCCGTTCGCGGTGCACCGCGCCCGGCCTCGATCACAAAGGAACGCAGTCCATGTTCAGTCGGAAGAAGATCGCAACCATCGTGGCACTGATGGGCGGCCTCACCACGGCCGGCCTCGTGGCTCCCCAGGCGCACGCCACGGACGGCGCCGAGTGCAGCCGCGGCGCCGCCGGCGACAGAACCTGCGTCCACAAGAACGAGGGGACCTACCGCACCAAGGACGGCGACCGCGTCGTCATCCGGCAGATGCAGCGTTGCTCGACGGCCGCCCGGCAGCGCGTGGTGTGGCCCGAGACCGGCCTGGCGAGCCGGGAGCACACGGACATCGGTCCGCGGATGAACTGCTCCAACCACTTCGTGCTGCCCAAGGGGTTCGAGCGGCCGCGTGCCGACTTCTAACGGCGCACGCGGTCGTTGACCGGGTGGCGGCGAGCCCGCACCCGGTGACGACCCAAGCGGGGTCGGAACGCCGCTCGGCGACCGGCCCCGCTTCTGCGTGTCGCTGCCGTCCGTCCATCCGCCCCCGCCGGCTCGCCGCCTCTCGTCCGGGAGGCGGCGGACGCCGCGGGGCGTTCGGCACGCAACGGCCGGGCTTCCGGGGCCCGTTGGACGGGCGGTGTCCGATGTTGCCGGAGCCGCCGACCGCAGCGGTGCCCGGACGCACGAAGAGGGGTCCCGGCGTCCGCGTGGACGCCGGGACCCCTCTTCGTTCCGGTTACTTGCCGAATGCGTCGTTGCTGCAGCCCATCGACGAACCCATGTGGGTGCTCTGCGCGCCGGGCGAGCCCTCGCCACCGAGGAGGTTGCCGCCCAGGCCGTTGGCGATCCCGACTTCGCCGAGGACGTCGACGTTGGTGTCGTGCGACCGACACGAGGCGCTCTGCTTGATGTCGAAGCGGGCCTTGCCGCCGCCCTCCCCTCCATCGGCGTTGGCGGTGCTGGCGCCGAGGAAACCGACGCTACCGAGGACAGCAGCCACGACAACGGCCTTGTGAAGCTTGCGCATTTCTTCTCCGGTGAATTGAGCGGTTGAGGTCGTCAGGTAACGACTTCGTACAGTTGGTGAGGCTAATAGGAAATGTGCGTGAAGTCGTTGAACGACGCGCCGGATTGTATGATCGAGATTTCTTGATTTCCTTGGCACGCACCGAATTTGCGGCACCGAGGACCTTCGGGCGAAGTGGCCGCCGGCCGGAAATTCCCCTGTTCAGCCGAATTACCTCGGGCAAGTCCTCCGCGCCGCAACGTCTTCCGGTTTTCTGCGATGCACTGCTGCCAGGGTGGCCGGTGCCAGTTGCACGTCACCACCACGAATGGAGCAGGAGCCGCTATGCGCCGTGCCCTTGCCGCCCTATTGGGGGCCCTCGCCCTCGCCGGGGCCCTTTCCGCACCCGCCCACGCCGACGGGACCGGTCCGAGCGTCACCGGAGTCCTCGGCGACCCCCTGAAGGTCGCCAGCGACATCGGCCCGCTGCACGTGGGCCGATTGCCGCTGCTCAACCGGAACTGACCCGTCCCGAACCGGCCAGGGCGCCCTGAGAAGCCCCGTGAAACCGGCGGGAATCGGGACACGCCGGCTCAGGGCGCCCCGCCGTCCGGTGCCGTCGCGACGGCCGCGTCGAGCTGCGCTCCGCGGCCCGCGGACGCCGGACCACCGGCCACCCGCCCCACGCGACTTTTGTGATTCCAGGTTTTCCACGAGTTCGCCGCTATTGCCGCGAGCACTTTTTCGCGATTATTTTTCGGTGACCCACTCATCATGCGAAATGCATTGGCATACAAAAATATCTACCTGCACATTCCACCGAGTAGGCATACGCAGCAAGCTGAAAGAGTGATCGAAATGATGCATTCGGATCTTTCTGCGTTCAGCGTCGTTGTGTGGTGTGCGGTCCGCGGATGTGACCGCACTGTCAAGGAGGAGTCTCGTGATCAAAAAGGTCATTGCCGCTTCGGTTGCCACGGGCGGTCTGCTGCTCGCAGGAGCGGGAGCGTCCGCGGCCGACGCCGGATCCCATGGCACCGCTGCCGGATCTCCGGGCGTACTTTCCGGCAATCAGATCCAGGTGCCCGTTCACATCCCGGTCAATGTGTGCGGCAACACGGTGGATGTGGTCGGAGCGCTCAACCCCGCCTTCGGCAACCGTTGCGCCAACGTGTCGAAAGTCCACGTGCGGCACCACCAGCACAGGATGCAGGAGAGCAAGCCGCAGGTGCACCACGAGGCCCCCGTGGCCCGGCGTCACCTGCCGGCCGCGCCGGTCGCCGCGCCTGAGCACCGGCAGCACCGCAACGTTCCGGTTCGCCCGCAGCTGGCGAAGACCGGTGGGGCGGAGACCGGCCTGGCCATCGCGACCAGCGCCGGACTGCTGATGGGTGGCGTCCTGCTGTACCGCCGGGGTCGTCGCACCGCTCACCACTGAGCGGGAAACGGCGGGGCGGCGCGCGTCCGGGAACCGGGACGCGCGCTTCGCGCCCGAACGTTTCGAAGTTCGCACCGCAGCCCGGGTCTTCGCGGCCCGGGCTACGGCTGGTGCTCCTCGGCAGTTCACCGCCGACGGTGGTGAACTGCCGGTCGGGGGCCCCGGGCCCCCGGAGCGGTGCACTGACCGGGCGTCAGTTGACGCCCCGGTCGAGTCCGGCCCAGTAGGGCCGGCGCAGCTTGAACTTCTGGATCTTGCCGGTGGCGGTGCGCGGAATGGCGTCCCGGAACTCCACCGAGGTCGGGGCCTTGTAGCCGGCCAGATGCTGCTTGCAGTGGGCGATGATGTCGGCCTCCGCCGCCGTCGCCCCTTCGGCGAGGACGACCAGGGCCTTGATCGTCTCGCCCCACTTCTCGTGCGGTACGCCGATGACCGCGACCTCGGCGACGGCCGGGTGGCTGAAGATGGTGTCCTCCACCTCGATGGACGACACGTTCTCGCCGCCGGTGATGATGACGTCCTTCTTCCGGTCGGAGATCGTCAGGTGGCTGTCGGCCTCGTCGAAGGTGCCGCCGTCGCCGGTGTGGAACCAGCCGTCCGCCAGCGCCTGGGCGGTCTCCTCCGGCTTCTCCCAGTACCCCTTGAGCACCGTGTTCGAGCGGGCCAGGACCTCGCCGGCGTCCGAGAGCGCGAGCGTGACGCCCAGGGCGGGCAGGCCCGCGCGGGAGAGCTTGCGGGCCCGCTCCTCGGCGGGGAGGTCGAGGTCGGCGGGGCGGGTGCGGTTGAAGGTGAGGAACGGCGAGGTCTCGGTGAGGCCGTAGAGCTGGGTGAACTCCCAGCCCAGTTCCTCCTCCACGCGCTGGATGGTCCGGCTGGGCGGCGGGGCACCGGCGCACACGATGCGGACCCGGTCCCGGCCGGGGACGGCGCCCTCCCAGGTCGCCGCCGCGTCCAGCACCATGTTCCAGACCGTCGGGGCGCCGCACATGAGGGTGACGCCGTGTTCCTCGACGCGGCGGAGGATCTCGGTGCCGTCGACCTTGCGCAGCACCACCTGCTTGGCGCCCAGGCCGGCCATCACGTAGGGCATGCCCCAGCCGTTGCAGTGGAACATCGGCAGCGTGTGCAGGTAGACGTCGCGCTCCCAGGCGCGGGTGTGCAGGCCGAAGGTCATGCCGTTCACCCAGATGTTGCGGTGGGTCAGTTCCACGCCCTTGGGGCGGGCGGTGGTGCCCGAGGTGTAGTTGATCGTCGCGGTGGCGTCCTCGTCCGGGCGCGACCACGGGCGCGGTGCCACGCCGAACCGCATCAGCTCGGTCTCGGTCTGCTCGCCGAGGACGAAGCGGTGGCGCGCCGTGACGTGGGCGAGGGCCCCGTCCAGTTCCGGGTCGACGAGGAGGACCGTGGCGCCGCTCTGCTCGACCACGTAGGCGACTTCCTCGGGCTTGAGGCGGAAGTTCACCGGGACGCAGATCCGGCCGCTCATCGGGACCGCGAACAGCAGTTCCAGCAGTCGGGCGGAGTTGTGGCTGGCCACCGCGACGCGTTCGCCCTCGCCGACGCCGAGGGCGTCCAGGCCCGCCTGCCAGGCGCGGACGCGTTCGGCGAACCGTCCGTAGGTGGAGGTGGGCACCGGCGGAGCGGGCTGCTGCGGCTCGTCGATCACGCCCGGGCCGGTGCGGAACCCCAACTCGGCCCGGTCGAGGAAGTCCGCGATCGTCATCGGTGTCCGCATGCTCTCTCCTGTGCTCGGTCTGCCCGGTGCGAGGACGCCCGCGAGGGCGTCCGGAAGGTGGCATGGAGTCTGGCAGTTGAGACCCCCATCAGGGGTTCAAGCAGCGGTTTTGCGTCAGCAACGGTCATTTTTGGCGGCCGCTGGGGGCGGGGCGGGCGACGCCGGACCGGCGGGCCGGGCGGTCAGTGGGGGACGGCCGGTGCGCCGCTCTCCCCCGCCGCCGCGCAGGCCCGCAGCAACGCCTCGACGCCGTCGGGCGGATTGGCGCGGCGGACCACCAGGGAGGTGGTCAACTCCATGCCCGGGTTGCGGAACGGCAGGTAGCGCACGCCGGGCGCGGACAGCCGGCGGGCGTAGGTGTCGTAGACGACGGTCCACAGCCCCGCGGCCGTGGCGCCGGCGCCGATCGCGGCCAAGGTGGCCTCCAGCGAGCGGTGCCGGGGGCCCGGCAGGGGCGTGAATCCGACGTCGTGGCAGGCGGCGGTGACCAGGTCGACCAGCGGCGGGTTGGCGTCGCGGTCGGTGAGGACCAGGGGCACGCCGGCGAGTTCGGCGAGGCTGATGGTGCCCGGCGAGGCGGCCAGCGGGTGGCGGGCGGGGACGGCGGCGACCAGGGCGTCCTGCCAGAGGGGGACGTGGCGGAGCCCGTCCCGGGCGGGTCCGGGAGCCGGGCCGCGGACGAGGGCGGCGTCCAGGGCTCCGGACGCGACCAGCGCCGGCCGCTCCGGGGCCGGTGCGGTGACCGGCTCGACGGCGAAGTGCGGGGCGATCCGGGCGAGCGCGTCCAGCACCCGCTCCAGGTGCCCGGCCAGGCCCGGGCTGGTGCCCAGGCGCAGGGTGCGGGGCGGGGCGCCTGGTGGCGCGGCGACGGTGCGGTGCGCGAGCACGGCGCGGGCGCGTTCCTCGGCGGCGAGCAGCATCCGGGCCTCCGGGAGGAACCGGTCGCCGGCGGCGGTCAGCCGCGGCCCCGGTAGGGCGGGGTCGAACAACGCGGTCCGCAGCTCGCGTTCCAGCTCGCGGATGCGGTGCGCCACGGCCGACCGCGGCAGGCCCAGGCGCTCGGCGGCCCGCCTGAGGTGTCCCTCCTCCGCGACCACGACGAAACAGTGCACCTGTTGGAGTTCCACGCGCGCCCCTCCCCGGCCCCTCGGGCCACGGCCCCCCGTAGGCCACCGGCGTCAACGGCGTCGCCCGCGAGTCAATTCCCTTGCCGCGCCTGCCGCGACCCGGCCATCATCCACCCATGATCGATGCCAGCGCACTCGCCGCGAAGCCCGTCCTCGAAGGCGACCGGATACGGCTGCTGCCGCTCGCCGATCGACACGCGGACGCCTTCCACGCCGCCTTCCAAGATCCGGAGACCAGGCGGCTGACCGGCACCCACCGCGACTGGAGCCGGGCGGAGATCGGGGCGTGGGTCGCCACCTGCGCGCAGCGCACCGACCGGCTGGATCTGGCCATCGAGGACCGGGAGACCGGCGACTACCTGGGCGACCTGGCGCTGAGCCAGATCGATCAGGACAACGCCCACGGCGCGTTCCGGATCGCCCTGGTGCCCGGCGCCACCGGCCGCGGCCTGGGCCCGGAGGCGATCCGGCTGCTGCTCGGCCACGCCTTCGACCGCGTGGGCCTGCACCGCGTCCAGTTGGAGGTCTTCACCTACAACGAGCGGGCCCGGCGCGCCTACGAGGCGTGCGGTTTCGTGCTGGAGGGCCGGCTGCGCGAGGCCCTGTACTGGGACGGGGCCCGGCACGACGTGCTGCTGATGGCGGCGCTCCGGCCGGCGCGGTAGTTGCGGCGGGCGGCTCAGTAGTCCTCCGCGGTGAACGGCAGCCGCTCGGTCTCCCACGCGGCGTCCAGGCGGCGGACCGCGCCCGGGGTGCGTTCGGTGACCAACCCCGCCTGGACGAGCCGGCGCAACGGCATCCCGCCCAGGTAGCAGGCGCCCAACTCCCGTACGTCCAGGGCGATGTCGGCGGTGTCGGTGGTCGGCGTCCAGGAGGCGGCGGTGCCGGGCCGGCCGACGGTCAGTCGGAAGCGTCCGTCGTTGGCGGGCAGGGCGGCGTCGCGGACGTCGAGGACGACGTCCACCGGGGCGGCCCAGGAGCGGGCGGTCAGGGCGGCGCCCACGTCCACCAGCCGCAGCCACAGGCACGGTTCCTGTCGGGTGACCCGTACCTGGTCGCGGTCGGCGGCGAACTGCAGCAGGGGGTCGTCGACGGGCCGGGCAAAGGCGTGGACGGTGCTGGTCAGGTCGATGCCGGCGAGGTAGGTCCACAGTGCGGCGGCGGCCGGGGCGGAGGCGGCGGCCAGTTCCTGGACGTCGACCGCGCCGGGGGCGTGGCCGTCGGCGCCGCGGGTGCGGTACAGGGCGTAGCCGCCGGGGTGCTCGCCGGCGGCGCCCAGCACCACCACCCGGAGGGGGCCGTAGTCGTCCTCGTCGTCGTCGGCGTCCTCCAGGCCGAGCACGTGCCGGCGCCACCATGCGGCGTCGCGGCTGAACCGCCCGGCGCCGGCGCTCAGTTGCTCCTCGTGGAACGCGCCGAGTACGGCCGGGGCGTCGGCCGGGTCCAGCAGTCGCAGCGGGCGGTCGTCGGGCGCGATGCGGAGCCGCAGGGGGCGGCCGGAGTCGATTTCCAGGCGGTACGCCTCGGTGGCGGCGCCGAAGCCGAACCGGCCGTAGATCGCGCTCTCCGAGGCCCAGAGGCAGGCCAGCGGGAGCCGTTCGGCCGCGCAGTGCCGCCAGAATTCGGCGAGCAGTTCCCGCAGGGCGCCGCGCCGCCGGTGGGTGGCCGCGACGCAGACGAAGTCCAGTGCGGCGACCGGGAGTTGGCCGCCCGGCACGGCGATCCGGAGGCGGTGGGCGGCGGCCATGCCGGCCAGTGTGCGGTCGTCGTAGGCACCGATCCGGAGCGCGCCGCGCAGCACCTCGCTCTGCTGGGCGCGGCCCTTGCCGTCGAGCTTCAGGTGGAAGGCGAGGGCGGTGAGGTCGACGGCCTGGTCGAGGTCGGCGTCCGGGATGGTGCGGACGGTCAGGTCGGTGCGGTGGCTCGTGGTCACACGGGCGACGCTAACCGGACGGGTCCGTCGCGCTCATCCCGTTTTCTCCGGCAGGGGCGGGATTCAGCCCGTCGGCCGCATCTCCCGGGTCCGGCTCGGCGTCGCCCACCAGCAGCTCGCCGCGTTCGGTGCGCCGGTACACCACCCGCCGGCCGACCCGGGTGCCGACGACCAGGCCGGCGTCCCGCAGGACCGCCAGGTGGCCGCCGACGGTGCCCAGGGACTGCTGGAGGCGGGCGGCGAGTTCGGTGCTGGTGGCGGGCTGCCGGAGGGCGTGCAGGAGGCCGGCGCGCCCGGTGCCGACGAGGCGGGCGAGGGCCCGTCCGGGGGCGGCGGTGTGCTCCGGGGCCGCGTGCACGGTGGCGGCGCCGCGGGCCAGGTAGACCTGGGCGTAGTGGCCGGGCGGGCCCTCGCAGAGCCAGGTGCCGGTGGCCAGGCTCACCGGGACGAGGAGCAGGCCGGTGTCGCCGATGACGCGGTCCGGGCCGGGGCGCGGGCCGAAGCGGAGGGCGTTCGGGCCCTCCCAGGTGCTGTGGCGGCTCATCTGGTCGAGGGCGGCGGGCCAGCCGCGGGTGGCGAGCAGTCCGGCCCGGTGGGCGACGTCGCGTTCCAGGAGGGTGCGGCGGCGGGTCCAGTCCGGGGCGACGTGCGTGTGCCACAGGGCCTGGAGGAGGTCGGCGGTGCGGTCGGCCCAGGCGTGCCCGGTGAGCCAGGACAGGTCGCGGTGGCGGTGGTGGCGGGCCGCGTGGCGGGGGTGCGGGTGGGCCGCGGAGGTCTCCAGTTCGCTGCGGAAGGCGGCGTCGGGGACGGCGCGGACCGCGGCCAACTCGTCGGCGAGGGTGGTGCGCAGGCCGTCCGGCGGGGGGATCGCCACGCAGCGGGGCAGCCAGGTCGTCGAGCTGACCAGTCCGATCAGGCCGCGGGCGAACGGGTCGGCGGCCCCGACGGCGGCCAGGGCCGGCAGGTGGCGGGCGTGCCAGGCCGCGAACCAGGGGGCGGGGCCCGGCCGGGCGAGCGCGATCACCGTGCCGAGGGTTTCGGCGAGCGGTGAGAGCGCGAAGCGGGAGCGGGACAGGGCGAGCGGACTCAGGCGCAGCACTGCCATCGGTTGCCGCCTCCCTCCGGGGCGTGGGTCCGCCGCCGGCCCGGTGTCCGCGGTGCTCGGGGGCGTGGTGGTGGCGGGCGCGGTGTGTGTGGGCTCGGTGCGTGCGGACGCGGTGTCTGCGGGTCGGCGCGGGCGGGCGCGGTACGTGCGGGCGCGGTGCGTGCGGGTCGGTGTCCGCCGGTTCACTGTTCGGTGTCAGCCGGTTCGCTGTTCAGTGTCAGCCGGTTCGGTGTTCGGTCCCGGACCTTTCGCCCGGGACCGAAAGCATAGGTTTGCGCGGCGGGCCCCGCAGACTCCGGCCCATGGACCCCGACCCCCGCCCCGCCTCCGGCCCCGTTCCCTCTCCCGCCGCCCGGCCGGGGTCGCCCGCCCGGAGCGCCGCGTCCCCGTTCGCGTACCCGGGCTTCCGTTGGTTCCTGACCGGGCAGGCGGTGTCGCTGCTGGGCAGTGCGATGGCGCCGGTGGCCCTGGCCTTCGCGGTGCTGGACGGCTCGGGCGGCCGCCCCGGCGACCTCGGGGTGGTGCTCGCTTCCCGGATGCTGCCGATGCTGGCGTTCTTGGTGGTGGGCGGGGTGAGTGCCGACCGGTTCCGGCGCCGGACCGTGCTGGTGGCGGCGAACCTGGGGTCGGCGGCCGCCCAGGGCGCGGTCGCCGGGCTGCTGCTGACCGGGCACTACGCGCTGCCGTCGGTCGCCGGGGTGGAGGTGCTGGGCGGGGTGTGCGCGGCGTTCACCACGCCGGCGCTGCGCGGCCTGGTGCCGGAGGTGGTCGGCGCGGCGGCGCTGCGGCCGGCCAACGCGCTGCTGAGCACGGTGCGCAACGCCGCCAAGGTGCTGGGGCCGAGCCTGTCGGGCGGGCTGGTGGTGGCGGTCGGCAGCGGGCCGGCGATCGTCTGCGACGCGGTGAGCTTCGTGGTCGCCGCCGGGTGTCTGGCCCGCCTGCCGGGGGACGGGTCGCGGCCCGCGCGGGCGGCGGGGCCCCTGTGGGCGGCGGTCCGTGGCGGCTGGCGGGAGTTCGGACGGGTCCGGTGGGCGGCGCCGGCGACGCTCTCGTTCTTCGTGATCAACCTGGTGCAGACCGGGACCTGGCAGATCCTGGGCCCGGCGCTGACCGAGCGGACCGCGGGCCGGGCCGCCTGGGGGCTGGTGCTCAGCGCCCGGGGCGTCGGGCTGCTGGTCAGCGGGGCGGTGCTGTACCGGCTGGCGGTCGGCCGGCTGCTGGCGTGGGGGCAGGCGGCGGGTGCGCTGGGGGCGGTGCCGCTGCTGGTGCTCGGCGCGCGGTGGGACGCGCCCTGGCTGGTCGCGGGCGGCTTCGTCGCCGGGCTCGGGGTCTGCGTGACGGGCATCGCCTGGGACACCTCGCTCCAGGAGCACGTCCCGGCGCACGCGCTGTCCCGGGTCGCGGCCACCGGCGATCTGCTGGCGTACGCGGCGATCCCGGTGGGGCAGTTGTGCGTGGGACCGCTGGCCCGGGCGTACGGCGGGTTCCGGGTGGTGGCGATCGCCGGGGTGGTGTCCGCGCTCGCCGCGGTGCTGCCGCTGGCGTCGGGGGCGGTGCGGGGGCTGCGGCACGCCCGGCCGGAAGGGGACGGCGAGGGCCCCGTGCCCGTGGCGCCCGGCCGGTAGGGCCGAACGCCGCGGGCACGGGGCCCCTCGGTGACTTCAGAGCCACTCGCCGAACCGGCGGATGTACCACCCCTTGACCCCCTGCGTGAGCAGGCAGTACGCCGCCAACGTCGCGGCCAGCCACGGGAAGTAGCCCAGCGGCAGTGCCTGCATGCCCAGCGCCCCGGCCAGCGGCGAGAACGGCAGCCACAGGCCGACGCCCATCACCAGTGCGGTCATCAGCAGCACCGGCCAGGTGGCCCGGGACTCGACGAACGGGATCCGGCGGGTCCGCAGCATGTGGACGACCAGGGTCTGGGTCAGCAGGCCCTCGACGAACCAGCCGGACTGGAACAGCGCCTGGTGCACCTCGCTGTTGGCGCCGAAGACGTACCACATCAGCGCGAAGGTGGTGATGTCGAAGACGGAGCTGGTCGGGCCCAGGACGAGCATGAAGCGGCGGATGCCCCGGGCGTCCCACTTGCGCGGGGTGCGCAGGTAGTCGGCGTCCATCCGGTCCCAGGGCGTGGCCAGTTGGGAGACGTCGTAGCAGAGGTTCTGCACGAGCAGCTGGAGCGCGAGCATCGGCTGGAACGGGATGAACGCCGAGGCGACGAGCACCGAGAAGACGTTGCCGAAGTTCGACGAGGCGGTCAGCTTCAGGTACTTGATGGTGTTGCCGAAGGTCAGCCGGCCGCGCAGCACGCCCTGGCCGAGGACGGTGAGGTCCTTCTCCAGCAGGATGATGTCGGCGGACTCCTTGGCGATGTCGACGGCGGTGTCGACGGAGATGCCGACGTCGGCGTCGCGCAGTGCGGCGGCGTCGTTGATGCCGTCGCCGAGGAATCCGACGGTGTGCCCGTCCGCCTGTAGCGCGCGCACGATCCGGGCCTTCTGCACCGGGTTGACCTTGGCGAACAGGGTCGCCGTGCGGGCCCTCTCCAGGAGTTCGAGGTCGTCGAGGGTGTCGATCTCGGCGCCGGTGACCGGGGTGCCGGGGTCGATGCCGACCTGCTCGCAGACCCGGGCCGCGACCAGTTCCCCGTCGCCGGTGACGACCTTGACCGCGACGCCGTTGTCGGCGAGCGCCCGCAGCGCCTCGGCGGCGTCCTGCTTCGGCGGGTCGAGGAAGGCTAGGAAGCCGATCAGGGTGAGCCCGGCCTCGTCCGCGACGGTGTAGGTGGCGGCGCCGTCCGCCGCGTCGTCGGGGCCGACCGGCAGGGTGCGGGTGGCCACCGCCAGCACCCGCAGGCCCTGCCGGCCGTGCTCCTCGGCGGTGCGCAGCACGGTGTCCCGCAGGACGTCGGTGAGTTCGACGGTGTCGCCGGCGTACGTGACCCGCTCGCAGCGGTCGAGGACCTCCTCCACGGCCCCCTTGGTGATCAGCAGGTGCTCGGCGGCGAGGCCGTCGAGGTCGTTGCGGCGCAGCACGACCGACATCCGGCGGCGCGCGAAGTCGAAGGGGATCTCGTCGACCAGCGTGAAGCGGGCGTCGACGACAACCTCCTCGGCCTCGTGCATCCGGTCGATGACGGCCTGGTCCATCAGGTTGCGCAGCCCGGTCTGGAAGTGGCTGTTGAGGTAGGCGTGTTCGAGGACCTCGCCGTCCGACCGGCCGTGCACGTCGAGGTAGCGGTCCAGCACGATCCGGTCCTCGGTGAGGGTGCCGGTCTTGTCGGTGCACAGCACGTCCATGGCGCCGAGGTTCTGGATGGCGTTGAGGTGCTTGACGACGACCTTGCGGCGGGAGAGCGCGACGGCGCCGCGCGCCAGGTTGGTGGTGACGACCATCGGCAGCATCTCGGGGGTGAGGCCGACCGCGACCGCCACCGCGAAGGTGAACGCCTCCGCCCAGTCGCCCTTGGTCAGCCCGTTGATGAGGAACACCACCGGGACCATCACCATCATGAAGCGGATCAGCAGGAAGCTGACCTTCTTCACGCCGAGGTCGAAGCTGGTCTCCGGGCGCTCGCCGGCCAGCGCACCGGCCATGGAGCCGAGGTAGGTGTCCGCGCCGGTGGCGATGACGACGCCGGTGGCGCTGCCGGAGGTGACGGAGGTGCCGGTCAGGACGAGGTTGTCGGCCTCGACCGGGTCGCGGGTGGTGGTCTGTCCGCGGTCGGTGGCCGGTCGGGTGTCGGCCTTGGCGACCGGCAACGACTCGCCGGACAGCGCGGCCTGACTGACCATCAGGTCCTTGGCGGTGAGCAGCCGCAGGTCGGCCGGGACGAGGTCGCCGGCGGCCAGCTTGACGACGTCGCCGGCGGCCACGTCGGCCATGGGGATCTCCAGCGTGGCCGGCTGCCGGCCGCGGCCGGCCCGGCGCTGCACCGCCGTGGTGGTGGTGACCAGGGCGCGCAGCGCGGCGGCCGCGCTGCCGGAGCGGTACTCCTGCCAGAAGCGGAGGCCGGCGCTGATCAGCACCATCGCGCCGAGGATGGCGATCTTCGGGTCGAACGGCTCGGTGTCGGCGACCTGGAGCCACTGGCCGTACATCACGGCGACCAGTACGGCGAGCACCAGGATGAACGGGTTCCAGAACGCCCTGGCGAGCTGTGCGTACCAGCGCGGCGGGCGCTCCTGCGCGAGGGCGTTGGCGCCGTCGCGCTCCCGCCGGAGCGCGGCCTCGCGGTGGGTGAGGCCGCTCGGGGTGCTGCCGAGGTCGTGCAGGACCTGCTCGGCGGGGCGGGCGCTGAACTCCGCGAGCCGGCCGGCGACGCGCCGGGTGCGCGTCTCCAGTTCGGCGGCCCGGCGCTCGCGGCGGGGGCCCCGGCCCGGCGGAGCGAGCGTCCCCCGGGTGGGCGGCGTGGTCTTCGTGATCATGGCGAAACCTCCTGACGCGCATGCGGGCAGGCCGGACCGACCGCCGTCGAACCACGGAATTCAAAGAACTCGGAGTTCCGGCGGAATTGTTTCCGGGCAGGCCAAAAAGGCCGGTGCGCGCGGGCGCTGAGAATTACGGAAAAATACCGGGGAAAAGGCGTGCACCGGCAAAAAGGCAGCACGGAAGGGCCGTGGTGGAAATACGGTTCAGCCCGGTCCGACGGGCAGCACGAAGCGCCCGGGAATCACCGGTGAGTGCGCACAGCAGTGCGGGGAAAAGCCGCGATCACGCGGCGAACGGCGCGATCAGCAGCGGGCAGCGCTGCGGCAAGGACTTCCTTCGGGACTCATCCCGATCACCTCCTCGCTCGCGCGGACATTGCCGGACACCCTCGACGCCGGTGCCCTCGATGGCCCATCCTGCCATACGTTCCCGGATTTCCCGTCATCCTTTCGACCAAGGCGGTCAATGCGGGGTGTGAGGTGCGTCGCGTCACTCCCGGACGGGTCGTTCGCGATAAGCGGCGCGGGGCACGGCAATTCCCTTTTCGCGCGCCTCGGTCCGGGCGAACGCCACGGGTGGGCGCCGGAAAACGAACCGGCACGGGCGCGACCCCCACACAGTGCCGCGCCCGTGCCGTAGCGAACCACAGGTTCGCCCTCCCCCGGGTCCGGCGCCGTCAGGTACGTCGGTCCCGTGGTCTCGTGCGTCCCGCGGGCGGCGTGCGCACGGTCGGCGCCGGCCGCGCGGGACGGGGTGCCGCACGCCGACGAGCGTGGCGCGCAACGTTCCTGACGTGACGTCAGGCGACTTCGCCGATCCGTCCCACCGGCCGGGGGGCCTCGTGGTGGATCGGGGTGTGCGCGCCGGTCAGCGGGGAGCCGGTGCCGCCGCGCCGGTTGGCGACGATCTCGGCGGCGATGGACAGCGCGGTCTCCTCGGGCGTCCGGGCGCCCAGGTCCAGCCCTATCGGCGAGCGCAGCCGGTTCAGCTCGATCTCGGTGAGTCCGACGTCCCGCAGCCGCTGCTGGCGGTCGAGGTGGGTGCGGCGGGAGCCCATCGCACCGACGTAGGCGACCGGGAGCTTGAGCGCCCGTTCCAGCAGGGGGACGTCGAACTTGGCGTCGTGGGTGAGGACGCAGAGCACCGCGCGGGAGTCGAGTTCCTGGGAGTCGAGGTAGCGGTGCGGCCAGTCGACGACGATCTCGTCCGCCTCGGGGAAGCGGGTCCGGGTCGCGAAGACGGGGCGGGCGTCGCAGAGGGTGACGTGGTAATTGAGGAACTTGCCGACCTTCACCAGCGCGGACGCGAAGTCGATCGCCCCGAAGACGATCATGCGCGGGGCGGGCACGGAGGACTCGACGAGGAGGACCACCGGCTGACCGCACTGGGAGCCGTCCGCGCCGATCTCCAGCGTCGTGGTCCGGCCGGCGTCCAGCAGGGCGCGGGTCTCCTCGACCGCGGTGCGGTCCAGGGCGGGGTGGCCGCCGAGGCTGCCGGTGTGGCTGCCGTCGGGGCGCACCACCAGGGCGCGGCCGAGCAGGTCGGCCGGGCCCTCGATGATCCGCGCGACCGCCGCCGCCTCACCCGAGGAGGCGGCGGCCAGCGCGGCGGCGAGCGGTGCGGCGTTGCTGTCCACCACGTCCCCCGCGGGGCCGCGCTCGGCAGCGGCGCCGGGGGCGCTCGCCCGTACCGGTGTGATGAAGATGTCGATGATCCCGCCGCAGGTCAGGCCCACGGCGAAGGCATCCTCATCGCTGTAGCCGAAGCGCTCCAGGACCGACTCGCCGGTCTGCAACGCCTCCTGGCACAACGCGTAGACGGCTCCCTCCACGCATCCACCGGAGACCGACCCGATCGCCGTGCCGTCGCTGTCGACGGCGAGCGCGGCACCGGGCTGGCGCGGGGCGCTGCCGTTGGTGGCCACCACGGTGGCCACCGCGAACGTGCGTCCCTGCTCGACCCACCGGTTCAGCTCGTCGGCGATGTCCAGCATGTCGGTCTCCTTACGGGAGGGAGCCGGCGGGCGTTATTTGACGCCCAGCCACTGCTCGATCGGATGGAGCGAGAAGTAGACGAGGAAGATGCCGGTCAGCACCCACATGAAGGCACCGATCTCGCGCCACTTGCCCTGGGCCGCCTTGATGGCGGTGTAGGCGATGACGCCGGCACCGACGCCGGTGGTGATCTGGTAAGTGAACGGCATCAGGGCAACGGTAAGGAACACCGGGATCGAGGTTGCCCGGTCACTCCAGTCCACGTGGCCGGCCACACTCATCATCATCGACCCGATGACGACCAGTGCCGCGGCGGCGACCTGGGCCGGCACGAGCTGGGTCACCGGCGTGAAGAACAGGCAGGCCGCGAAGAGCAGACCGGTGACGACGGAGGACAGGCCGGTCCGGGCGCCCTCGCCGACACCACTGGCCGACTCGATGAAGACCGTCTGGCCGGAGCCACCGGTCAGACCACCGATCGCACCGCCCGCACCGTCGACGAACAGCGCCTTGGACAGGCCCGGCATCCGGCCCTTGTCGTCGGCGAGCTTCGCCTCGGTGCCGACGCCGATGATGGTGGCCATCGCGTCGAAGAAGCCGGCCAGCACCAGGGTGAAGACGATCATGGTGACGCTGAGTGCGCCGATGGAGCCCCAGCCACCGAACTCCACGTGCCCGAAGAGTCCGAAGTCCGGCATGGAGACGGCGCTGCCGCTCAGGCTCGGCGGGCTGCCGCCCCAGTCCTTGGCGGTCAGCCCGCCGAACTTGGTGGCGCCGATGGCGAGTGCGGAGCCGACGACGATGCCGATCAGGATGGCGCCGGGCACCTTGCGGGCCTGCAACATGAAGATCAGGAGCAGGGTGATGCAGAAGAACAGCACCGGCCAACCGACCAGGTGGCCCGACAGGTCGCTGCCGAGCGTGACCGGACCGCCGGCGCCCTTGCCCACGAACCCGGCCTTCACCAGGCCCAGCAGGGCGACGAACATGCCGATGCCCATGGTGATCGCGTGCTTCAGGGCGAGCGGGATGGCGTTCATGACCATCTCGCGGAGCCCGGTGACGACCAGGAGGCAGATGACGACGCCGTACATCACACACATGCCCATGGCCTGCGGCCAGGTCATGTGCGGGACCACCTGCGTGGTCAGTGCCGCCGAGACGTTGAGGCCGGCGGCGAGGGCCAGCGGGACCTTGCCGACGAAGCCCATCAGCAGGGTGCAGATCGCGGCGCCCAGCGCGGTGGCGGTGACCAGCGCGCCGTGGGCCAGGGTGTCCTTCTGGACGTCCTGCACCGAACCCAGAATCACGGGGTTCAGCAGCAGGATGTAACACATGGCCATGAAGGTGGTGATGCCACCGCGCGTTTCCCGCGCGAAGCTCGACCCTCTTTCGGATATATGGAAATAGCGGTCGAGCCAGGAGCGGCCGGCGGGTGGGCGTGAGCCCTCACCCGCGTCTTCCGCCGTGGTCCTCGGCTCGGTGGACTGCTGGGTCATGGTGCCTTACTCCCAAGGTTCAAAGGGGCCCCCGCCGAGGCGGCGAGATTTGGGATGGATATTCGGCTGCACGACCCGGGGGACGGCCCGAGACGAACGGGTACTGACTGCGTCGAGTTGCCGCAGGTCAGTCGGGGTGTGATGCGACGTGGTGCGGTGGTGCTGAGCGGTCCGGTGGTGCGGTGTGGTGCGGTGGTGCGGTGTGGTGCGGTGGTGCGGTGTGGTGCGGTGTGGTGCGAGGAGAACTCCGGGCGGTGCGCTGCGGAGGACGGACAGGACACCCCTTGTTCGCGCACCGCCCGGAGGGTTTGGGGGCCTGGGGAGGCGGCCCCCAGGCGGTTCTCCGTTACGTGCCCGTCAGGTGCTCGGGACGTACCGGGGTCTTGTTGAGCTCCAACCCGGTCGCGTTCCGGATCGCCGCGAGGACGGCCGGAGTGGACGACAGGGTGGGGGCCTCACCGATGCCGCGCAGCCCGTACGGGGCGTGCTCGTCGGCGAGTTCGAGCACGTCGACCGGGATGGTCGGGGTGTCGAGGATGGTGGGGATCAGGTAGTCCGTGAAGGAGGGGTTGCGCACCTTCGCCGTCTTGGGGTCGACGATGATCTCCTCCATCACCGCCACGCCCAGGCCCTGGGTGGTGCCACCCTGGATCTGGCCGACGACGGAGAGCGGGTTGAGCGCCTTGCCGACGTCCTGGGCGCAGGCCAGCTCGATGACCTTGACCAGGCCCAGCTCGGTGTCCACCTCGACCACCGCGCGGTGCGCGGCGAAGGAGTACTGGACGTGGCCGAAGCCCTGGCCGGTGGTGAGGTCGAACGCCTCGGTGGGCCGGTGCCGGAACTCCAGCTCCAGGTCGATCGCCTCGGTCTCCAGGACGTCGACGAGGTCGGCCAGGACCTCGCCGCCGTCGGTGACGACCTTGCCGCTCTCCAGGAGCAGTTCGGCGGTGGCCCACGCGGGGTGGTAGGTGCCGAACTTGCGGCGGCCGAGCTCCAGGGCCTTCTCGCGCACGGCCTCGCAGGTGTTCTTCACCGCGCCGCCGGTCATGTACGTCTGCCGGGAGGCGGAGGTGGAGCCGGCGGAGCCGACCTGGGTGTCGGCCGGGTGGATGGTGACCTGTTGGACGCCGAGCTCGGTGCGGGCGATCTGGGCGTGCACGGTGACGCCGCCCTGGCCGACCTCCGCCATCGCGGTGTGCACGGTGGCCACCGCCTCGCCGGCGATGACCTCCAGGCGCACCCGGGCGGTGGAGTAGTCGTCGAAGCCCTCGGAGAAGCCGACGTTCTTGATGCCGACGGCGTAGCCGACGCCGCGGACGACGCCCTCGCCGTGGGTGGTGTTGGACAGGCCGCCGGGCAGCGCCCGGACGTCGGCGCCCTCGCCGGCCGCCAGCCACTGCTGCTCGGGCGGCAGCGGCATCGCCTTGATCCGGCGGAGGAGTTCGGCGACCGGAGCGGGCGAGTCGACCTCCTGGCCGGTGGGCATGAGCGTGCCCTGCTCCATGGCGTTGAGCTGCCGGAACGCGACCGGGTCCATCCCGAGCTTCGCGGCGAGCTTGTCCATCTGCGCCTCGTAGGCGAAGCACGCCTGGACCGCGCCGAAGCCACGCATCGCGCCGCACGGCGGGTTGTTGGAGTAGAGGGCGATCGCCTCGATCTCCACGTCGTCGACGATGTACGGGCCGGCCGCGAGCGAGGAGGCGTTGCCGACGACCGCCGGGGAGGCCGACGCGTAGGCGCCGCCGTCCAGGACGATCCGGCACTTCAGGTGGGTGAGCTTGCCGTCCTTGGTGGCGCCGTGCTCGTACCAGAGCTTCGCCGGGTGCCGGTGGACGTGCCCGAAGAAGGACTCGAACCGGTTGTAGACGATCTTGACGGGCTTGCTGGTGCGCAGCGCCAGCAGGCAGGCGTGGACCTGCATCGACAGGTCCTCGCGGCCGCCGAAGGCGCCGCCGACGCCGGACAGCGTCATCCGCACCTTCTCCTCGGGCAGGCCGAGGACCGGGGCGATCTGGCGGAGGTCGGAGTGCAGCCACTGGGTGGCGACGTAGAGGTCGACGCCGCCGTCCTCACCGGGCACCGCGAGGCCGGACTCCGGGCCGAGGAAGGCCTGGTCCTGCATGCCGAAGACGTACTCGCCGGAGACGATGACGTCGGCCTTCTTGGCGGCCTCGGTGACGTCGCCGCGGACGATCGGCTGGCGGTGGACGATGTTGGGGTGCGGGACGTGCCCGATGTGGTGGTCGTCGCGCCCCTCGTGGATCAGCGGCGCGCCCTCGGCGAGCGCACTGGCCTCGTCGGTGACCAGCGGCAGCTGCTTGTACTCGATCTTGATCTTGGCGGCCGCGCGGCGCGCGGTCTCCGGGTGGTCGGCGGCGACCAGCGCCACCGGCTCGCCGTGGTGCCGCACCTTGCCGTGCGCGAGAACCGGCGTGTCCTGGATCTCCAGGCCGTAGTTCTTCACCTCGGTGGGCAGGTCGTCGTAGGTGAGGACGGCGTAAACGCCGGAGGTCGCGAGCGCCTCCGCGGTGTCGATGGAGACGATCTCGGCGTGCGCCTCGGTGGAGCGGAGCGTGAAGCCCCACAGCATGTCCTCGTGCCACATGTCCGAGGAGTAGGCGAACTCGCCGGTCACCTTCAAGGTGCCGTCCGGGCGGAGCGTGGACGCGCCGATGCCGGCGTCGGTCTTGCCGCCCTGGGTGAGGTTGGTGGGTGTACGGGTGGCACCAGCCATGATCAGGCCCCCTGTCCCGCGGTCTGGTTCTCGCCGCGGGCGGCCGCCAGCCGGACCGCGTCGAGGATCTTCTCGTAACCCGTGCAGCGGCACAGGTTGCCCGACAGTGCCTCGCGGATGTCGGAGTCCGACGGCGAGGCGTTGCGCTCCAGCAGCTCGTCCGCGGCGACCAGCAGGCCCGGGGTGCAGAATCCGCACTGGACCGCGCCGGCGTCGAGGAACGCCTGCTGGATCGGCGCGAGTTCGCCGTTCTCGCCGGCCTGCGAGTCGGCCGGCTTGGACTGCCACTGCTGGGCGTCCTGCAGGCTCGTCCCGCAGGCTCCGGAGGCGCAGCCGCCGTGCTCGGCGCGCTGCTTGGCGAAGTCGGCCAGGCCCTCGACGGTCACCACCTCACGGCCCTCGACCTGCCCGGCCGCGACCAGGCAGGAGCACACCGGCACCCCGTCCAGGCGGACCGTGCAGGAGCCGCACTCGCCCTGCTCGCAGGCGTTCTTGGAGCCCGGCAGGCCCATCCGCTCGCGCAGGACGTACAGCAGGCTCTCGCCTTCCCAGACGTCGTCGGCCTCTTGCTTGCGGCCGTTGACGGTGAAGTTCACGCGCACTGTGCGCCTCCCTTGGTGCCATGGGCGTTGCCGCGGTAGGACTCCCAGGTCCAGCCGAGGGTGCGGCGCGCCATGATGCCCACCGCGTGCCGGCGGTACTTGGCGCTGCCGCGCACGTCGTCGATCGGGTTGCAGGCCCCCGAGGCGAGCTGCGCGAACTGCTTGGCGACGGACGGCGGGATGGGCGCCCCCGACTCCCAGAAGCCGCCCTCGTCCAGCGCCGCGGCCAGGAACTGCTCGGCCTCCTTGGCCCGAACGGGGGTGGGCGCGGCCGAACCGATGCCGGTGCGGACCGTGCGGGTCTCGGGGTGCAGGGCGATGCCGAAGGCGCACACCGCGATGACCATCGCGTTGCGGGTGCCGACCTTGGAGAACTGCTGCGGGCCGTCGGCCTTGGGCAGGTGCACGGCGCGGATCAGCTCGTCCTGCTGGAGGGCGTTGCGCTTGACGCCGAGGTAGAACTCGTCGATCGGGATCATGCGGACGCCGCGCTCGGCGGACTCGACCTCGACCTCGCAACCGGCGGAGAGCAGTGCGGGGTGGGCGTCACCGGCCGGCGAGGCGCAGCCGAGGTTGCCGCCGACGCCGCCGCGGTTGCGGATCTGCGGGGAGGCGACGGTGTGCGACGCCAGGGCCAGGCCCGGCAGCTCGGCCCGCAGGTTCTCCATGATCTTGGTGTACGGGACGGACGCGCCCAGGCGTACGGTCTTCTCCCCGACCTCCCACTCACCCAGATCGGCGATCCGGTTCAGGTCGAGCAGGTACTCCGGGCGGCGGTGGTCGAAGTTGATCTCGACCATCACGTCCGTACCGCCCGCGATGGGCACAGCGGTAGGGTGCTCTGCCTTGGCGGCGAGCGCCTCCTCCCAGCTGGCGGGGCGAAGGAAGTCCATGGTTGGCCTCTTCTACGAAATGGGGTCGTTCGCTGCTCATGGTCGGGACCTTCGGCCCTCGGCGCCATGGCGTCGTTCATGTCTTGTTAACGCGGTTGGGCTTAGTGAACGCGCTGTGGCCCCACCCGGTGCAGTCACCGAAACCATGAAGCGGTTGGCTGGCCACGCCGCCCGTCTTGTAGATTCGAACGAAAGACGAGGGATCAAAACCTCGCGGCATTCCACCGGCCACACGAGACAGCACAGAACGGCGGGCGAGGTCATGCGGCTCCGCGCACTCCTGGACACACACTCCCTGGGCCTCCAGCTCCTTGGGGGCGAGGACGAGCTGGACCGCACCGTCCGTGGCGTGATGACCACCGACCTGCGGGACCCCAGCCGGTACCTCTCCGGCGGCGAGCTGGTGCTCACCGGCCTGGCCTGGCGCCGGGAAGCCGAGGACTCCGAGCGGTTCGTCCGCATCCTGGCCGGCGCCGGCGTCGCCGGCCTCGCGGCCGGCGAGGCCGAACTGGGCGCCATCCCCGACGACCTGGTGAGGGCCTGCACCCGGCACCGGCTGCCACTGTTCTCGGTGGACGAGACGGTCTCGTTCGCCTCGATCACCGAGCACGTGGTCCGCCAGGTCTCCAGCGAGCGGGCCGGCGACCTGGCCGCCGTGGTCGACCGCCACCGGCGGATGATGACCTCCGGCCCGGCCGGCGGCGGCCCCGAGGTGGTCCTGGACCTGCTCGGCTCCGACCTGGACCTGCGCGCCTGGGTGCTCTCCCCCATCGGCCGGCAGATCGCCGGCTCCAGCCTGGCCGGCGCCGGGCCGGAGCTGCCCGCGGAGCTGGCCGCCCGGCTGGCCGGCGAGCACCTGGCGGCCGCCCGCAGCGGCCGTCGCGGTCCGCACCGGATCGGCCTGGCCGGCGCCACCTACTCGCTCTTCCCGATCCGCTACGAGAGCCGTGACCTGCGGCAGACGCTGCTCAGCGACTGGCTGCTGGCGGTCGAGGCGGACGCCGGCGACTGGTCCGAGGAGCGGCTGGACCTGCTGCACGGCGTCACCCAGCTGATCGCCGTCGAACGGGACCGCAGGGACGCCGCCCGCACGGTCCGCCGCCGGCTCGCCCAGGAGGTCCTGGAGCTGGTCCAGACGGGCGCGCCGCCGGCCGAGATCGCCGCCCGGCTGCGGGTGGCCGCACCGGTGCTGCTGCCCGGCCTGGGCGCCGCCCCGCACTGGCAGATCGTGGTGGCCCGGGTCGAGTGGGAGGGCGGCGACGTGCCCGGCGGCCCGGTGGCGCAGAGCCTGCTGGAGGAGGTGCTGGTCGATCCCGGCACCTTCGGGCCCGAGCCGTCGGACCGGATCGCGGTGGCGCACACCGGCGACGAGGCGGTCGCGCTGGTGCCGCTGCCCGCCGTCGCGGAGGACTCCACCGAGGCCGCCTCGACGGACGGCCTGCACGCCGACCACCTGCTGCGCGTCATCCAGGAGCCGCTCGGCCGCGGCCTGGACGGCGACGGCCGGCTCACCATCGGCGTCAGCGCCTCCGTGCACTCCGCCGAGGGACTGCGCGGCGCCCTGGAGGAGGCCCGGCACGCCCGGCGGGTCGCCGCCGCCCGCCCCGGCCGGGTCTGCGCCGCCGGCCACGAGGAGCTGGCCTCGCACGTCCTGCTGCTGCCGTTCGTCCCCGACGACGTCCGCCGGGCCTTCACCGCCCGGCTCCTGGACCCGCTGCGGGACTACGACCGCCGCCACCGCGCCGAGCTGATCCCCACGCTGGAGGCGTTCCTGGACTGCGACGGCTCCTGGACGCGCTGCGCGACCCGCCTGCACCTGCACGTCAACACCCTGCGCTACCGCGTGGGCCGGATCGAGCAGCTGACCGGCCGTGACCTCGCGCGCCTGGAGGACAAGTTGGACTTCTTCCTGGCACTGCGGATGAGCTGACACCCCCTCAGGGAGGCGTCCCGTCGGGCCCGGTGCTATGTGCGCACCGGGCCCGACGCACGTCGCGCGAGCGCCGCCGGCGGTACGCCGTCCGGGGTCCCCCGATCGGGGGGCGTCGCGTCAACGGCGTTGCCACACCGGGCCGTCGTCCCGCCCCGCACCACGGCCGAACCACCGCATACCGGCCACCGATACCACCCCGCGCGATTGTGAAATCTTTCACCCGCCCCCTTGGCCCGGCGACGGAATTCGTGCTGAGATGCGCCCACAGCATCCTGCATTCCCGTCTCAATGGCGCGCTCGGGGAGGGCACTGTGGCGGATACCGCCATGTCCGGATCCGCGGATCCCGCGGATTCCATGAGGTCCGTGGATCAGGTACCGGTCCCGGCACCACGACCGGCGGCCGCCCCCGCCGGCGACGACCCCCTCGACCGCGCCGTGTGGCGGCTGCGCTCCCGCGGCTGCTGGCTCGACGCCGCCGCCCTCCTGGAGCCGCTCGCGGCCCGGCAGGCGCCCGCCGCCCTGCGCCGCGCCGCCCTGCTCGTCGAGCGCTGCATGTTCACCGCCGCCGGCTGGGCCGAGGCGGAGGACGCGCTGCGTACCGCGGAGGCGCTGGCCGGCGGCGACGACGAACGCGGCGGCGCCGCCTGTGAACGCGGCCAACTCGCCTACACCTCCACGGTGTTGGGCGTCCGCGACCGCGCCGACGAGGCCCGCTCGGCGCTGGGTCGGGCCGCCGCGCTGCTCGCCCCCGGCACCGCCGGCCGCCCGCTGCTGGACTTCCGCCGCGGCCTGATGGCCGAGCACGTCGCCGACAGCCCCGACTCCGCCCGCGCCGCCTACCGCCGCGCGCACGCCGGCGCCACCGCCCACGGCGACGCCCTGCTGCTCTCCTTCACCTGGCGACACCTGGCCGGACTGGCCCTGCGCGACGGGGAGTTGGCGGAGGCCCGGCACGGCTTCGCGGAGTCCCTGCGGATCCGCGAGGAGCTGGGCTTCCTGGTGGGCACCGCACCGGCGCTGGCGGCGCTGGCCGACGCCGCACCGGAGGACGAGGCGGCCCGCCTGCGCACCGAGGCCGCCCGGCTGTTCCGGCTCATGGGCGGCGTCCCCACCTGGCTCGCCGGCCAGCTCCCGCCGCCCCCGCCGGAGGAGGCGGAGCCCCCGCAGGCGACCGCGGGGAGCTAGCACCCGGCCGGCGGATCGGGGCCGGGGCCACGGCCCGGTCCCGGTCCGGTCCCAGGACCGGACCGGCTCCGCCCGTCGGGGTGGCCGTCAACCACCCGACCTCGGCCATGCCGCACCCCGGATCGAATGGCCGGATCCGGGCCCTGCCGGCGGCGGATCGGCCGGGCCCCGGTGGCTGCCGGGCGGCGGCCGGTCGCCGACCGGTCGGTAGCGCCGCGTCCCACCTGCCCCGAGAATGGCCACAAGTCGCACTGCGGCACGGCGGCGCGGCCTGGATGCTGGTCCGCGTCCAGCTTCCCCCTGGCAGAGCCTTCAGGAGGCCCACCGTGGCAGGAGTGACCCACACCAGCACCGGAACCGACTGGGGCAAGGCCCATTTCGAGGCGATCTACAACTGCCCCGATCCACGCCGGTACTTCAGCACGCTGCAACCCTTGGAGTACCAGATCCCGCAGCACGGCCAGGCGGTGTTCCGCGCCCTGGCCGCCGCCCTCCAGCGCCGCCGCGGGGACCGACCGCCGCTGCGCGTCGTCGACCTGTGCTGCTCGTACGGGGTCAACGCGGCGCTGTTCAACCACGAGCTGACCCTCGACGACCTCTACCGGCGCTACGCCGGCACCGGCCCCAACACCCCCGGGGGCGACCGGCTGGCCCAGGCGGACCGGGCGTTCTACGCGGCCCGGCGCCGGCCCGCGGCAGCCCGGATCACCGGCATCGACGCGGCGGAGCGCGCGGTCGGCTACGCGGTGGCGGCCGGGCTGCTCGACCACGGCTTCGCGGCGAACCTTGAGGACGAGGCCGCGCCCCCCGAGCTGTGCCGGGCGCTGGACGGCACCGAGCTGATCACCGTCACCGGCGGCGTCGGCTACATCACCGCACGCACCTTCGCCCGGCTCTTCGACTGCGTCTCGGCGCCGCCCTGGGTCGCCGCGTTCGTGCTGCGCACCGTGTCGTACCGGCCGGTCTCGACGCTGCTGGCCCGGGCCGGGCTGGTCACCGAGCGGCTCACCACCCGGACGTTCCGGCAGCGGCGGTTCGCCGACGAGGCCGAGCGGCGGGCCGCCGTCGAGGCCCTGGCGCGCCGCGGACTGACCGTCGGCGGCAAGGAGGCCGACGGCTTCTACCACGCCGAGCTGTACGTCTCCCGACCCGCCGCCGACGTCGCGGCGCTGCCCCTGGCGGAGCTGCTGCCCGCCTTCTGAGGCCGCCCGGCCGCCCCACCGTCCCCTGGGCCCGCCGCCGGGCCGCGCCCGCCTCAGTGCCGGTGGCGGGCCGCCGAGAGGTGCGCGCGGGCGATCCGCTCGACGACCCCGTGCTCCTGGGCGAGCAGCGCGTCGAGCAGGGCGGTGTGCTCGGAGGCGTCGGCCAGCAGGGCGGCCGTGCCGGGCCGCCCCGCGCCGCCCGCCGCCCACTGCGCGCGGCGCAGCAGGTCACCGGTGACCTGGGTGAGCCGGCGGTTCCCGGTGAGCGCGATCAACGCCTGGTGGAAGGCGTGGTCGGCCTCGGCGTACCCGGACCGGTCGCCGCGGGCGGCGGCGGCCACCCCGTCCTCGGCCAGCGGACGCAGCTCCTCCCAGCGCTCCGGGGGCACCGCCCGGGCCAGTCGGACGATGGCCGGCAGCTCCAGCATGGTGCGGACCTCGGAGAGTTCGGCGAGGTCCCGGGAGCTGCGCTCGCAGACCCGGAAGCCGCGGTTGGGCACCACCTCGACGGCGCCCTCCCCGGCGAGCTGCTGCATGGCCTCCCGGACCGGGGTCGCGGAGACGCCGTACCGCTCGGCGAGGACCGGGGCGGAGTAGATCTCGCCGGCCAGCAGTTCGCCGGCGGTCAGCGCCCGGCGCAGCGCCGCCAGGACCTGGCCGCGCACCGAGTGCCGGCGCGGTCGCGGGGCGGACGGCCGGACGCCGGACTCACCGGTCCCCGGGCCCGCGGCCCGGTCCCGGACGCCGGCCGGCCCGCCGGAGACGGCCTGCGCGGGCAGCCACACCCGGGTCTCCGGCTGCGGCTCCGCTGTGCCCTGCTCCATGACGGTTCCTCCTGCTGACGGCTGCCAGCACCATAAGCGTCCGTCGCCCGGGTTCACACCTCAGCGGGCCCGGGTAGGGATGTCGGATAAGGTAAGCCTTACCTGCCAACGATCGCGATTCGGTGGTCCCCCGCATGCCCCCTGCCGTTGCTGCCGCGCCCGCCGCCCCGTCCGCCACCCACCCCGTGGCGGACGCCTACGCCCGGCTCGCCGAGGTGTTCCCGGACCTGCGGGTGACGCTCGGGCACCCGACGCCGTCCGAGGGCGACGGATGGCTGGACGCGGCCGCACTGGCCGCAGCCGGGCCCGCGCTGGACGTCTTCCTCGCCGACGAGGCGGCGCGGATCACCCGGGACTACGGCCGCTCCGCCCGCCCCGACGTGGTCGCGAGCTTCGCGCTGCACCGCTATGCCTGGCCGGCCTGCCTGCTGATCACCGTCCCGTGGTTCCTGCACCGCCGGGTGCCGCACCTGTCCGCGGGCGACGTCCGCTTCCACCGCGAGCTGGGCCGGATGGCCGTACGGGC
This sequence comes from Streptomyces lunalinharesii, assembly GCF_039532155.1. Classification (NCBI taxonomy): domain Bacteria; kingdom Bacillati; phylum Actinomycetota; class Actinomycetes; order Kitasatosporales; family Streptomycetaceae; genus Streptomyces; species Streptomyces lunalinharesii. Next base: position 43,200 of record NZ_BAAARK010000014.1, read on the forward strand.
GGGCACGTTCGGATGCCTCCCGGACGACCCGGCGGCGGCCCTGCCCGGCGCCCGGGTGGTGCCGGACGAGGAAGCGCTGCGCACCGAGCTCCGCGCCGCGGTCGCCGCCCACCTGGGGCCGGTGCTGGACGGCTTCCGCACCCGGGTGCGGCGGGGCCCGCGGGCCCTGTGGGGCATGGCCTCCGACGAGATCGTCGAGGGGCTCTGGTACGTCGGACAGCTGCTGGGCGAGGAGCGCCGGGCCGTCCGCGAGCTGGCGCGCCTGCTGCCGGGGTCCACCGCCCCGTACGCGGCCGGCGCGGGCTTCCGCGAGCTGACCGGGCCGGACGGCGCGGCGCTGTCCACCCGGGACCGCGCCAGCTGCTGCATGTACTACACGCTGCGCCCCGAGGACACCTGCGTCACCTGCCCGCGCACCTGCGACGCGGAGCGCATCAGTCGCCTCACCGCAACCTCCTGACCCATCAACCACCCGCAGGAGTGGCCGCACTTCGCACGGAACTCCCCCACCGGGCACGGGAGTTCGATCCCCTGGTCGCTCAACTGACCACTCCGGCACCCCTTGGCGTTCTCTTGCTCCGAAATCCCGTGCGGCCGGGTCCGGTTCCGCCAGGATGGCGCGCGCTTCGCGAATCCGCGGAAGCGCCGCAACCTGAGCAATCTGAGCAACCTGAGCAAGGGGTCCCGGAATGAGAATGACCGACATATCGCCGAATTGGCTGATTCCAGCTCTTCTGCTGCTCGCCGGGGTCCTGATCACCGCCGTCCTCGTGCTGCGCGGGCGCCGCGCGGACCGACGGGCCGGCGCCGACGACTCCTGGGAACGCAGCGAGGAGCGCCGCCGCCGCAAGGAGACCGTCTTCGCCTCCGCCTCCTACGTGCTGCTGTTCTGCTGCGCCGCGGTCGCCGCGGCACTGTCCTTCCACGGCCTGGTCGGCTTCGGCGTGCAGAACCTCGGGTTGACCGGCGGCTGGGAGTACCTGGTCCCGTTCGGGCTCGACGGTGCGGCGATGTTCTGCTCCGTCCTGGCGGTGCGCGAGGCCAGCCACGGTGATGCGGCGCTCGGCTCGCGGTTGCTGGTGTGGACGTTCGCCGGCGCCGCCGCGTGGTTCAACTGGGTGCACGCCCCGCGCGGCCTGGACCACGCCGGCGCACCGCAGTTCTTCGCCGGCATGTCGCTGTCCGCCGCGGTCCTCTTCGACCGGGCGCTGAAGCAGACCCGCCGGGCGGCGCTGCGCGAGCAGGGCCTGGTGCCCCGGCCGCTGCCGCAGATCCGCATCGTGCGCTGGCTGCGGGCGCCCCGCGAGACCTTCGCGGCCTGGTCGCTGATGCTGCTGGAGGGCGTCCGCACCCTGGACGAGGCGGTCGAGGAGGTCCGCGAGGACAAGCGGGAGAAGGCGCTGAACCGGCTCCGCAGGCGGGAGCAGGGCAAGTTCGAACGGGCCCGCATCAAGGCCCTCAACCGGCAGCACCGGTCATGGGGCAGGGGCGGGGCGCGTCAGGTCGCCGCCCCGGTGGGCGCGCCGGCCGTGCCCGCGGCGCCCGCCACGGAGGAGGCCCCGTCGGCCGGTCCGGATGCCGCCGGGCCCGCCGATGCGGCGCCGCCCCACCACGGCGAGCCGGTCAAGCGGCCGCGGCCGGCCCTCAAGGCCGTGTCGGGCGCCGAGCCGGACGGCTCCGCGCCCGGTCGGCGCGGTGCCGCGGACCTCACCGTCGAGGACGAGGCCCAGACGATCCCGCGGCTGGACTCCCTGGAGGAGAAACTCGCCGAGATCGAAAGGCAGTTCGGCTGAGCGGTGGCGGACCGCGCCGACCCACCCCGCCGGCTCCGCGTCAGGCCGGTCCGCCGCCCAACTCGAACCACACGCACTTGCCGACCCCCTCGGACCGGATGCCCCACGCGTCCGCCAGGGCCCGGACCAGCATCAGCCCCCGTCCCGACGTCCCGTCGGCCGACGGCTCCCGCGGCTCGGGGCGACGCTCGGCACAGTCCCGCACCTCCACCCGCAGCCGGTCGGTGACCCACGCCGTGACCACCGCCCCGCCCTCGGTGTGCAGCAGGGCGTTGGTGACCAATTCGCTGGTCAGCAGCGTCGCCACCTCGGGGTCCGCCGGGGCCTCGCCGTCGGGCGGCACCCAGCGGCACAGTAACTCCCGCAGCTCCCTGCGCACTTCGCCGACGGCCTGCAGATCGGCCTGCCGCACCTTCCGCTCGAGCGTGCGGGACGGCCGCTCCGCGACCGCCGCGCCCCCGCTCCCCCCGTCCGCTCGTCGCCGTCTGTTCCGGTCCTCGCGTCGCACAGGCTGACGCATGCTCTCCCCCGCCCCCAACGAACCACCAGCGCTCTGCCTCGAACAGCCTCACGGTCAGCATTCCCATCGGGCCCGCCACCATGCTTCCGCTTGGCCCCCGCCGGCGCACGCCGGGCGCACGGACCGGGCCTGGCGGTCTGCGGCGCCCGCACGGACCACACCCTCACCTGGCGGGGCGGGAAGGCGTTCCGCGACCGGCCGGAGCGGGCCGGTCCGCGCACCGGTCGGCCGGCTGCCGGTGCGGCGCCCCGAAGTGCCGGGCGCGGTACGGGTGTCCGGCAGCCGCGCGGCGGGGACGGGCGGAAGTCCCCGTGCGCCACGGCGCTCCCGGCCGCGGGTGCTCACACCCGCGGGACGTTCCGCAGGTTGGACCGCGCCATCTGCACCATCCGGCCCACCCCGCCGTCCAGCACGATCTTCCCGGCGGAGAGCGCGAAGCCCGAGACCATCTCGGCGCTGATCTTCGGCGGGATGGACAGCGCGTTGGGGTCGGTGACGACGTCGACCAGCGCCGGTCCCTCGTGCCGGAACGCGTCGCGCAGCGCGCCGCGCACCTGCTTGGGCTTCTCCACCCGCACGCCGTACGCCCCGGCCGCCCGCGCGATCGCCGCGAAGTCGGGGTTGCGGTTGGTGGTGCCGTACGCCGGCAGGCCCGACACCATCATCTCCAACTCCACCATTCCCAAAGAGGAGTTGTTGAAGAGCACCACCTTCACCGGCAGGTCGTACTGGACCAGCGTCAGGAAGTCGCCCATCAGCATCGAGAAGCCGCCGTCCCCCGACATGGAGACGACCTGCCGGCCGCGGTCCATGAGCTGCGCGCCGATCGCCTGCGGCAGCGCGTTGGCCATCGAGCCGTGGCTGAACGAACCGATCACCCGCCGGCTGCCGTTGGGCGTGAGGTACCGGGCCGCCCAGACGTTGCACATCCCGGTGTCGACGGTGAAGACCGCATCGGCGGCGGCCTCCTCGTCGAGCACCGAGGCCACGTACTCCGGGTGGATCGGCAGGTGCTTCTCCACCTTGCGGGTGTACGCCTTGACCACCCCCTCCAGCGCGTCCGCGTGCTTCTTCAGCATCCGGTCCAGGAACGTGCGGTTGCCCTTCTCCCGCACTTTGGGGAGCAGGCACCGCAGCGTCTCCCGGACATCGCCCCACACGGCGAGCTCCAGTGTGGTGCGGCGGCCCAGGTGCTCGGGCCGCACGTCGACCTGGACGATCCGCACGTCGTCGGGGAGGAACGCGCTGTAGGGGAAGTCCGTGCCGAGCAGGATCAGCAGGTCGCACTCGTGGGTCGCCTCGTAGGCCGCGCCGTAGCCCAGCAACCCGCTCATGCCGACGTCGTACGGGTTGTCGTACTGGATCCACTCCTTGCCGCGCAGCGCGTGGCCCACGGGCGCCTTCACCCGCTCGGCGAACTCCATCACCTCGGCGTGCGCGCCCGCCGTCCCGCTGCCGCAGAACAGCGTGACCTTGTGGGCCTCGTCGACCATCCGGGCCAGCGCGTCGATCTCGTCGTCCCCGGGCCGCACCGACGGCCGGGAGGTGACCAGGGCGTGCTCGACGGCGCGTTCGGGCGCGGGTTCGGCGGCGACGTCCCCGGGCAGCGAGACGACCGCGACGCCGCCCTGCCCCACGGCGTGCTGGATCGCGGTCTGCACCACCCGCGGCATCTGGCGGGGGTTGGAGATCAGTTCGCTGTAGTGGCTGCACTCGGAGAACAGCCGGTCCGGGTGCGTCTCCTGGAAGTAGCCGGTGCCGATCTCGCTGGACGGGATGTGCGAGGCCAGCGCGAGCACCGGGGCCATGGAGCGGTGCGCGTCGTAGAGCCCGTTGATCAGGTGGAGGTTCCCGGGCCCGCAGGATCCGGCGCACGCCGCGAGCTTGCCGGTGAGCTGCGCCTCCGCGCCCGCGGCGAAGGCGGCGGTCTCCTCGTGCCGGACCTGGATCCAGTCGATGGCGCGGTTGCGGCGGATGGCGTCCACCACCGGGTTCAGGCTGTCCCCGACGACCCCGTAGAGCCGCCGGACCCCGGCCCGCACCAGGATGTCGATGAACTGCTCGGCTACGGTCTGCTTGGCCACGGCAGGAGCCTCCTCGATCGGCGGGGCGAACGGTTCCCATCAACCCATGCAGGGGCGCGGGGCGCCTCCGGGAGAACCGGGTGCCGCGGCGGTATGGGCCGCGGCGGGGCGGGCGAGCCGGGCGGGCGCGGTTGTGGCGCCGGCCACTACGGCTCCCACAACGCGGCGGCCGTGCGGTCCTCTGCGTCGCCCGCGCCGCGGGGTTGGACGGCGGTGAGGAAGTCGGCCAGGTCCGGCGGTCCGGGAACGGACCAGGCCGCGGCGAGCCGGGCGGCGAAGTCCGGGTCACCGCTCAGCGGTCCCGCCAGCCCCGGGCCGCACAACAGCAACACGTCCCCCGGTCGACCCGTCACGACGCGGAACCGGAACGGCGCGGGGCGGGGTGCCGCGCCACCGGGCGGCTGCGGCGCGGACGGGGCGGGCCGTGGGTCCGTCGGTGCGGTGGCGGTGGGTTCCAGGTCCTCCCAGCCGCCGGCGCGCAGTCGGAAGAGTCCGCCGGCACCGACGCCGAAGAACACCCGGGTCCGGCAGTCCGGGTCGGCGGACAACAACAGGCAGCGCAGCGCGGCCGGGTGCCCGCCGGACGCCGCCGCCGGGTCCGCGGCGCGAGCGCGCAGCCTGCCGTACCCGCGGTCGGTGAGGCGCTGGAGCCCCGCCTTGAGCGCGTCGCGCCGACCCGCACGCAGGTCCTGCGCCAGTTGGGTGGAGCAGCCGCCGACGGCGCCGGAAGCCCACGCGCAGGCGTCGCGGGCGGCCCGGTGCGCGGCCGCCCCCGTCGTGCTCGGGCCGCTGGCGACGGCCACCAGGAGCAGTGCGTCCCGGCCCGTCCCGAACCGGGCGGTGCCGAACGCCTCGCCGCGCACGTCACCCCGCTCGCGGGCGGCGTCGCCGCGCTGCGACACCGCACGGACCGCGACGGAGCCGAACCCGACGCCGTCCAGAACGGTGTCGGGCACCCAGTCGTCGAGGGCGTCCGGGGCGGTCGGCGGGCAGGTGTCGGGGGCCGCCCGCGAGTCGGCCCCGGGCGAGGGCGAGTTGGCCGGGAGCGCGGGCGCGCCGGCCGGTGGGGAGGAGGGAGCGATGGAGGGCAAGACGGCAGGCGGCGCGGCGGAAGACGGCGGGGCGGCAGACGGCGGGGCGGCGGGCTCCGCGGCCCCGTCCCGCAGGTCCCTGCTCTCGGCAGCGCTGTTCGTCGCGTATCGCGGCTCGGTGGCCGTCAGCCCGGCGTCCGGCGTCGCGCCGTCGGCCGGGTCGACGGCCGGCATCCCGCCGTCCGGCGCCTCGTCGGCCGGCGCCTCGACGTCCGGCCACGTGGCGCGCCACGCGAGCGGGGGCGGGGGCGGTTGTGCCGGGCCGCCCGGGGGCGTCGCCGTGCTGCCCGGGAGTTCCCAGGGCCGCGGCTCCCACCCGCTCGGCTCCCACGGCCGGGGTTCGAACCCGTTCGGGTCGAAGCCCCCGGCCGGCGACGCCCCGGGTACGGCCCGTCCCGCGGCGCTCGGCTCCCCGGCGCTCGGCTCTCCGGCCGCGGTGGCGGCGGCCGGGTCCGGTCGTCCCGGCCCGGCGGGCCCCGCCGTCCGGTCCGCTCCGCCGCGCGCATCCTTCGCCCCCGGCCCGGCGGGCGGCTCCGGCGCCTCCCACCCGACGCGCTGGTCCGGCACCTGCGGTGCGGCGGGCGAGCGCCGCCGGTCCGGGCCGGGCTGCGGTGTGCCCGCGGCGCCCGGCGGGCCCGATGCCCGGCGCCGGCCCACCGTCCGCAACGCCGACTCGATCCGCTCGTCGAGGGTGTCGGAGACGGCGGACGGCGGGCCCCCGGCGTGCTCACCGCCCGCCTCGGGGGCGTCGCCGTACAGCTCCCGCCACCACCAGTCGTCCTCCCTGCCACGGCCCGGCCCCTGCTGCCTCATGGGCCGCATTGTCCCGTGGCGCGGGCCGTCGAAACAGGGCGCGAAAAGGGCATTCCAGGAAGCGCGGGCCGGCCGGTTCCGGCAGGCTTGGGCCATGCCGGCCGGGAGAGAGCCCAGCGTGCGAACCGGCGTCGTGCCTGCGCCGTCCGCGGCACGCCCGCGCGCCGGCGCCGCCGGGGCCGCCGGGGCGGGCGCATGAACGCCTGGCAGCTGACCGGCGTCGGCCTCGTCCTGCTGCTCGGGGTGCTCGGGGTGCTGGTCCCCGGCCTCCCGGGGCCGCTGGTGGTCTGGGCCGGACTGCTGTGGTGGGCGACGGCGGAACGGTCCTCCCTCGCCTGGGCGGTGTTCACGGCCGGCACCGCCGTGCTCCTCCTCAACCAGGTGCTCAAGTGGCTGCTGCCGGCCCGCGACCTGCGCGAAGCGGGCGCGCCCTACCGCACGCTGCTCCTCGCCGGTCTGGCCGGTGTCGCGGGGTTCTTCCTGGTCCCCGTCATCGGGTGCCCGCTGGGTGCGCTCGGCGGCCTCTACGTCCTCGAACGGGTCCGCCTCGGCGGCCACGGCGACGCCTGGGCCTCGACCCGCACGGTCCTGCGCGCCATCGGCCTGAGCGTGTTGGTGGAACTGTTCGCCTGCCTGGTGGTGGTGGGCGCCTGGATGGGGGCGGTGGTCGCGCGGTGAGGGCCGCAACGCCCGCGGCCACCGCGCCCCGGAAGCGCACGCGACGGCGTCCTGTAACGGTGCTACAGGACGCCGCGGCGTACCGGGAACGGAGCCGCGGGCGCGGACCGACACCCTGCCACCAGGGCGGTGCCGCCAAGCGCCTCCCGCGGCCCCGGCGCGGCGGGCGCCGCGCTCCTAGCCCGCGCCCGGTCCCCGCTTCCGTTCCATCATGTGGCGGCCCAGTGCCTGCTTGCGCTTCCAGTCGCGTCGGATCTCGGCGCGCAGTCGGACGTCGGTCTTGGCCACGATCCGCTGGTTCTCCCGCTGCAGCTTGCGGTAGCTCTCCAGTCGACGGACCGCCAACTCGCCGTGTTCCACGGCGTCTTGGACCGCGCAGTCCGGCTCCGCCTGGTGGGCGCAGTCGTGGAACCGGCACTGCTGGGCCAGCTGCTCCACGTCGGAGAACGTCCGGGCCAGCCCGTCCGCCGCGTCCCACATGCCGACGCCGCGCAGCCCCGGTGTGTCGATGAGGACGCCGCCGCCGGGCAGCACCAGCAGGTCACGGGTGGTGGTGGTGTGCCGCCCCTTGCCGTCCTGGTCGCGGACCGCCCGCACGTCCTGCACGTCCGCCCCGTAAAGCGCGTTGGCCAGGGTGGACTTGCCGGCGCCGGACCGGCCCAGGAGGACGGCGGTGGCCCCCGAGAGCGTCGCGGTCAGCTCCGCGACGCCGGCGCCGGTCGCCGCGCTGACCGCCAGCACCTGCACGCCGGGGGCGGCGTCCGAGGCGTCCGCGACGAGGTGACCCAGCGCGGCCGGGTCCGCCACCAGGTCCGCCTTGGTGAGCGCCACCAGGGGCTGCGCCCCGCTCTCCCACACCAGGGAGACGAACCGCTCGACGCGGTCCAGGTCCAGCGCCTCGGCCAGCGAGACCGCGACGACCGCGTACTCGACGTTCGCGGCCAGGACCTGCCCCTCGGAACGCTTGGTCGAGGCCGAACGCAGGATCGCCGTGCGGCGCGGCAGCAACGCCCGCAGCACGCCGTCGAGATGGTCGCCGACGCGACCGTTGTGCAGGTCGACGACGGCCCAGTCGCCGGTGCACGGCACCCGCGTCGGATCGCTGGTCGCCACCAGGGCGGTGTCCAACAGGACGGTGCGGACGCCGGTGCCGTCCGGCACGACGGCGTCCACGCGGCCGCGGTCGACGCGGACCACGCGGCCGGGCAGGCACCCCTGCCCGGCATGGGGGAGGAAACTCTCCGCGAAGCCTTCGTCCCAGCCATAGGCGGTCAGTGGACGGGCAGCGGGGAAGTCGAGGTCGAACAACGGGAAGGCCCTTCGAGAAGGAGCGGTCCCGGCCGTGCGCGCAACGCGCGGGAAAACGAAAAGGTCGAGTCAGCCGGAGACCGCGGAAAGGGAAACGATGGTCTTCTGCATGCGGGCAACGCCCCTCGTGGCGACAGTCATCAGTACCCACCTCCCGAACCTTCGACGGCTGAGCGACGGCAGCCCTGGGCCGCCGTCCGAACGCGCCCACGGTAGAACGGGCCCGGGCGGGGGCGCCAATGGTTTTTCCCACCGGGAGGTGCCCCTTCGGCCGCCGCGACGCCGGCCCTGCGGTGCTGCGCGCCGCGGCCCCCCGTGCGCAACACTGGAGCGATGACGAGTGAATCCCCTGGTGGTTCCCCCGATGCCCCCGAGGAGGAACCGACCATCATCTGGGAGGGCGCCGACCGGGCCGGCCCCGACGGGCTCACCGTCGGGCGCACGGCCGCGCTCGTCGGGGTCAGCGTGAAGACGCTGCACCACTGGGACGCGATCGGCCTGGCGCGCCCGAGCGGCCGCACCTGGGCCGGGTACCGGGTGTACTCCGGTGACGACGTCGCCCGGATCCACCGGATCCTGGTCTACAAGGAGCTCGGGTTCCCACTGGCCCGGATCGGCCGCCTCCTCGACGATCCGGACGCCGACGCGCGTGAGCACCTGCGCCGGCAGCGGTCCCAGCTCGTGGCGCGCATCGCCCGGCTGGAGAAGATGGTCGGTGCGGTCGACCAGATGCTGGCGGCGTCGAGGTCCGGCATGCGGCTGACCCCGGAGGAGCAGGTCGAGATCTTCGGTGCCGACTGGCAGCCGACCTGGGTGGACGAGGCCGAGCAGCGCTGGGGCGACACCGCGCAGTGGGGCCAGTACGCGGAGCGGGCCGCGCGGATGACGCCGGCGGACTGGCAGGAGGTCGCGGCCTCGACCGAGGCGCTCAACGCCGACCTCGCGGCCGCGCTGCGCGCCGGCGTGGCCCCGGGCTCCGACGCGGCGAACGCCCTCGCCGAGCGGCACCGCGCCCTGCTCTCGCGGTACTTCGACTGCACCCACGCGATGCACGCCTGCCTCGGGCGGATGTTCGTCGACGACCCCGGCTACGCGGAGTACTTCGACGCCCTGGCGCCGGACCTCACCCGGTGGCTGCGCGACGTGATCTTCGCGAACGCCGAGGCGCACGGCGTCGATCCGGACTCCGCGACCTGGGAGTGAGGGAGCCCGCCGGGGTGCCGCGGGAACGGCTCCGGCAGCGCGAACTCACCGTAGGAAGAACGGAGTTCGGGACGACCCACCAGGCCGGGGCCCGGGCTCAGTCGTGCGGCGGCAGGTGGCGGATCTGGTGGTCGGCGGCGTTGAGGGCCTCGTCGACCAGGCGGCGCAGGTGGCCGTGGCGCAGCGCGTAGACGGCCCGGCGGCCGTCCTTGCGGGTGGTGACGAGCCCGGCCAGCCGGAGGCGGGCGAGGTGTTGGCTGACGGAGGTGCGGGAGGCGCCGCATGCCTCGGTGAGGGTGGTGACGTCGGCCTCGCCCGCGCCGAGCCGCCGCAGCAGGGTCAGTCGGGTGCGGTCGGCGAGGAGTCCGAGGATCTCCACGGCGACGGCCAGCCGCCTGCCGTCGTCGGGCTCCTGCGCACCGTGCGCAGCTGATAGGTGCATGCGTGCGCTCATACGCACATAATGGGGGGACGAGGGCGCCCGGCACAAGCCGCGCCCCGGACGTCGGGAAGGTGCGATGCCCGTGAACGCGCAGCTGCCGGTTTCCGAGCCCCACTCCCACGGCGACGGCCACCACCACGACCACGCGGCGCACCGGCACACCGGGCCCGCCGGCCGCTCCCGCGCCGCCCGGCTGCGGCACCGACTGGCGCACGCCGTCACCCCCCACAGCCACGAGGCCCGGGACAAGGTCGACGCGGCGTTGGAGGGCTCCCGGGAGGGCCTGCGCACGCTGTGGCTCTCGCTCGCGGTCCTCGGGCTGACCACCGTGGTCCAGGCCGGCGTCTTCGCCCTGTCCGGCTCGGTGGCGCTGCTCGGCGACGCGCTGCACAACGCCGCCGACGCGCTCACCGCGGTCCCCCTCGGCATCGCCTTCCTCCTCGGCCGGCGGGCCGCCACCCGCCGCTACACCTACGGCTACGGCCGGGCCGAGGACCTGGCCGGGGTGGTCATCGTGCTCACCATCGCGGCGTCCGCAGTGCCCGCGCTCTACGCGGCCGTCGACCGGCTGCTGCACCCGCGGGACGTGTCTCACCTGTGGGCGGTCGCGGCCGCCGCCCTGGTCGGCTTCCTCGGCAACGAGTGGGTGGCCCGCTACCGCATCCGCACCGGCCGCCGGATCGGCTCGGCCGCGCTGGTCGCGGACGGGCTGCACGCGCGCACCGACGGCTTCACGTCGTTGGCGGTGCTGCTGGGCGCGGGCGGTTCGGCGCTGGGCTGGCGGGCCGCGGACCCGGTCGTCGGCCTGCTGATCACCGTCGCGATCCTGCTGGTGCTCAAGGACGCGGCGCGGGAGGTGTTCCGGCGGCTGATGGACTCGGTGGACCCGGCGCTGGTGGCGGCGGGCGAGGCGGCGCTGCGGGGCGTGCCCGGCGTCCGCGGCGTGGGGCGGGTGCGGATGCGCTGGATCGGCCACGCGCTGCGGGCCGAGGCGGACATCGTCCTCGACCCGCAGCTCACCGTGGCCCGGGGGCACCGGATCGCGGTGGCGGCCGAACACGCGCTGATCCACGGCGTACCGCGGCTGACCGCGGCCACCGTCCACCTGGACCACACCCCGGAGGCCGGCGGGCCGGACCCGCACGCGGCGTTGGCCCACCACGCCCCGGCCGGCTGAGCGGCCGGCCGCTCACCGCAGGATCGGGATCAGTCCCAGTCCGAACACCACGTAGAACCCGGCCGCCGCGGCCAGCCGGCCGGGGGTGAGGCGGTGCGCGCGCATGGTCAGCAGGAGGTAGCCGATCGCCGCGATGGTGATCAGGCCGGACCACAGCAGGGCGGTGTCGAACTCCCAGCGGGTGAAGAGCAGGCCGAGGCCGCTGGGGACGGTGGCCTGGATCATCATGGCGCCGGAGATGTTGGCCAGCGCCAGCTTGGTCTTGCCCTGGCGCACCCAGATCACGGCGTTCATGATCTCGGGAAGTTCGGTGGCGATCGGCGAGAGCAGCAGCGCGGTGACCGACGCGGAGAGTCCGAGCATCGGGCCGATGGCGTCCAGCTGATGGACGAAGAGCTGCGAGGCGAAGAAGATCACCGCGAGGGTCGCCAGGGTCTGGGCGACCACGGCCCAGGTCGCCGGGGACGCCGCCTTGGGCTGGAACTTCAGCGGCTCCAACGCGACGCCGTCCGCGTCCTCCTCGTGGTCGCCGCGGATCTCGCGCCAGAAGTACACCGCGTACACCGCGAAGAACGCGAGGCCGAGCACCGGCTTGAAGGCGAAGGCGACCAGGCCGAGCGCGACCTTGACGACGAACACCGGCAGGAACCAGCTCTGGTCCTTGGCCAGCCGGCGCAGTTCCCGCTCCGAGCCCAGCGCCTGCTCCGGCCGCCCCGCGGTGGCCGGCCGGTCCGGCTTGGCGGCGGGCGCACCCGTCTCTGCGGCGGCGCGGAGCTTGCGCCGCCGGAGCAGCAGCATGGTGCCGGTCACGCCGTAGGCGACGGTGGCCAGCGCCAGCGGGCCGCCCATCGCGGCGCCGACGCCGATGTCCTTGGCCTCGGGGGTGGCGCCGGTGGTCACCGCGACCAGGGTCACCACGGACTCGGGCAGGGCGGTGCCGAAGGCGGCCAGGATGGTGCCCACGGCCATCCGGCCCACGTTGAGCCGTTCCCCCAGCCATTCCACGGCGTTGACGAACCACTCGCAGGAGAGGTAGATCGCCACCGCGCACGCGATGAGCAGCACGAAATGCAGCACGCTGATCGTCAGCCTTTCCGCTCCGGCGGGCCTCGACGACGACCGGCGTGGGAGCGGCGGCACGACTTCGACCCCGCCGACGCGTTCGAAGTCGTCGACATGGGGCCGAAGGTCTCGCCCGCCCGCGCAGTCACTGCGTGGGCCCGGCCACCGGGAGCCGGCTGCGGCTCCAGTGTGTCGACGACCGGTTCGCGGGGCTACTCCCCTTCGCCGCCACTCACCCTACACACCACGGGCGCGGCGGCACGTCGGCCGAAGCGGACGTGCCGGCGGCGTCAGGCGGAGCGTTGGAGCCGTTGCAGCGAGGCGACCAGCTGGTCCACCTCCTCGGGGGTGTTGTAGAGGGCGAGCGAGGCGCGGGCGGCGCTCGTCAGTCCGTAGTGGGCGAGGGCCGGCTGGGCGCAGTGGTGGCCGGCGCGGACGGCGATGCCGTCCCGGTCGAGCCAGTCGGCGATCCGGGCCGGGTCGTGGCCGGCCAGGGTGAAGGTCAGCACCGCGATCCGGTCGGCGGCGGAGCCGATCAGGTCCAGTCCGGGGACCGTGGCCAACGCCTGCTGGGCGTAGGCGAGCAGGTCGGTCTCGTAGGCGGCGACGGCGTCCCGGTCGAAGCCGCTCAGCCAGTTGATGGCGGCGAGCAGGCCGACCACGCCGGCGATGTGCCCGGTGCCGGCCTCCAGGCGGTGCGGGACGGGTGCGTAGACGGTGCGGTCGAAGGAGACGGACTCGATCATGTTGCCGCCGCCCTGCCACGGGGCCATCGCTTCGAGGACCTCCGGCTTGGCGTACAGGGCGCCGATGCCCGTGGGGGCGAACAGCTTGTGGCCGGAGAAGACGTAGAAGTCGGCGTCGAGATCGCGCACGTCGACCGGGAAGTGGGCCACCGCCTGGGCGCCGTCGACCAGCACCTTGGCCCGGTAGCGGTGGGCCAGCGCGGTCATCTCCTTGACCGGCGGGACGGTGCCGAGGACGTTCGACGCCTGGCTGAGCGCGACCAGCCGGGTCCGCATGGAGAGCCGGTCGGCGTAGGCGTCGAGGTCGATCTGCCCGTCGGGCCGGAGCGGGACGGGCACCACCCGGGCCCGGGTCTCCTTGGCGACCATCTGCCAGGGGACGATGTTGGAGTGGTGCTCCAACTCCGGGACGAGGACGTCGTCGCCGGGGCCGAGGTGGGCCCGACCCCAGCTCTGGGCCACGAGGTTGATCGCCTCGGTGGTGCCGCGGGTGAAGACGATCTCGTCCGGGGACGCGGCGCCCAGGAACCGGGCGACCGCGGCCCGGCCCCCCTCGTACGCCTCGGTGGCCTCGCGGGCCATGGTGTGCGCGCCGCGGTGGATGTTGGAGTTGCCGGCGCCGTAGAAGCCGGAGACCGCCTCGATGACCTGGCGGGGCTTCTGGGTGGTGGCCCCGTTGTCGAGCCAGACCAGCGGTTTGCCGTTGACGGTCCGGTGCAGGATCGGGACGTCGCGGCGCGCCAACTCCGGTGTGAAGGCGGCCGGTTGGGTGAGCCGACGGCCCGTCGGGTCGGGTGTGGACGGGGCCGTGGCGGTGGGTGCGGCCGTCGGCGGCGTGGCCGCGGCACTGGGGATTCCCGGCGCGGCCGGCGCGGCCGGCAGGGATCCCGGGGCGTCAGGAGTAGTCATGGTAACGGGACACCTCGACGTTCTGGAGGACGGCGAGGGCGTCCTCGACGAGGACCGCGGCGTTGAAGTACGCGGTCATCAGGTACGAGGTGATGCCCTTCGTGTCGACGCCCATGTTCCGCATGGCCAGGCCCGGTTCGATCTCGTCGGCGACACTCGCCGGGCGCAGTCCGACCACGCCCTGCTCGGCCTCGCCCATCCGCATCAGCAGGATCTCGGTGGTGCCGGTGTCCGCCCCGCCGGTGAACCGCACCTTGTCGGAGGGGAGCAGCGGCACGCCGCGCCAGGTCAGCAGCGGGCTGCCGAAGCCGGTGTCGATGACCGGGGGCACGCCCCGCCGGGTGCACTCCCGGCCGAACGCGGCGATGGTGCGGGGGTGCGCGAGGAAGTAGGAGGGCTGCTTCCAGACCCGGGTGAGCAGTTCGTCGAGGTCGTCGGGGGTGGGGGCGCCGGTCCTGGCCTGCACGCGCTGGCCGGGGGCGACGTTGCGGAAGAGGCCGTGCTCGGGGTGGTTGAGGAGCACGTCCTCCTGGCGTTCGCGGAGCGCGTGCGCGGTGAGGTTGGCCTGGGCGCGGGTCTGGTCGATGGGGCCGTTGTAGAGGTCGGAGACCCGGGTATGGACGCGCAGCACGGTCTGGGCGAGGTTCATGTGGTACTCGCGGGGCGCGTCCTCGTAGTCGACGAAGGTCGCCGGCAGGTCGGGTTCGCCGACGTGTCCGGAGCTGAGGTCGACGGGCACCTCGCTGCCCGGCAGCACCCCGTCGGCCGCCAGGTAGGCGTCGAGGCCGGCGCGCAGCGACGGGTCGCGGTCGACGACCCGGGCCAGGGCGGCGCGGTCCAGACAGAGCGCGGTGCCGGGGGTGACGGCGGTGACCTGGTAGGGCGTCGGTTCGGCGCGGGTCCAGGAGTCGAGGTCGAAGAACTGGCCGTCGCCGACGACTTCGAGGAGCGCGTCCTCCCCGTACCGGCCGCGGGCCCGCTTCTCGGCGCGGCCCTGGACGATGACGAGCAGCCGGTCCGAGACCGCGCCGCCCTCGGCGAGGACCTGGCCGGTGTCGAAGGACACCTGCGCGAAGGCGCCGGCGAGTTCGGTCAGCAGCGCGTCGTCCGCGTCCCGCAGGTACGGCAGTTCGCGCAGGTCGCCGGGTATGACGCGGTGGGCGTCGCCGTCCTGGTAGGTGGCGAGGCGGTCGTCGCCGAGGACGTAGGTGCGGCGGCGGTTGACGCGGAAGACGCCGGACTCGACGTCCACCCACGGCAGCGCGCGCAGCAGGTAGCGCGGGGTGATGCCGCGCATCTGGGGAGCGGTCTTGGTGGTGGTCGCGAGCTGGCGTGCGGCGTCCGGGGCGAGCGTCATCCGGTCGTTCACGGGGACCTCCTTGCGGGACCGAGGGCACGCCGGTCGGCCGGCACGGGGCGGGCGGCGTGCGGGACCCCGGGATCGTCGGGCCGGGAATCGGCGGGCCGCAACGGCCCGTTGGCGGGCCGCCGGCCGGAATCGGTCGGTGCCCGCTGTGCCAACTCCCGGACACCCGTGCGACTACCTTGTGTCGCTCCGTCGCTACGCCCCGTGGAATCGCTGCCCGAAGGGGCGTCGGCGGGCGCCCGCACACCCCGGCGCAACGCCCCGTCGCCTTCCACATCCGACCAAATTTGCCCTCATAAAGCCGCTTTGTTATTCCGAAAGGAACACTTATGACGCCGGCGCAGCTGATCGCTACCGGGGGGCACACAATGCTAAATATGGCGCGTGATGGAAAATTTCGGGCGAAAGAGATCTTCCAGGCGTGAGGGGGGACGCCGTCTTCGCTCGGTGCTGAGCGTGCACAGCGTCGCGGGCCAGGTGCTCGTGCTACAGCTCGCCCTGGTGGTGCTGCTGGTCGTGGCAGCCGGGGTGGCGCTCGCCCTCCAGGCCCAGCAGGCGAGCCTGGAGGAGGCCAAACAGCGCTCCTCGGTCGCCGCGACGGCCTTCGCGCACGCGCCCGGGACGGCCGCCGCCATGCAGTCCGCCGACCCCACCGCCCGGCTCCAGCCCCGCGCCGAGGACGCCCGCAGGGAGGCCGGGCTCGACTACCTCGTCGCGTTCAGCCCGTCCGGGATCCGCTGGACCCACCCCAACCCGCACCTGATCGGCAAGCAGGTCCCCGGCGGCTACGGACCCGCGCTCGCCGGCCGGAAGGTCACCTCCACCTCCCACTCGGCCTTCGGCCGCGCCGTGGACACCACGGTGCCGGTCAAGGCCGCCGACGGCCGGGTCGTCGGACTCGTCGCGGCCGGCATCAAGGTGCAGCGGACCAACGAGTGGGCGCTGCAGCGGCTCCCGTTGCTGATCGGCAGCGCGGCCGGCGCACTGGTCATCGGGATCGGCGGGGTGGCCCTGGTGAGCCGCCGACTGCGCCGGCAGACCCACGGCCTGGACCCGGCCGAGATGACCCGGATGTACGACCACCACGACGCCGTGCTGCACGCCGTGCGCGAGGGGGTGCTCATCATCGGCAGCGACGGACGGCTGCTGCTCGCCAACGACGAGGCCCGCCGGCTCCTCGACCTGCCCGCCGACGCCGAGCACCGCCGGGTCACCGAACTGGGCCTGGAGCCGGGCACCGCCGACCTGCTGGCCTCCGGCCGGGCGGCGACCGACGAGGTGCACCCCGCCGGCGACCGGCTGCTGGCGGTGAACATCCGCCCCACCGCCCCCTACGGCGGCCCCGCGGGCACCGCGGTCACCCTGCGGGACACCACCGAACTCCAAGCGCTGACCGGCAAGGCCGAGGTCGCCCAGCGACGGCTGAAGCTGCTCTACGACGCCGGGATGCGGATCGGCAGCACGCTGGACGTGACCCGCACGGCGGAGGAACTCGCCGCGGTCGCCGTCCCCCGGTTCGCCGACGTGGTCTCCGTCGAACTGCTGGAGCCGGTGCTGCGCGGCGACGAACCGACCGGCGAACACGCCCCGATGCGCCGGCTGGCGGTCCGCGGCGTCCCGGAGGACTCGGCCGCCTACCGCGTCGGCGAACACATCCGGTTCGTCCCCGGCAGCCCGATCACCGCGGGCCTCGCCGACGCCCGCCCGGTCCTCGTCCCCGACCTGCGCGCCGAGCGGGCGTGGCGGGACCAGGACCCGGTCGACACCCAGCGGATCCTGGACAACGGCATCCGTTCGCTGATCGCGGTGCCGTTGCGGGCCCGGGGCGTGGTGCTGGGCCTGGCCAACTTCTGGCGGGCCGGGAACTCCGAGGTGTTCGGCGCGGAGGACCTGTCGTTCGCCGAGGAGCTGGCCGCCCGCGCCGCGATCTCCATCGACAACGCCCGCCGCTACACCCGCGAGCACGCCACCACCATCACCCTCCAACGCAGCCTCCTGCCGCGGGCGCTGCCCCGGCAGTCGGCGCTGGAGGTCGCCCACCGCTACCTGCCCGCGCAGGCCGGGGTCGGCGGCGACTGGTTCGACCTCATCCCGCTGCCCGGCGCCCGGGTCGCCCTGGTCGTCGGCGACGTCGTCGGCCACGGCCTGCACGCCGCCGCCACCATGGGCCGGCTGCGCACCGCGGTCCTCAACTTCTCCGCCCTGGACCTGCCGCCCGACGAACTCCTGGGGCACCTGGACGAACTCGTCAGCCACATCGACACCGACGAGGCCCGCACCGACGGCATGGGCCCCGACGGGGAGCCTGCGGTGCCGGGGGACCGTCCGCGCCCGTCGGACGCCGCGGCTGCCGGAACGTCCGCCCCGGGCGCCGGCGGACCGCGGGATCCGGACGCCCCGCCGCTGGCGGACGAGTCCCTGGTCGGCGACGGCACCGCCGGCATCACCGGCGCCACCTGCCTCTACGCCATCTACGACCCGGTCGCCGGCCGCGTCACGCTGGCCCGCGCGGGCCATCCAGGACCGGCCCTGGTCCGCCCCGACGGAACGGTCTCCTTCCCCGACGTGCCGGTCGCCCCGCCGCTGGGCCTGGGCGGCGGGATGCCGGTGGAGACCGTCGAGGTGACCCTGCCCGAGGGGTCCCGGCTCGTCCTCTACACCGACGGGCTCATCGAGGACCGCGAACGCGACATCGACACCGGCCTGGAACTGCTGCGCACCACCCTCGCCGGCACCCCGGACGGCTCGCCCGAGCAGACCTGCACGGCCGTCCTGGACGCCATGCTGCCGGCGCACCCCAGCGACGACATCGCGCTGCTCGTGGCCCGCACCCGACTGCTCTCCGCGGACCGGATCGCCGAATGGGAGGTCCCCTCCGACCCGGCCGCCGTCGGCCCGGTCCGCGCCGCCTGCATGCGCACCCTGGAGTCCTGGGGACTGGACGAGATCGGCTTCACCACGGAGCTGATCCTCAGCGAACTGATCACCAACGCGATCCGCTACGGCGCCCAGCCCATCCGGGTCCGCCTGCTGTACGACCGCGCCCTGATCTGCGAGGTCTCCGACGGCACCAGCGCCTCCCCGCACCTGCGGCGGGCCACCACCACCGACGAGGGCGGGCGCGGACTGTTCCTCGTCGCCCAGTTCGCGCAGCGCTGGGGGACGCGCTACACGCCCAGCGGCAAGGTCATCTGGACCGAGCAGGTCCTCGACGGGATGCGGCCGTCGAACGGCCCCGAGGACGGCGGCATCGACAGCCTCCTCGACCAGTGGGACGAGTCGGCCCTGTGAGCCGCGCGGTGCCCCCACGGGCCGCCCGCGCACCGGATGCAGCCCCCGCCGCCCCTCGCTAACCTCGTTCGGAGGGCCGTCGCACGGGTCGTCGGCACGACCGCCCGAGGGCCCACCCCGTACGCGCGCACGCGCCCGCGGCCCGCCGAGGCCCCACCGACCGGACCGCCGCCGACCGGCGGCTCCCGCTCCCCCGCTTGCTCCGGCCCGGATCCGACGGCTCGGAACGGCTCTGCCACTCCGGCCGCGTCTGCCCTCTGGAGGCCCCCATGATGCAGCTGCCCGAACCCCGCGACGTCGCCCCCCGCCTGGCCAGCGGCGCCTTCATCCTGAACGCCGGGCTCACGATGTGGAAGTCCGACCGGGAGGGCGCCGAAGCGGTGCACGGCATGGCGTCCGCCGCGTACCCGTTCCTGGCGAAGCTGCCGCCGGAGCGGTTCACCCGGCTGCTGGCGGCCTCGGAGATCGCGGTCGGCGGGGCACTGCTCGCCCCGTTCGTCCCGACCCGGCTGGCGGGCGTCGCGCTGACCGGTTTCGCCGGCGGGCTGGTCGGTCTCTACCTGCGGCTGCCCGGCCTGCGCCGGCCCGGCAGCCTCCGCCCCACCCAGGGCGGCCTGCCGCTGGCCAAGGACACCTGGCTGCTGGGCATCGGCCTCGGGTTCCTGTGCGCCCCCTGCGGCACACGGGCCCACCGCGGCCACGGCGGCCACCCCTGTCACCGCGGGCACCGCTGCCACCGGGGGCACTGAGCCGTTCCGCACCCGCCGCACGTCGCCCGGCCGTGTCGCCCCGCGGTCCGCCGCCGGGCGACGGGACGTCACTCGATGCCGGCGCCACCACCGCGGGCCGCCCGCGCCGCCCGGCGGCCGCGCCCGACCGCCGCGCACACCCCGCCGGCCAGCCCGGCCGCCGCGAGGACCCACAGGCTGGTCCGGTCGGCCTGCTGCCAGCCCAGTTCGGCGTGCTGGTGCACCACGAACCCGTCGAAGAACAGCCACGAGACCAGGACCACGGCGGGCACCAGGCGGGGCCGGGCCGCGGCGGCGATGCCGACGGTCAGCAGCGCGAACGCGGCGAGCGAGAGCCAGCGGTGACCGGCCTGGCCGGTCACCAGCAGGGCGGTCACCACGAGCGCGGTGAGCGCCGTGCCCACCGGCAACGCCAGATCGCGGCCGAGCGCGTCGGCCGTCGGCACCGACCCGCCGGCCCGCGTGACGGGTGCCGACCGCACCTCGGCCGCCGGGCGCCGGGTGCGCGGGGCGGGCGGCGGGTGCGCGGGGAGCGGGTGGTGGAGGGCGGCCATGGGAACACCTCCTGGGGCCTGCCCCGGGGAAGGGGGCAGGGGCGGGACGGGCAGCGGGGCACGTGGCCGGGGCCTCGTGTCAGCGTGCGCGGACCCCGGCGCGGGAGCACGGATCGGCGGGGAACTTAACGCCGTGCGTACGGCGGGTGCGGATTTTCTGACGCGTCCCTGACGCCGGGGGGAGGGACGCCGGATGGTCCCGGACGCGCCCCTGGGGCGCTCGGGCGCGGGAGCGTGTTGCATACTCGCTCCTCGTTGCCCGGCGGTTCCGGGCACCGCCCCGTGGGGCGCAGGCGACGAACGGTGAAAGACGGCAAGTTGGGCGGAATCACCCCTTAACGCGGCAGATGGTCCGGTGCGCCGGCCTGCCCCTCCACGGGTCACCACCCTCGCCCGGCACTCCGCCTCGACCCGCCCCTTCTCTCCCCTCTCCCCCCGCAATCCCATCCACCCCATCACCCCGTCGACCGCCCCGTTACGGCGGCCGGCGGACGAATGACGATCGGCAGGACGTGGCCGCATGACCAGTACCCAGGTGGACCCCACTCCGCCGCCCGCCGCCAGCCCACCCCGGTGGCGGTCCTGGCTGCTGGACGGACTCAGCGAGCAGAGCGCCCGCCACCCCGGGCCGCACGGCACGCCACCCGCCGAGCACAAGGGCCACTCCTGGTGGCGGGTGATGTGCCTGACGGGTGTCGACTACTTCTCGACGCTGGGCTACCAGCCGGGCATCGCCGCGCTGGCGGCCGGGCTGCTGTCGCCGTTCGCCACCCTGGTGCTGATCGCGCTGACCCTGCTGGGCGCGCTGCCGGTCTACCGGCGGGTGGCCAAGGAGAGCCCGCAGGGCGAGGGTTCGATCGCCATGCTGGAACGGCTGCTGCCCTGGTGGGCCGGGAAGGTGCTGGTGCTGGTGCTGTTGGGGTTCGCGGCCACGGACTTCGTCATCACGATGACGCTGTCGGCGGCGGACGCCTCGGCGCACGTCGTGGAGAATCCCTTCGCCCCGGCCGCGCTGCACGGCGCGAACCTCTGGATCACGCTGCTGCTGCTCGCCGCCCTGGGGGCGGTCTTCCTCAAGGGCTTCCGGGAGGCGATCGGGATAGCCGTGGTGCTGGTCGGCGTCTACCTGGTCCTCAACGTCGTCGTGCTGGCCACCTCGGCCTGGCAGGTGCTGTCCCACCCGGTGGCGATCGGCAACTGGTGGGACGCGATGACCGCGCAGCACTCCTCACCGCTGGCGATCGTCGGGGTCGCCCTGCTGGTCTTCCCGAAGCTGGCGCTCGGCATGTCGGGTTTCGAGACCGGCGTGGCCGTGATGCCGCAGGTGCGCGGCGACGCCACCGACGACCCGGCCAAGCCGGCCGGCCGGATCCGGGACACCCGCCGGCTGCTGACCACCGCGGCGCTCATCATGAGCGGCTTCCTGCTGCTGTCGAGCCTGGCCACCACCATCCTGATCCCGCAGAAGGAGTTCGCGCCCGGCGGTGCGGCCAACGGGCGGGCGCTGGCGTACCTGGCGCACCAGCACCTCGGTGAGGCGTTCGGCACCGTCTACGACGTCTCGACCATCGCGATCCTGTGGTTCGCCGGCGCGTCGGCGATGGCGGGGCTGCTCAACCTCGTGCCGCGCTACCTGCCGCGCTACGGCATGGCCCCGGAGTGGACCCGGGCGGTGCGCCCGCTGGTGCTGATCTTCCTGGCCATCGCGTTCGGGATCACGTGCGTCTTCGACGCCAGCGTCGACGAGCAGAGCGGCGCCTACGCGACCGGCGTGCTGGTGCTGATGCTCTCCGCCTCGTTCGCCTCGACCGTCGCCGCCCGACACCGCGGGCACCGGGGCGCCGCGATCGGGTTCGGCGCGATCACCCTGGTCTTCGGCTACACGCTCGTCACCAACGTCATCGAGCGGCCGGACGGCCTGAAGATCGCGCTGCTGTTCATCCTCGGCATCCTGCTGACGTCGTTCGCCTCGCGGGTGCACCGCGCCTTCGAACTGCGCGCCGCGGACGTGGTGTTCGACGACACCGCGGAGCGGTTGATCGAGGAGGCGCTGGCCGCCGGGCCGCTGCGGGTGATCGCCAACGAGCCCGACGAGCGGAACGCGGCCGACTACCGGGAGAAGGAGTACAGCCAGCGCGAGGAGACCCACATCCCCGACCGGGGACCGGTGTTGTTCCTGGAGGTGCTGGTCGAGGACTCGTCGGACTTCACCGCGGAGCTGCACGTGCACGGCGTGGAGGCGTACGGCACGCGGATCCTGCGGGTGCACGGGGCGGGCGTGCCGAACACCATCGCGGCGGTGTTGATGCGGCTGCGGGAGCGGACCGGGCAGGTGCCGCACATCTACTTCAACTGGACCGAGGGCCATCCGCTGAGCCACCTGCTGCGGTTCCTGGTGTTCGGTGACGGCGAGGTGGCGCCGGTCACCCGCGAGGTGCTGCGCCGTGCGGAGCCGGACCTGCGGCGCCGACCGCGGGTCCACGTGGGCTGACGCCGCCCGCCACCCCGCCCCGCCCTCGGCCGCCGGATCACTTCCGGCGGCCGAGCGCTTTGGCCCGGGTGTGCGACCAGCCGGCGAGCAGCACTCCGGCGGCGACGGCGGCGAGGTAGCCGGTGAGCAGGACCGGGAAGCCGCCGCCGAGCCACCCCAGCAGGCCGGTGTTGCCGTGGTCGACGAGCAGCCGGATGGCGCCCTGGCCGGCGATCCCCACCAGCACCATGCCGGTGACCTGGAGGACGTCGTACTTCATCGCACACCTCGAAACGGGTCGGAAGGAGAGAAGGGCAGGAGGTCGGAGGGCGGCAAGGGCCGGGCGGGGGCGTCAGCGGCGCCGGCCGGCCCGTCGGATAACGTCACCCTGCGACGTTACGAACGTATCAGCGCCCAGGACCTCGAAAGAGGCCTGAGCGTGCTTGAATTCGCTTTTCGTCACAGTATTTGCGAGGTGCCGGATGGGGTCGGGGCGTGCGGAAACGGGGCCGTCGTGCCGGGTGTGCGGGGCGGCGCTGGCACCGTCCGGGCGGGGCCGGCCCGCGGTCTACTGCTCGCGCAGCTGCCAGGCCCGGGCGTACCGGCGGCGCCGGCACCCGCCGGTGCCGACGCCCGCCGGCGGCCCGGAGCGGACGGCGGCCGCGGCCGGCGGCGCGGCGGCGGACAAGCGGCGGCGGATCATCGAGGCGGTGTGGTGGATCGCGGCGGAGCACGGGTTGCACGCGGCGAGCATGCGCGAGGTCGCGGCCCGGGCCGGGGTCTCGGTGCGGGCGGTGCAGTACCACTTCGCGGACAAGCACCGGCTGTTGGTGGACGCGCTGCGGCGGCTGCACGAGGAGAACGAGCGGATCGCGCGCACCCGGATCCGGTTCGACCCGGCCGATCCGCGGGGGCTGCTGCGGTCCGTGCTGGACGAGTTCCTGCCGTTGGACGCCCAACGGGCCGCGGCCCTGCGGGTGTTCGCGGCGTACTACGCGCGCAGCCTGACCGATCCGGCGCTGGCTCGGGTGTTCCTGCCCGGGGACCACCCGTTGGAGGAGCTGGTCGCGGGCATCCTCACCACGGCCCGGGACGCCGGACGCACCGCGCCCGGGCTCGACGTCCGCCTGGAGGCCGACCTGCTGGTGGCGGCCGCGGTGGGACTGGGCGGCGACGTGCTGCACGGCCAGCGGACGTTGGCGCAGGCGCGGCGGGCGCTGGAGTACCGCCTGGGCACGCTCTTCGCGGACCGGCCCGAACATGCCGACGGGCGGGGCTGACGGGCGACGGCGGGGCGGGCCCGGGAACGGCGGTGGGGCCGCCGCGCGAGGCGACGGCCCCACCTACGGGCCCGGTTCTGCTGCCTGGCGCGGTCAGCGGAGGGCGGGTTCCGGGTAGAAGTCCCGGGGGCGGCCGTGCCCGTCCTTGAGGCGGCCGAGCAAACTCGCCGGGTACTCGATCAGCCAGTAGCTGGCGGCGGCCGCCGGCAGGGCGGCGAGGAAGACGATCAGCAGGGCCCAGGGGAAGCCGGACGGGCCGGTGGGCAGCAGCCCGGCGTTGTGGAGCAGGAGCATCACCGGTTCGTGCCAGATGAACAGGCTGTAGCTGATCAGCCCCACCGGCGTGAGCCAACGGGCCGTCAGGAACCGGTTCCAGAAGGTGCGTCGGCGGATGTGCAGGGTGCCGAAGAGCAGCAGCGCCCACAGGGCGGCGGCGATCGGGTGGTAGTAGGTGAAGGTGAAGCCCTCCGCGTCCGACTGGAGCGAGAGGCAGAAGAGTCCGGCCAGCGCCAGGCCGGTGAGGAGCAGTGCGGCGGGTGGGGCCAGGCGGGCCCGGTCGCCGAGCGCGGCCAGCACCACCGCCAGGCCCATGCCGGCCGCGAATCCGCCGAAGCGGGCCTGCGGGCCGAAGTAGGCGACCCAGTCGGTGTGCGGGATGCCGAGGACGTAGTGCGCGACGGTGATCCAGACCAGCGGCGCGGCGTAGAGGGCCAGGCAGCCGCCCGCGCAGAGCGCGATCCGGGCGGCCCGGTGGCGCAGTCGCCGGCAGGCCCGGACGGCGAGCGGGCCGAGGCCGACCAGGACGAAGTAGAAGAGCACCTCCAGGGAGAGCGACCAGGTGGGGCCGAGGGTGTAGAAGATCCGGTCCTGGTCGAAGACGTGCGTGAAGGTGAGGTGCTCCAGCAGGTCCTGCCAGTCGCCGGGGAGGGTGGGGTTGCGGGTGGCCCAGACCACCAGGACGGCCAGCACGTACAGCGGCAGGATGCGGATGGCGCGCCGGAAGAGGAAGGCGCGGGCGGGGCGGGTGGAGCCGCCGTCGAGCGCCGCGCGGGCGTAGGAGTGGGTGAGCAGGAACGCCGACAGGACGAAGAAGAGGTCGATGACCTCCAGCGACAGGACGGCGTCGAGCGCGGGGTTGGCGACCGGGGAGTGGCTGCCGCGGGCGTCGTAGGCGGTGTACTGCTGCCAGACGTGGAAGGCGACGGTGCTGAGCGCGGCCAGTCCGCGGAAGCCGTCGATGTCGCCGGCGGGGCGGCGGCGCGGGGTGCTCCCGGGGGTGCGCGGCGGGGCGGGCGGCGCGGTGGCGGTGGTCATCGGCGGGCCACCGCCCGGGCCGCGGTGGTCGCCTGGGCGCGCGGGGTGACCCGCCACTGCCGGTCGCCGAGCGCCTCCTTGAGGTGGGCCTGGCGGGCGACCATGTTCTTGAAGTGGCTGTAGAAGACGGTCGACACCAGGAGGTAGGACCAGAACCAGCCGCGGCGGGCGCGGAGTTCGGGAACGGCCAGCCGCCAGGCGAAGAGGGCCTGCACGGGGCCGGCGGCGAGGGTGAGCAGCAGGGCGAGCACGCAGACCGGCACCGCCCAGTCCAGGTGCGCGGGGCCGCCGGCCTTCCACATGGCGTAGAGCAGGATCGGGAGGATCTGGAGGGTGAGCCACGGCTGGATCTCGCGCCAGCCCAACAGGACCAGCAGACCGAATTTCTGACGTACCGTCAGAGCTGGGGAACGCAGGCCGCGCCAGAGGTGCTTGAGGGAGACCTGGAGCCAGCCCTGGGACCAGCGGGAGCGCTGGTTCCACAGGGCGGCCAGGGTGGTGGGCGCCAGCTCCCGGGAGATCAGGGTGCGGTCGACGGCGATCCGGGCGCCCCTGGTCAGGGAGCGCATCGTGGAGTCGATGTCCTCGGTGAGCATGGAGCCGTGCATCCGGGTGCGGGCGAGCAGGTCGGTGCGCCAGAAGCCGTTGGAGCCGCCGAAGACGCCGAAGCCGTGCAGCCGGGTGCGACCGGGATGGCTGACCGCGTAGATCGCCTCGAACTCGACGGCGACGAGCCGGGCGACCCGGGAGCTGTCGCCGTTGCGGACCACGCAGTGGCCCTGGACGACGTCGTAGCCGTGGGAGAGCCAGTGCCAGGCGTCGCGGAAGGCGTGCTGCGCGGGGTGGTGGTCGGCGTCGAAGATGCCGACGAACTCGCCGCGGACCCGGGTGACGGCCGCGTTGACGTTCTGCGCCTTGGAGGTGGAGCCGGCGACCGGCAGCAGGACCAGCCGGGAGTCGCGGGCGGCGATCTCGCGGAGGGTGTCCTCGACGGGCAGCGGGTGCGGGGTGTTGTAGGCGAGGACGATCTCCAACTCGCCGGGGTAGTCCTGGCGCAGGAACGACTCGACGGTGTCGACGATGGTGGCGGCCTCGTTGGGGAGGTACGCGGCGATCACGGCGCTGGCCGGCGGATAGGGGGCGCCGGGGCCGGCCGGCCGGGCCGGTGCGTCCAGCGCGTAGAGGCACTCCAGGACGATCAGCAGCGCGGAGAGCACCAGTCCGGCGACCACCGCCCAGTACATGCCGGAGCCGAGGTCCCAACCGGCCAGGTACGCCTGCCGGTAGAGGGCGAACGGCACACCGACGCCCAGGAGCAGGGCCAGCACCGGGGAGAGGGCCAGGAGCGCCGGGCGGATCAGGGCCCGCACGGGGGGACGCCGGTGGCGGTGCGGGGCCTCGCGCATCCAGGAGGCGTAGCGGACGGGGCGCAGGTCGCGGTGGCGCAGCGCCTCACGGGCCGCATCGCGGGCCTGGTCGACGGCTTCGGCGGCGTCGGTGCACCCGGTGAGCGGGAGCCAGCCGACGGCCGGGGTGAGGCGGACGTTCTCGTCGGCGACGACGAAGCGGGTGCCGGCGGCGGCCGTCGCGAAGTCCGCCAGGCCGCGCAGCGCGGTCTCCTCGTCGATGCCGGGGAGCAGCATCAGCAGGTGGCCGTCGTCGTCGCGGCCGAGCCGGTCGCAGACGCCGCCGAGCTGTTCGGCGACGCCGGCCAGCCGCTCGGCGACCTCGCGGCGGACCCGGGGTCCGAGCCGCTCCTCCAGGGCGCCGAGTTCGGCGACGCCGATGACGGCGAGGACGCCGCCGTGCCGGGCGGCGTCGGGGCGCTTGAGTTCGCGTTCCGCCTCGTCGAGGAAGTGCGGGCGGGAGTAGAGGCCGGTGCGCGGGTCGCGCAGCAGGTGCTCGACGGGGACCGGCACGCGGCGGAGCTTGGCCTCGATGCGGGCGGAGAGTTCGTCCGGATCGGAGGCCTCGGGTATGCAGTCGTCGGCGCCCTGGCGCAGTAACCGGGCGACGCCGGCGGGGCCGGAGGTGTCGGTGACCACCAGGAGCGGCAGGGCCCGGCCGGCGGGGACGGTGCGGACCTCGCGGATGAGGGCGGCTCCGGCGTCGCGGGTGCCGGGTTCGTCGAGAGCGACGACGGCGTCCGGGGGTGCTTGGCGGACTCGGGGGCCGGCCTCGCCGGGCGGGGCGTGGCTGACGTCGTGGCCGGTGGTGCGCAGGGTGTGGGTGAGGCGTTCCAGGCGTGGGCCGGGGGTACCGACGACGAGGACGTGGCCGGCGGGGTGGGTGCCGGGGGTGGACGGGTCCGTTCCGCCGAGCAGGGCCGTGGGTGAGCCCTGGGAGGGTGCGTGGTGCGAAGTGAGCACCTGCGGTTGTCCTTTCTGGCTACGGGGCACGCGGAGGCCGGCGGCGGCGCCGCGGGGACCGGTGGTCGACGGTCCTCAGGGCCGGTGGCCGCGCGCGGGCAGGGCGGAGCAACCGCCCTGCTGCGGCGGCGTGTGGGGATGCCGGCGCGCCGGCTCGTGGGGTGCCGGCGGCTCCGTGGTGCGCGCGATGCGTGGACGGTGACGTTCAGGGAGGCGTCAGACGGCGGTCACCTGGTGGGCGCCGCGGACGCGCGCGCTGATTGTCAGAGGCATGACAGCGAGAAGTGCGGGCGCGCCGGGGTGCGTCTTCTCTCGACGGAACGGACGGCGGCGCGGTGGCGCGCGACCTCGACGGTCACGGCCGGCACGACGAACTGCTGCAAGCACCGAACCGCACGGGGGCGGTCGAGCGTGTATCGCATAGGAAGGGTCCCATCCTGATCGGATCGTGGGGGGAGGACCGGATGTCAGGTGTACACCGAGCGGCTCTGCCGGGCAAGGCCCATCGGCACTCGCCAGCCTCGGCGATCACTGTGACACCACACCTTCATCCACGTAACACCTGCATTACGTCCGGTCGTCGTGGCGGTCCCCACACCCGCTACCGCCCGGTAGATACCGGTCCACCGGCTATACCCGGTACGTCAGTTCTGAACTGGAGGTTCGTACCTCTGGCCGATCTGTTAATCTTCCCGCCCCTGGACGTTCCTCCATGTCTGCTCCTTTCCTCCCCTCCCCCCAGCACCCCCTGAAGGCCGGGTGCAGCGAGGTGTCGCGTACGTGAACAGCGTTCCGTTCTCTCCCGCTCAGGCCCGATCCGCGCGGGCCCGGGTGGGCCTGACGACGAGTCAGGTCGCCCAATCCATGACGGCGTGCGGCGCACCGGTGCGCCCCGAAGCGATCGAGGCCTGGGAGTACGGCTCCTTGGTGCCCACCGAACCGCAGCTGTTCGCCCTGGCCGACGTGTTGTGGTGCCCGCCGACCGTGCTGATGGGCGTGGAGCCGCGGTCGTTGGCCGAGCACCGGATGGCCCGGCAGCTCGGCCCGGAACGGCTGGCGCAGTTGGTCGGGATGACCCCGGACGCGTACCGGACGGCGGAGGCCGCCAACCAGTGGCACGGCGACTACCGGCAGACCAAGGCACTGGTGGAGGCGCTGGGGCTGTCGCTGCGCAAACTCATCGGCGTGATGGGGCGGGTCGAGGAGTTGGCCGGGCACCTGCGGGCGGCCCTCGACGGCCGCTGGAAGTCGCACGTCGGGCCGATCACCGAGATCACCACGTTGAACCGGACGCGGGTGGGTGACGCGCTGCGCACCATGCACGGGGAGTTCGCGGAGTTCTCCGAGCGGTACATGGGGCACGTGGTGGCACGGAACGCCGACGCCCGGCTGAAGGAGATCGCGGCCGAACGGTCGGCGTACCTGCGGCAGTTGGTCGACCGCTTCTGGGAGTTGATCGGGGAGGCGGGAGAGGCGCCGCCGTTCAACTCGGTGCACTGAGACGCCCGGTTCGCCGGGGCGGGTTCGCGCGGTCCCGCCCCGGCGGGCCGGGCGTCAGTACGCGCCCTGGGCGTGCGGCGGCGGACCGGCCGGCCCCGCCGCCTCGTCCACGCCCGCCTCCTCGTCCTCGGTGAACTCGTCCCAGTCGATCTCCAGCGACCGTCGCCGGGTGAAGACGTTGAAGACCAGGTTGAGCACGATGGCGGTCAGGCCGCCCAGCGTGATGCCGCTGTCGAGCACCGCCCGGACGCCCTGCGGCATCCGCTCGAAGAACGGCGCGACCGCGGTCGGCAGGAACGCGGCGCCCAGACTGACCGCCAGGATCAGGGCGTTGCGCTCCTCGCGCAGGTCGACCTTGCCGAGGATCTGGATGCCGACCGCGGCGACCATGCCGAACATCGAGAGGGCCGCACCGCCGAGCACCGGGTGCGGGATCGCCGCGACCACCGAACCGGCCTTGGGCACCAGCCCCAGCACGACCATGAAGCCACCGGCCGCGACCACCACGAACCGGCTCATCACCCGCGACATCCGCACCAGGCCGATGTTCTCGGCGAACGCCACGTACGGGAAGGAGTTGAAGACCCCACCGAGCACGGTGGCGACGCCGTCGGCGCGCAGCGCCCGGGCGACCGTGTCGTTGCTGACCGGCTTTCCGGTGATCTCGCCGATCGCGTAGACGTCCCCGGTGGTCTCCACCATCGTGATCAGCATGACGACGACCATCGCGATGATCGGGAACGCCTCGAACTTGGGCATGCCGTAGTGGAACGGCGTGCTGACGCCGAACCAGTGGGTCTGCCCCACGCCGCTGAAGTCGGCGTCACCGAGCGCCCAGGCGACGGCCGTTCCGCCGACCAGCCCGAGAAGCACCGCCACGCTGCTCAGCAGCGGCTTTCCGACCCGCACGATCACCAGAATGAAGAGCAGGGTGCCCAGCGCGTATCCGAGGTTCTTCAGGTCGCCGAATTCCGGCTTACCGGCCAACTGGACACCGCCGGCCGCGTCCTGGAGTGCCTGCGGGATGAGCGTGAGGCCGATAATGGTGAGAATCGTGCCGATCACGACCGGCGGGAAATACTTCACCAACTTGCTGAAGAACGGGGCGAAAAGGAAAGTCGCAATGCCGGCGGTGATCACCGCGCCGTAGACCACCAGCAGTCCGGCCGTGCCGCCGCCGGCCCCCAGCCCGATGGCGATCATCGGAGAGACCGCGGTGAAGGTGGCGCCCTGCACCAGGGGCAGTCGGGCGCCTATCTTCCAGATGCCGAACGCCTGGATGATGGAGGCGATTCCGCAGGTCAGAAGGTCTGCGTTGATGAGGTAGACGAGTTCTGCGCGGGACAGCCCGAGCGCGTTGCCGAGCATGATCGGGACGATGACCGCGGCCGCGTAGAAGGCGAGGACGTGCTGGAAACCGTAGAGGGCGAGCTTGCCGAACGGCAGCACCTCGTCGACCGGGTGGGCCCGTTGCCGAGGAAACTGCCGAGGGGATCGTCGCGCGAGTCGTGCCATCTCTGCCTTGCCTTCACGAGGTAGGTGAATAAGAGGAAACCCGGGCCCTATGGTGCATTTCCCGGTAGGGTGCGGCGCTTCCCGTTCGCCGGGTCATCCTTCGATGGGCGGACCGAAGTCCGGCATTTCCATGGAATGCGCAGGTGCGGGCTCATCGGGGCGCTCACCATAGTTGACCTGTCCCGTTCCGCGCGAGTAACCAGGGGCGCGGACGGGGAATGCGCCGTAAAATGCGAAATATGGCTGAGCGGCCTGATCCGTCTGCTGCGCCCGAACTCCTCGTCCGCTCCGGCGGCGTCGCGCAGGTGATGAGCCCCGGCCACGCGTACCACGTGGGACGCGACCCCGCGTGCGAACTCGTCATCCCCGACGACCGGGTGTCCTGGCACCACGCGGTGCTCCGGACCACCGGGGACCACTGGCTGGTGGAGGACGAGGGGAGCACCAACGGTACGTACGCGGACGGGCATCGGGTGTCGCGGTCGGACGTCGGACCGGGCAGCGTGCTCCGCTTCGGCAACCCCGCCGACGGGCCGTGCGCGGTGCTGGACGACGTCCCCGGCCGCCCGGCCGTCGACCGCCCGTCGTCGGTGTCACACCCCGCGGCCACCCACACCTTCCGCCGGCCCAGTACGGTCCGGCACCTGCCCCCGGCACGCACCGTGCGGATCGGCCGGTCCGCCGACAACGACCTGGTCGTGGACGACCTCGCGGTCTCCCGCCGGCACGCCGAGCTCCGGGCCGGCCCCGACGGCTACGCCCTGGTCGACCTGGGCAGCCACAACGGCACCTATCTGAACGGCAGTCCGGTGCAGCAGGCACCGGTGCGCCCCGACGACATCATCGGCATCGGCCACTCCGCCTTCGTCCTCGTCGGCGACCGGCTCCAGGAGTACGTCGACACCGGCGAGGTGTCACTGGACGTGCAGGAGCTGACGGTCCGGGTCGGCAAGGGCACCGAGGGCCGGACGCTGCTGGGCGGGGTGTCGTTCCCGGTCGGCGAGAAGTCGCTGCTGGCGGTGATCGGCCCCAGCGGGGCCGGCAAGTCCACGCTGCTCAACGCACTGACCGGGCTGCGGCCCGCGGACGGGGGCACCGTCCTCTACGACGGCCGGGACCTCTACCGGGACTACGCCGAGCTGCGCCAGCGCATCGGACTGGTGCCGCAGGACGACATCCTGCACACCCAGCTGACCGTCCGCCGGGCGCTCGGCTACGCGGCGGAGCTGCGGTTCCCCCAGGACACCGCGCCGGCCGAGCGGGCGGCCCGGGTCGAGGAGGTGATCCGCGAACTGGGCCTGGTCGAGCGGGCCGGGCTGCCGATCCACAAGCTCTCCGGCGGCCAGCGCAAACGCGTCAGCGTCGCCCTGGAGCTGCTGACCAAGCCCTCGCTGCTCTTCCTCGACGAACCGACCTCGGGTCTCGATCCGGGCATGGACCGCTCGGTGATGCACATGCTGCGCGGCCTCGCCGACGACGGCCGCACGGTCATCGTGGTCACCCACAGCGTGCTGAGCCTGGACGTCTGCGACCGACTGCTGGTGCTCGCCCCGGGCGGCACCCTCGCGTACTACGGGCCGCCGGCCCAGGCACTGCCGTACTTCGGGTTCGCCCAGTGGCCGGAGGCCTTCGAGGCGTTCGAGAACGACCGCGGACGGGACTGGGCCGGGCAGTTCCGCGCCTCGGCCCTGTACCGCCGTTACATCACCGGCGACACCCGGCAGCCGCCCGCCCCGGCGGCGCCCCGGCCACCGGTGGCCGCACCGCGCACCCGGCACGGCGGCGCCCAGCTGTGGACGCTGGTGCGCCGGTACGCGGCGGCGCTCTCCTCGGACCGGACGTTCCTGATCATCATGGTGGCGCTGCCGTTCGTGATGGGGGCGATGGCGCACGCCATCAGCGGCGGGAAGCTGACCGACGGGGCGGCGACGGTGCTGCTGATCCTCTGCGTCGGGGCGGTGCTGACCGGTGCCGCCAACGCGGTCCGCGAGCTGGTCAAGGAACGGGTGATCTACCTGCGGGAACGGGCGGTGGGCCTGTCCCGCACGGCGTACCTGCTGTCGAAGGTGCTGGTGCTGGGGACCGTCACGGTCGTCCAGGCGGTGGTGCTGACGCTGGTGGCGCTGTTCGGGGTGCAGCTCAACGCCCCGGGCGGCACGGGGGTCCTGATGCCGCCGCTGGTGGAAATCACGCTGGCGGTGGCGCTGTTGGCGTTCACCGCGATGCTGCTGGGGCTGCTGGTGTCGGCGTTGGTGCGCAAGGAGGAGGTCACCATGCCGCTGCTGGTCCTCCTCGCCATCGTCCAGGTGGTGTTCTGCGGCGCCCTGCACCAGTTGCGCGGCACCGCGGTGCTGGAGCAGGTGGCGTGGCTGGTGCCGTCCCGGTGGGCGCTGGCGGCGATGGCGGGCACCATCGACCTGGGGCGCCTGCAGCCGGGGCCGCTCACCGCCGATCCGCTGTTCCGGCACGCGGTGGGGCCGTGGCTGCTGGACATGGGCATGTTGGTGGTGCTTTCGGCGGTGTTCGGCCTCTGCGTCTACCGACTGCTGCGGCGACAGGAGCCCGAGATCATGCGCCTGTAGCCGGGACCGTCGTGCGCGCGGCGGCGCCCGCGGCCGCGCGCGAGGAGCACCGAGGAGCCGCTCGTGACCGTGCCGGAGTTCCGTCCCAGCCACGTCGTCCCGCCGGACGGGATGGCGACCTGGGCGGCCCCGGACGCCGCCCGTCCGCTGGTGCCGCTCGATCCGCTGCTGCCCGTGCAGGTGGTCGAACGGCGCGGTGACTGGGCGTTGGCGCAGTGCTCCAACGGCTGGTCGGCGTGGGTGGACGGGCGGCTGCTGCTGTCCGTGCCGCAGGGCCCGCCGGCCGCCGGGCAGCCCACCGCCCGGACCGCGGACCCCCGGCCGCTGCTGGCCGCCGCCGAGGGCGCGCTGGGCCGCTACCGGCAGTGGGTCGAGGAGTTGCTGGCCGGCCAGCTGGACCGGGAGGCGTTCGCCGAGCGGGCGCGGGGCACCCGGATCGGGGCGGTGGTGGACGGCGACGCGGTGTGGCTGTACGACGCCCGGCACGAGCGGTGGTGCTTCTGCGACGGCGCCGCGCTGGTGCCGTTCGCCGTCGCCGAGGGGCCGACCGCGGACGGGGGCCCGACGGAGCCGGCCGCGACGGACCCGGCCAGGGCGGACCCGGCCAGGGCGGACCCTGCCAGGGCGGACCGCCGCGAGGACGCCGGGAACGGGGACCGGTCGCCCACCACGGAGCGGTACCCGCCGCCGGGGGACGGGCGGGGTGAGGGGCCGTGAACGGGTCGTCGGCCTCCGCCGGACTGCGCGGCCGCCGGATCGCCGGCTACCTGCTCGGGGAGGAGATCGGCCGGGGCGGCATGGCGGTGGTCTACCAGGCCGAGGACCTGCGGCTGGGCCGGACCGTGGCGCTGAAGCTGCTGGCGCCCGAGCTGGCCCGCAACGACACCTTCCGGCAGCGCTTCGCCCACGAGTCGCGGGTGGCCGCGGCGATCGACCACCCGCACATCGTGCCGGTCTTCGAGGCCGGGGAGACCGACGGGCTGCTCTACATCGCGATGCGCTACGTCCGGGGCCACGACCTGCGGGCGCTGCTGGACCACGAGGGCCGGCTGCCGCTCGCCACCACCTGTCGGATCGCGGTCCAGGTGGCGTCCGCGCTGGACGCCGCGCACGCCCACGACCTGGTGCACCGCGACGTCAAGCCGGGCAACGTGCTGATCGCCGAGGGCACCGACAGCGACCGGCCGGAACACGTCTACCTGACCGACTTCGGGCTGACGAAGAAGTCGCTGTCGCTGACCGGCTTCACCAGCGTCGGCCAGTTCGTCGGGACGCTGGACTACGTGGCGCCCGAACAGATCTCCGGACGCCCGGTCGACGGCCGGTGCGACGTCTACGGGCTGGCCTGCGTCGCCTACGAGATGCTGACCGGCGCGCCGCCGTTCCGCCGCGACGACGACATGGCGCTGCTCTGGGCCCACCAGTACGACCCGCCGCCGCCCCCGAGCGGGCTGCGGCCCGAGTTGGCGCCGGCGGTGGACGCGGTCTTCGCCCGCGCGCTGGCCAAGGCCCCGGAGGAACGGTACGAGAGCTGCCGGGGGTTCGTGGCGGCGCTGCGGACGGCCGGGCGGAGCACGGCGGCCGGCCCGGGCGCGCGGCCCGCGCCGACCCGGGTGGACGTGCCCGCCGCCGGGCCGCAGCGCGGCACCGCGCACGGTCCGGCTCCCCCGCCGCCCCCGCGCTGGGCGCGCCCGGTGTTCCCCGGGACGTAGGGCCGGTCGGCGCGTCAGCGGTCCGGCGGCGCGTGGGGCGCGTCGCCGACCTGGCCGGGATGGCGGACCCGGCGGGCGGCGAGGCCCCCGGCGCCTCCGGTGACCAGGCCCCAGGCGGCGCCCACCCCCACCAGCCGCCACAGCTGCGGCTCCAGGACGACCGCGCCGCCCAGGTCGCCGCCGAGGTCGCCGACGCCGATCAGGGAGAGCCCGTAGTGGGCGTCGATCCTGGTGAGGAGGCCGACGACGAGCAGGGTGAGGGCCAGCGCCGCGGCCATCTCCAGGGCGTGCCGCCAGACGGGGATCCGGGCCGGGGCGCGGACCGCCGCACCGAACGCGGCACCGAGGAGCACCACCGCGGCCACCGCCACCAGCAGCCAGACCCGCCCGTCCTGGGCGCCCAGCGAGCCCAGGTCGACGGTGTGCGTGCCGCGGTGCCGCAGCACCTGTTCCAGGGCGTGCGGCAGCGGCAGTCCGAGGACCTTGTCGACGTGCCCGCTCCAGGCACCGCCGGTGCCGAGGCCCAGTGCCAGCCAGGCCAGGTTCGGCAGCCCGAGCAGCAGCACCGCGAGGGTACGGGCCGGATCGCCGCGGGTGAACAACTCGACGACGCCGACGACCAGTCCGAGCGCCACGTAGACCAGCAGCACCCACAGCATCGCGTGGGCCGGCGGGCGGAGTGCGTCCTGGAAGCGGAGCAGTCGGGCGGCGAGCGGCGCCCTGCGGGAGACCAGGAAGGCCAGCACCAGCACGGCCAGCACCCACAGCAGTCCGTAGCCGACGGTGGCCGGGACGTCGGCGCGGAAGCCGACGGTGGGGGTGCTGCCCAGGAGCGCGCCGAGTTGGTCGGCGAGCGAGTTGCCGACCGTGAGGGTGAAGCTGTGCCGGGCGGCGAGCGCGATCAGCCAGAGCAGGACCACCCAGCACACCGCCGTCCGGGCGATCCGGCCGAGGAGTTCGCCGGCCGGGGCGACCGCACGGTGCCGCAGCGGCCGTAGGAAGAGCACGGCGGTCACCAGCATGCCGGCGAGGGTGACGGACAGCGGGACGGCGTCGACGGCGGCCCGCGCCTCGGCGATGATCCCGGCGTCGCCGGTCGCGCTGAGCGAGCCGCCGGCCGCGGCGACGACGGCGGCCGCGACCACCGCGGGGTACCCGCCCTGGGGCAGGTCCGCGGCGCCCGCCGCCCACAGGCCGAGCGCGGCCGTCACCACCATGGTGACCAGGCCCGCCAGGGCGGTGCCGAGCGCCGCCAACCAGCCGCGGAGGGCGGGTGGAAGGCCGTGGGGCGCCGGGTCTGCGGGGCCGGCCGTCGTCGGGCCGGGCGTCTGGCTCACGCTTGCCTCCTGCTGGGCGCGGGGCCGCACTGCCGTCCGGGCCACGGTACGCACGGGCGTGCCAACCCCGCTTGCGGAGGACGCCGAACCTGGGCACACAATGACCCGTAAGCGGCTGATTTTCCGCAATTACGGGCGTAACGCCCATCGCCGGATGGCCCCACAGCGCCGGGAAGAGGGACCCGTGACATCTGCACCGCCGCCGGACGACCGACCGGGGAGCCGGCCGACCGGTCCGCCGTCGGGGCCGCTCGCCGGCTCCCCCGCCGCGCCCCCGCACGAACCGACCCGCCCCTGGCCGCAACCGGGACGCGCCACCGCCCCGGGCACCGGCGCCCCGCCCCCACCGGACGGCCCCGGGGGCGGCGGTGGCGGGGACGGCGGCGGGGACGGCGAGGGCGCGCACCGGCCCTGGTGGCGCTCGACCCCGCGGATCGCGCTCGCCGCCGCCGCGGTGGTGGCGGCCGTGGTGGTGGCGGTGGTGCTGACCCGCCCCGGGAGCGGGAGCGCCGGCGTGCTGCACCTGGAATCGGTCGCGGCGACCGGCCCGGCCCCGTTCACCGACTCGACGGTCAACGGGGCCGGCACCGCGTCCCCGAAGGCCACGCCGTCCGTACCGCCCAGCGGCGACCACCGGCGCACCCGCGTGTCCGGGGCGGCGCCCGGCCTGTACGGCGGCAGTCGCGACCGGGCCAGCTGCGACGTCGAGAAGCAGCTCCGCTACCTCCGGGCCGACCCGGCCAAGGCGCGGGCGTTCGCCGGCGTGCTGGGCAAGGGCGCCGGGGAGCTGCCGGCGTACCTGCGGTCCATGACGCCGGTGCAGTTGCTGGTCGACACCTGGGTCACCAACCACGGCTACCAGGACGGCAGGGCGACCGGTTACCAGGCGGTGCTCCAGGCGGGCACGGCGGTGCTGGTGGACGCGTACGGGGTGCCCCGGGTGCGCTGTGCGTGCGGGAACCCGCTGACGCCGCCGACGGCCACCGGCGGACAGGGGCTGACGACACAGGGCAAACCCTGGCCCGGCTTCCGGGACGCGGACGTGGTGACGGTGCAGCCGGCCGCGAAGCCGGTGCGGGACTTCGTCCTCAAGGACCCGGGCACCGGGCAGTACTTCACCCGCCCGGAGGGCGCCGACGGCAGCACGGACCGGCCGTCGGCACCGCCGTCCGCGTCGCCGTTCTCCCCGCCACCGGCGTCCCCGTCGGCACCGGGCTCCCCCGGCTCGCCCGGGAACGGCTCGCCGTCGACGCCCCCGCAGTCCCCGGCGTCACCGCAGTCACCGGGGGGCGGCACGACGCCGCAGTCGCCGTCCGGCCCCGGCTCGACGCCGCCGGGCGGCCCCTCGACGCCCGAGCAGCCCGGCACGCCGGGCCCCACGACACCGGGGCAGCCCGGGTCGCCCGCCGGCCCCGGCGAGACCCCCGGCGCGCCGGGCGGCGCCTCCAGTTGACGGCACGCCCGCCGGCGCCGGGCGACCGCGCCACCGGGGCACTCGGCACGCTCCGCCAGCTTCGATATCGAACTGTGTCCTAATAAGCCGATGCACCGCACAACCTCTGAAGCGGACAAAACGTCTCTGTGTGCGGCGGACGCCTTGCGCGCCGCCGCCGTCCGTTGTTCAGCTTTGGAGGGACCCTCGTGCACGCCGGAACACGTCGCCACACCGCCCGGTTGATACCTGCCGCGCTCGCGGCGGGGCTACTGCTGACCGCGTGCGGGACCGGCGCCGGCTCGTCCGCTTCGGCGGAGCCGACCGCCAAGGTGACCGTCACCCCGGCCGGCGGCGGCTCCGCCGCGAAGCTCGGCTCGCCGATATCCGTCAAGGCCGACGGCGGCAAGCTGACCGCGGTCGACGTCAAGGACGGCGAGGGCGCCAAGGTTCCCGGGAAGCTGACCGCTGACGGTGCGTCATGGACGTCCGAGGGCAAGGTCCTGCCGAAGACCACCTACACCGTGACCACCAAGGCGAAGTCGACCGGCGGCAAGGAGTCCTCGGCCACCTCGACCTTCACCACCGAGCAGGCCGACAAGGTCAACAAGCTCACCAACACGCCGGGCAACGGGCAGACGGTCGGCACCGGGATGCCGGTCTCGATCCTCTTCGACCACCCGATAGCCAAGAGCCACCGCGCCGAGGTCGAGAAGGCGCTGAAGGTCACCACCCAGCCGCACGTCGAAGGCGCCTGGGGCTGGGTGACGGACTGGTCCGGCAAGGACCGGATCGACTGGCGGCCCAAGGACTACTGGCCGGCCGGCACCAAGGTGTCCGTGCGCGGCGGACTGGGCGGCCTCAACTCCGGCGACAGCGGCTGGTTCGCCCGCGACTACGACTTCGACTTCACGATAGGCGCCGACCACAAGGCCGTCATCGACGTGCCCTCGCACACCCTGACCATGTACGCCGACGGCAAGGCCGTGGGCACCGTCAAGGGCTCCGCGGGCTCCCCGCAGGACCCGACCCGCGGCGGGGTGCACACCGTCCGCAGCAAGAACGCCGCCGAGACCATGGACTCCGCCACCATCGGCCACGGCAACGAGTGGATGCTGGACTCCAAGTGGGTCACCCACCTCACCGCGTCCGGGACCTTCCTGCACTCCGCCCCCTGGAACAACTCCGTCGGCGTGGTCAACAACAGCCACGGCTGCTTCGGCATGACCACCTCGGACGCCAAGCGGGTCTACGACTTCCTGACGGTCGGCTCCACCGTCGAGGTCAAGGGCACCAGCAGCACCAAGCAGACCGGCGTCGGCAACGGCCTGGAGGTCTGGCAGGAGAACTGGCAGCAGTGGCAGCAGCGCAGCGCGCTCAAGTAGCCGACCGGACGGCGGTCAGTGCCCACCGGGTCCGGCGCTGCCGCCGGGCACCGGCCGGGTGACCCGGTTGCCCGCCGGGCCGAGCACGTACCACGTCCCGCTGTGGTCGTCCGCGCCCTGGCCCCGCACGTCGCCGGGCCGCTTGTCCCGGTAGAAGTAGTACAGCGGCTGCTCGTGGTAGGTGACCTGCCGGCTGCCGTCACGGCGGGCGGTGGTGCCCAGCAGCTCCTCCCGCACGCCGCTGCCGGCCGTGGGCGCGCCGCGCACCAGCAGCGGCGGCCAGCGCTTGGCGCA
Organism: Streptomyces lunalinharesii; assembly: GCF_039532155.1. Classification (NCBI taxonomy): domain Bacteria; kingdom Bacillati; phylum Actinomycetota; class Actinomycetes; order Kitasatosporales; family Streptomycetaceae; genus Streptomyces; species Streptomyces lunalinharesii. Next base: position 82,176 of record NZ_BAAARK010000014.1, read on the forward strand.
GTCGCCGTAGCAGGTCGACTCGCGCCCCCGGTCCGCCGTGAAGAGGTAGAGCGCGCGGCCCTGGCCGTCGACCAGGAGCGGGCCGAGCGGACCGGAGCGGGCGTGCACCGCGACCGGCCCCGCCGACGGGATCGCCGTCGGCGGGGCGCTGGCGGACGGTCCGGTGGCGGACGGCGTCCGGGCGGGTGCGGGACCGGTCCCGCCGGACCCGGTCCCGCACCCGCCGGTCACCGCCGCGGCCAGGGCGACGGCGACCGCGGTGACGGCCGTCGCGGCGGTCTTGCGCATCGCACGTCTCCTTGGCGCCCGAGGGGCCCGGCGGACCGCCCGCCCCTCACTAGACCGCAGCCGCCCGGGCCCGGCCATCCGGACGGCGGCGTTCGGCGTACCGGGACGGCGCGTGCCGCCCGGTCAGCGGATGTCGTGGGCGGTGCGCCGGTAGGTGGAACGCCGGTCCTCGATGGCGGAGACGCGGTCGCCGTAGACGGTCTGGGTGATGCCCGGTTCGCGCAGGAAGGCGTGCGGGAAGCCGAGCGGGACCTCGCTGACGGCGTCCAGCCGGGCCAGCGCGTCGGCGTCCAGCACCACGTCCACGCTGGCGAGGTTGTCGGCGAGCTGGCTCTCCTTGGTGGCGCCGATGATCGGGATGACGTTGCCGGGGCGCTGCCGCAGCCAGGCCAGGGCCACCTGCGCCGGGCTCCAGCCGCCCTGCTCGGCGACCTCCAGGACGGCGGTGACGGTCGCGTCCTCGTTGTGGTCCCAGTGGCTGGTCCGGTCGGAGGTGTCCAGCCGGCCGGACTCGCCCCGCCGGTACTTGCCGGTGAGCTTGCCGGCCGCGAGCGGGGCCCAGGCCAGCACGGCGAGGTCGAAGGCGCGGGCCTGCGGGAGCAGTTCGCGCTCCACGGTCCGCTCCAGCAGGTTGTAGCGCAGCTGCGAGCCGGCGAAGGCGGTCCACCCGCGCAGCTCGGCGAGGGTGTTGGCCTGGGCGATCTCCCAGGCGGGCCAGTCGGACACGCCGACGTAGAGCACCTTGCCGGCCCGCACCACGTCGTCCAGGGCGCGCATCACCTCCTCGACGGGGGTGAAGTTGTCCCGGGCGTGCACCCACAGCACGTCGAGCCGGTCGGTGTCCAGCCGGCCCAGGCTGGCCTCGACGGACTGCACGAGGTTCTTGCGGTGGTTGCCGCCGGCATTGACGTCGCCCTCGGCGGTGGCGCAGGTGTACTTGCTGGCCAGCACGAAGCGGTCCCGGCGGCCGGCGAGCAGTTCGCCGAGCATGGTCTCGGAGGTGCCGGCGGTGTAGTTGTTGGCGGTGTCGAGGAAGTTGCCGCCGGCGTCGGCGTAGGCGTCGAGGATGCGGGCGCTGGTGTCCTTGGCGCTGCCCCAGCCCCAGTCCTCGCCGAACGTCATGGTGCCCAGGGACAGCTCGCTGACCCGCAGGCCGGTCTTGCCGAACAGTGTGTACCGCAACGGTTCCCCTTCGGTCGGTGGTGCGTCACACGCTAGGAGCTGGAGCGCGCTCCAAGGCAAGGCGACATTCGCGCCGAAGGGTGGCCGGGAGGCGCCCGTGGTGCGGCGCCTCCCGGCCGGGGCGGGTCAGCCGGTGCGGAGCGCCGGGTCGCTGACGCCCGGCTTGCCGGTCTCGACGTGGCCGGCGAACCGGCGCAGGAAGCCGGCGTCGGTGTCGGCGGTGACCGTCAGGTCGTACCAGCGCTTGCTCGCGGTGAGGTCGACGGGCCGGGTGACGGTGCCGCCCGGGTCCACCCGGACGGTCTGCTTGGCGCCGCCGTAGGCGTTGGCGATGGTCAGGTTGCAGGGGGCGGTGCCCGGGTTGGTCAGGGTCAGCGCGACCTGGCCGGAGGCGGCGTCGTGGCGGGCGGTGACCTCGGGGGTCTGCTTCTTGCCGGGGCCCTTGAAGGTGCGCAGGAAGCCGTTGGGGCCGTGCACCGTCAGGTCGTAGGCGCCCTTGGAATAGGTGGTGTTCCAGGTGTCGGAGACGGTCTTGCCGGCCTCCGTGGTGTACGTCCAGGGGCCGTCGGTGCGGTTGGGCGCGGTGACCAGGAAGCAGGCGCCGGCGGCGTTGCCGCCGCTGAAGGTGAGGGTGAAGCGGCCGCCGGCGACGTCCGCGGCGCCGTCGGTCAGCGGTACGTAGGCCAGCGGGCGGCTGGGCCGGGAGCCGGCTTCCTGCGTGGGCAGGACGGGGTTGGCCGGCGGCGTGGGGTGGTAGCTGTCGTGCCGGTTGTGGTCCGGCGGCTGGTAGCCCTTGGTGTCGGGGAGCGCGGCGGGCTTGGTGTTCTCCAGCGAGAAGTCGAAGGCCGAGGTGAGGTCGCCGCAGATGGCGCGGCGCCAGGGCGAGATGTTGGGCTCGTGGACACCGAAGCGGCTCTCCATGAACCGGATGACGGAGGTGTGGTCGAAGACCTCGGAGCAGACGTAGCCGCCGGTGCTCCAGGGCGAGACCACCAGCATCGGCACGCGCTGGCCGAGGCCGTAGGGGCCGGCCGCGTAGCCCGCCTTGCCGGGGAACTGGTCCAGGGCGGTGTCCACGGTGGACCGGCCCTGGGCGGCGGAGGCCGGCGGGAACGGCGGGACGACGTGGTCGAAGTAGCCGTCGTTCTCGTCGTAGGTGATGAACAGGGCGGTCTTGCTCCACACGTCCGGGTTGGAGGTGAGCGCGTCCAGGACCTGCGAGACGTACCAGGCGCCGTAGTTGGCGGGCCAGTTGGGGTGCTCGGAGAAGGCTTCGGGGGCCGCGATCCAGGAGATCTGCGGCAGCTTGCCGGCCTTGACGTCGGCCTTGAGCTGGTCGAAGTAGCCGTCGCCCTGCTTGACGTTGGTGCCGGTGCGGGCCTTGTCGTAGAGCGGGTCGCCGGGCTTGGCGTTGCGGTACTGGTTGAAGAAGAGCAGCGAGTTGTCGCCGTAGGTGCCGCGGTAGGCGTCGTCGATCCAGCCCCACTTGCCGGCGGCGTCCAGGCCGTCGCCGATGTCCTGGTAGATCTTCCAGGAGATGCCGGCCTTCTCCAGGCGCTCGGGGTAGGTGGTCCAGCCGTAGCCGGCCTCCTCGTTGCCGACCACCGGGCCGCCGCCGGTGCCGTCGTTGCCGACGTACCCGGTCCACATGTAGTAGCGGTTGGGGTCGGTGGAGCTCATCAGCGAGCAGTGGTAGGCGTCGCAGACGGTGAAGGCGTCGGCGAGCGCGTAGTGGAACGGGATGTCCTTGCGGGTCAGGTACGCCATGGTGCCGGTGCCCTTGGCGGGGATCCACTGGTCGTACTTGCCGTTGTTCCACGCCTGGTGGCCGCCGTGCCAGTCGTGGTTGAGGCCCTCGATGAACTGCATGCCGAGGTTCTCGGCGTCCGGGTGGTAGGGCAGCACGTCCTTGGCGCCGTTGGCCTGGTACCAGACGGACTTGCCGCTCGGCTGGGTGACCGGGTGCGGGTCGCCGAAGCCGCGGACGCCCTTCAGCGAACCGAAGTAGTGGTCGAAGGAGCGGTTCTCCTGCATGAGGACGACGATGTGCTCGACGTCCTTGATGGAACCGGCGCTGCGCCGGGCCGGGATGGCGGCGGCGCGGGCGATGCTGCCGGAGAGGGCGGTGGCGCCCGCGGTGGCGCCGGCTATCTGGAGGAAACGCCGGCGGTTGATGTCAGCCATGTGTCTGGGGACCTCGTGGGTGGGGGGGGGAAATGACGGGGGTCTGTTCGGGAGCGCGGTGCGGAAGGGTCGTGCGGATGCAGCGGTCAGCAGAGTGTTCCAAGAGGAACGAGGGTCCGGGAAGAGGGGGTGTCCCGGAGATGACACCTCACCGTACGGACGGCGAACTCGCAGGCCGGAGCAGGCCGGAGCGGGCCGGACACGACGAACGGCCGGCGGGACACGGCGGTGCTGCCGTGTCCCGCCGGCCGTTCGGGGGCCGGTCGGGGGCGTCGGGTCGGCGACGCCTCGGACCTGGGAGTCAGACCAACGTCGCGGCCGAGGGCGGCGGTCCGGAGGTGACGGACGGTTCGGCGGCCGGGGCCGCCGCGGGCTCGACCGCGGGGATCGGCTCCGCCGCTGCGGGGGCCGGCGGAGCCCCGTCGCACGCACCGGTCGGCGGCGCCGGCGGGCCGACCGGCGCGGTGCGGGCCGACTCGATCCGGCGGGTGAACCAGACGACCTTGCCGCCGGCGGTGCCGCAGCTGCCCCAGCTGTCGCTCAGCGCGGCGATCCGGGCGAGTCCGCCGCCGCTGGCGCTCTCCAGCCGCGGCAGCCGGGGGCCGTCGTCGGCGACCGAAGCCGTCAGGTGGCGCTCGCCGAGGCGGAGTTCGACCACGCAGCGGGCGTCGGGACCGATGTGCCGGTGGACGTTGGTCAGGAGTTCCGCCACCCCCTCGCACACCGGCGGGACCTGCGGCGCGAGGTCCCAATGGCGCAGGTGCGCGGCGACGATGCGCCGGATCTGGGGGACGCGCTCCGCCGAGACGTGCAGTTCGACCGTGTAGTGCCGGTCTCCGGGTGGTGTCATGTCGTGGCTCCTCACCGCGAGGCTCACGTCCTTCACCTCGTTGGACCAACGAACCCCGAACACGAAGAGTGAGCATCCGTCACGTATGGGTGGACTGTCATGCTGACCCCCGGGTTCGGGGCCTGCAACAGGGGTGGTCCGTATGAGTCCACCCCCTCTCAAGTGAGCGGCACGGCCCGGGCGGTCAGGATCCGGTCCGGCGTCAGCGGCAGGTCGCGCAGCCGGACGCCGGTGGCGTGCCGGACCGCGTTGCCGATCGCCGCCGCGGTGCCGACGATGCCGATCTCGCCGATGCCCTTGCTGCCCATGGGGTTGAGGTGCGGGTCCTCCTCGTCGAGCCAGTGCGCCTCGATCGCCGGGACGTCGGCGCAGGCCGGGACGTGGTATGTGGCCAGGTCGCAGGCGGTGAAGTCGCCGAAGACGGGGTCCAGGGCGCTGTCCTCGGTGAGGGCCATGCCCAGGCCCATGACCATGCCGCCGACGAACTGGGAGCGCGCGGTGCGGGGGTTGAGGATGTGCCCGGCCGCGTACTGGCCGAGCAGGCGGCGGACCCGGACCTCGCCGGTGCGGGCGTCGACCTGCACCTCGGCGAAGACGGCGCCGAAGGCGTGCCGGGAGTACGGGGAGGGCTGCTCGGTCTCCCGGCGGGTGTCCTCGGCGACCGTGACGCCCTCGTCGGGCAAGGGCCCCCGGTACTCGCCCAGTCGGGCCCGCAGTGCGGTGCACGCCTTGTGGACGGCCCAACCCCAGGAGGCGGTGCCGGTGGAGCCGCCGGCGAGCACGGCGCTCGGCAGGTCGCTGCTGCCGATCTCGACCCGGACCCGGTCCACGGGGGCGCCGAGCGCGGCGGCGGCGATCTGGGTGAGGACGGTGCGGGCGCCGGTGCCGATGTCGGTGGCGTTGACCCGGACGCGGAAGGTGCCGTCCGCGGCGGCGTGCGCCTCGGCGTCGGTCGCGGAGATCTGCACCGGGTAGGTGGCCGCGGCGACGCCGGTGCCCAGCAGCAGGTCGCCCCGGCGGCGCACGGCGGGGCGCGGGTCCCGGGCCGACCAGCCGAAGCGGGCGGCGCCCGCGCGCAGGCAGTCGACGAGGTGACGGCTGCTGAAGGGACGGCCGGTGTCCGGTTCGGTCCCGGGTTCGTTGCGGATCCGCAGGTCGATCGGGTCGAGGTCGAGGACGACGGCGAGTTCGTCGAGGGCGGACTCCAGCGCGTACATCCCGGGGGCCTCGCCGGGGGCCCGCATCCAGGAGGGGGTGGGGACGTCGAGCGCGGCGAGGCGGTGCACGGTGCGACTGTGCGGCGAGGTGTACATCATGCGGGCCGGCATCGCGGCCTGTTCGACGAACTCGGCGACCGTGGAGGTGTGGGTGACGACCTCGTGGGCCAGGGCGGTGAGCACGCCGTCGGGCCCGGCGCCGAGGCGCACCCGGTGCAGGGTGGGGGCGCGGTGGCCGACGACGGCGGGCAGGTGGCGGCGCGGCAGGGCGAGCTTGACCGGGCGGCCGGTGTGCCGGGCGGCCATCGCGGCGAGCACGACCTGGGGGCGGGGCGTGCCCTTGGAGCCGAAGCCGCCGCCGACGTGCTCGGAGCGGACGGTGATCTGGTCCTGGCCGAGCTTGAACAGGCCGGCCAGGTCCTCGCGGACCCGGGTGGCGCCCTGGCTGGAGTCGTGGACGGTGAGGTGGCCGTGGGTCCACTGGGCGGTGGCGGCGTGCGGTTCCATGGGGTGGTTGTGCTCCGGCGGCACCGTGTACGTGACGTCGACGGTCGCCGGTGCGGCGGCGAACGCCGCGTCGAAGTCGCCGCGTTCGCGGGCCCCGGGGCCGCCGTATACCTCCGCCGGCACGTACAGCCGCGGGTGGTCGGCGGTGAGCGTCACGTCGTGGGGTTCGGTGGCGTAGCTGACGTGGACGGCCTCAGCGGCGTCCCGGGCGGCCTCCAGGGTGTCGGCCACGGCCAGCGCGACGTACCAGCCGCGGTGCGGGACCCGGTCCTCCTGGAGCAGGGCGAGGGTGGGGTCGCCGGTGGGCGCCAGGCGGGGCGCGTTCTCGTGCGTGAGCACCGCGATCACGCCGGGCAGGGCCAGCGCCGCGCCGGTGTCCAGTTCGGTGATCCGGCCGCGGGCGACGGTGGCCGGCACCGGCCAGGCATAGGCGCAGCCGTCCGGGGTGTGCTCGGCGGCGTAGCGGGCGGTGCCGGTGACCTTCTCCCGGCCCTCGCGGCGGACCAGCGGCTCGCCCAGCGGGTGCGGCGGCGGGCCCGGCGGGAACGGTGCTTCGTCCGGCGGGTGGCTCATGGCGCGGGTCCTTGCGGTCGGGGGCGGGGTCATCCGGCGGCGGCGCGGTCGGCGAGGTCGGTGAGCACGGCGACGGCGAGGGACTGGGCCAGCGGGACCTTGAAGCCGTTGTCGCGCAGCGGTGCGGCGGCGGCGAGTTCGGCGGCGGCGGCGCGGGCGAAGTTCTCCTCGGTGGCGGGCGCGCCGTGCAGCGCGGCCTCGGCGGTGCGGGCCCGCCACGGCCGGGGGGCCAGGCCCCCGAAGGCGAGCGCGGCGTGCACCACGACACCGTCGCGGACCGCGAGGACGGCGGCGACCGAGGCCAGGGCGAAGGCGAACGAGGCGCGGTCGCGGACCTTGCGGTAGCGGGAACGGGCGTCGGCGCGGGGCGGCGGCAGTTCGACGGCGGTGAGCAGTTCGCCGAGCCGGATCTCGGTGTCGCGTTCGGGGCTGTCGCCGGGCAGCCGGTGGAAGTCGGTGGCGGGCACGGCGCGTTCGCCCTCGGGGCCGTGCAGGTGCACGGTGGCGTCCAGGGCGGCGAGGGCGACCGCCATGTCGGAGGGCTGGGTGGCGACGCAGTGCGGGGAGTGCCCGAGGACGGCGAGGTCGCGGTGGGTGCCGTGGAGGGCCGGGCAACCGCTTCCGGGCTCCCGTTTGTTGCAGGGCTTGGCGGTGTCCTGGAAGTAGGTGCAGCGGGTGCGCTGGAGGAGGTTGCCGCCGGTGGTGGCGGTGTTGCGGAGCTGCCCGGAGGCGCCGGCCAGCAGGGCCTGCGACAGCACCGGGTAGCGGTCGCGGACGGCGGGCGCCGCGGCGAGGTCGGCGTTGCGGACGGTGGCGCCGATGCGCAGGCCGCCGTCCGGCAGTTCCTCGACGCGGTCCAGCGGCAGCCGGCTGACGTCGATCAGGACGCGCGGGGCCTCCACGCCGAGCTTCATCAGGTCGACGAGGTTGGTGCCGCCGGCGAGGAACTGGGCGCCGGGCTGTCCGGCGGCGGCCCGCACCGCCTCGTCGACGCTGTCGACCCGCAGGTAGCCGAAGGGTCTCACCGGCCCCTCACCTCCGCCCCGGCGGCGGCCGCGTCGGCGACCGCCTCGACGATCCGCGGGTAGGCGCCGCACCGGCACAGGTTGCCGCTCATCCGCTCCCGGATCTCGTCGGCGGTGAGGGAGACCGGCGCCCCGGAGGGCGCGGTGTCCGGGGTGACGTGCGAGGGGAAGCCGGCGGCCGCCTCGGCCAGGACGCCGACCGCCGAGCAGATCTGGCCGGGGGTGCAGTAGCCGCACTGGAGGGCGTCGCGCGCCAGGAACGCCTCTTGCAGGGGGTGCAGCCGGTCGGCGTCGGCGAGGCCCTCGACGGTGGTGATCCGGCGCCCGTCGTGCGCCACGGCCAGCAGCAGGCAGCTGTTGGCGCGCCGCCCGTCGACCAGCACGGTGCAGGCGCCGCACTGCCCGTGGTCGCAGCCCTTCTTGGTGCCGGTGAGGCCGAGGTGCTCGCGGAGCAGGTCCAGGACGGTGGTGCGGTGGTCGAGGGTCAGGGCGTGCGGGGTGCCGTTGACGGTGAGGGTCAGCGCGGAGTGGCGGCCGTTGACCGGGCGGGGGCCGTCGGCGCCGTCCCGGCGGCCGTCCGCGGTCGGCATCAGGGGGCGCCCTTGGTGACGGGCTGCCGCAGCGTCTCCAGCCGCAGTTCGACCTCCTTCTCCTGGTCGCCGGCGGCCGTGCCGAGGAGGTGGACGACGAACGCGGACTTCAGGCCCGCGCACAGCTGGTCCACCGCCCAGTAGCCGCCCTGGAGGCTGACGGTGACTGGGGAGCTGAGCCGGCGCGGCTCCGGGGTGGTGCCGCGCTCGCTGACGTCGACGGTGGAGGTCCACACCGTCGTGCCCGGCCCGGCCGTCTCCTGGGGGACGTCGTCCGGGGCGCGGTCGGAGCGGAAGGCGGTGTGCAGGACCCGGAAGACGGCGTGGGCGTCCGCCGCCTTGCAACCCTCGACCTCCACCACCACGTCGGCCGATGGGTGCTGCGCGGGTGACGCCTGTTGGTCGCTGTTCACGGTGGGCCCTTCCTGTGGGTGTCCTGTGGGTGCCGGACGCTTCCAGGCTCACTCGGCGCCCCGCTCTCGGCGACCCGGGGCTCGAACGAGTGGTTTAAACGGGCGCACCTGCTCGCCGCGACCACGCAGCGTTACTTTTTGTCGTCGGAGTGGCGCTCTCCGTAGTCGCTCCGGTCGTCCCCGCCGGCCGCACACCCCCAGGAGCACCCTTGACCCGTTCCCTCGTCGACCAGCACGCCACCGGCTAGAGCCTCGGTCAGGCGCTGTGCATGGCGCGCGCCGCCGAGCTCGCCCACCAGGACGAGCCGACCGTCGAGGCCACCGCCCGGGAGTGGGGGTTCGACCGGGTGCGCCACCACCACACCGCGTTCCGCCCGCCGTTCCCGCTCCGGGACGCCCGGGCGTACACCCTCGGCGGGCGGCACGTGCTCGTCACCGCGTTCCGCGGCGCCGAACCGGCCGAGCTGCGGGACTGGCTGTCCGACGCCACCACCCCGCCGTGGCCGGGCCCCGGCGGGGTGGGCACCGTCCACCACGGCTTCGCCGAGACGCTTCGGTCCCTCTGGCCGCAGGTCCGCACGGCGCTGAAGGAGCTGCGCGACGACGACCAGCAGGTCTACTTCACCGGCCACGGCCTGGGCGGCGCGCTGGCGATGCTGGCCGGCGCCCGGCTCCACTTCGAGGACCCCCGGCTGACCGCCGACGGCGTCTACACCTTCGGCCAGCCCCGCACCTGCGACCCGGGCCTGGCCCGGGAGTTCAACACCGCCTTCGCGGAGCGGACGTACCGCTTCGTCAACCACGACGACGTCGTCCCCCAGCTCCCGCCGGAGCCGGTCTTCCGGCACGTCTCCGCGCTGCGCCACATCGATTCCCGGGGCGCGGTGCACCACACCGTGCCGCTGGGCGGCGGCCTGCCGGACCGCGGCCGGGGCTGCGTCGCCGACCTGCTCTCCCCCGCCTCCGACGGCATCCGGGACCACCTCGTCAGCGCGTACGTCAGCGCGCTGGAGCAGGCGGCCGAGCGGCGGGGCTGAGCCCGGCGCCGGCCGCGGCGGCGTCGGGGGCGGGCGCGGGGGCGGGCGCGAGCGGCGGGGCGCCGAAGGGGACCGCGGCGGCGCGCGGGACGATCTCGACCTCGTCGCCGAGGGCCCACTCCGCGGCCCGGGAGGACATCGCGGCGGGGACGGCGTCGCTGATGTCGGGCGCGGCGGGGATGTCGTAGGTGGCGTGCGCGTCGTGCGGGAGGACGACGCGGTGGCCCAGCGCCAGGGCGGTGCGCGCGGTGGCGGCGACGCACATCTCGGAGAGCACCCCGCACACCGCCAGTTCGCGCACGCCCGCCGCGTCGAGCAGGGCGCCGAGCCCGGTGTCCGCGAAGCCGTCGTCCTCGGTCTTGCGGACCACGTGCTCGCGGGGGCCGGGCTCGACGGGGAGGTGGAGTTCCCAGCCGGGGGTGTGCGGTGCGTCGACGGTGCCGGGCGCGCCGTCGTTCTGGAGGTGGACGACGAGGGCGCCGGCGGTGCGGGCGCGGGCGAGCAGGCCACGGGTGCGGTCCAGGACCCGGGCCGCCTCGGGGACCGCCTCGGCCCCGGAGACGAACGCGGACTGGACGTCGACGACCAGGAGGGCCTGGACGGGGCGGAGCGGCTGAGCGTGCACGGCGGTCTCGGGGGGCGCGGCTGTCTCAGGGGGCGCGGCTGTCGCGGGGGTCACGGCGGTCATGGCGGTCATCATCGTCGAACGCGGCGCTCGGCCGGACGGGCGGGAATGGTTCTGGCCGGACGGGCATGGTTGCCACGGGCATCGATCCGGGCGGATCATCCGTAGGTGCTCTGGCCGTGCGCGCGTCGGATCCGTGCGTGGGCGTTTTCCGTGCGGTGGGGCGCGGCATCCGACCGCACCGCGACGACGCGAGGAGGGCCACCGTGGAAGCTGCCACCGTCAACGGCCGCTGCGCACCGGGCTTCGAGGGCGTGCGCAGCGCCTTCGAGCGGAACTTCCGCGAGCACCGCGAGATCGGGGCGGCGCTCGCGGTCACCCTGGACGGGGAGCGGGTGGTCGACCTGTGGGGCGGCCGGGCGGACGCCGCCGGGAGCCGGGCGTGGGAGCCCGACACCCTGGTCAACGTCTACTCGTCGGCCAAGGGCATGACCGCGTTGTGCGCCCATCTCCTGGTGGAGCGGGGCGCGTTGGACCTCGACGCGCCGGTCGCCCGTTACTGGCCGGAATTCGCCCGGGCCGGCAAGGAGGCCATACCGGTGCGCTGGTTGCTCAGCCACCGCGCCGGGATGCTGGCGCCCCGGGAGCCGCTGGCCGAGGGCCGGGCCTACGACTGGGAGTACGTCTGCGACGCCCTGGCCGCCACCGCACCGTGGTGGGAGCCGGGGACCGCACAGGGCTACCACGCGGTGACCTTCGGCTACCTGGTCGGCGAGGTGGTCCGCCGGATCACCGGGCAGTCGCTGGGGGCGTTCCTGCGCCGCGAGGTCACCGGGCCGCTCGACGCCGACGTCTTCATCGGCACCCCCGCCGAGGAGCACCCGCGGTGCGCCGACATGGTCGGCCAGCTGAGCGCCGCCCAGCTCCGCGAGCGCTTCCCGGACCTGCCGACGCCGCCGGTGCGCGGGCTCGCCGACCATCCGCTGGCCGCCGTCGCGCTGGCGCTGGCGTACGTGCCCACCGGCGACGTCAACAGCGCCGCCTACCGCACCGCCGAGATCCCGGCGGGCAACGCGCACGCCTCGGCGCGCGGCCTGGCCGCCGTCTACGCGGCGCTGGCCGGCGGCCGACTTGTCCGGCCCGCCACCCTGGAGGCGATGCGCACCTCACAGAGCCGGCCGGGCGAACCGGACCTGGCCCTCGGCGCGCTCACGCCCGAGGGCCCCCGCGCGGCCCATCGCTGGGGGCTGGGCTACATGCTCAACGACCGGGGCCGGGCGGGCCCCAACCCCCGGGCCTTCGGGCACGGCGGGGCGGGCGGCTCGTTCGCCTTCGCCGACCCGGAGAACGGGCTGGCGTACGCGTACGTCATGAACCGCTACGGGGCCGGGACCAGCGGTGCGGACCCGCGCAGCCGGGCGCTGGTGACCGCGGTGTACGCGGCGCTGGCGGAGGTCCGCGGCCGGCGCTGAGGGCATCCACAGGCCACCGCGAACGCCCGGGCGCGGCGCCATAATGGAAGGCGCGGCATGGATCCGTCCGGCGCCGGCGCGCGTGCGACGGCCCCGGAGAGAGGGCGTGGTGACCATGGAACGGGACACCGAGACGGTTCACGAGGCGTACGCGTTCGTCTGCCTGCACTGCGGACACGGGTGGGAAGAGGAGTACGAGATCCGGCACACCACCGATCTCGCGGGCCGTCGGCGCGCCGACTACTTCACGCACGGCCGGCGGGTGCCCTCTCCGCTGACCCGCGCGGACTGCCCGGACTGCAACCGCGGCCCGATCCGGATCCTGCGGCCCGGCCGGGTCAACAGCGCCCGGACGTTCCTCGGCTGACGCGGCCCGCCGCCTGCCGGGGCCCGCTGCGATTCGATAACGGGCACCAACGCCCCGTCCTTCACCCCGGCAAATGTTGCATATGCTCAGGTCGGGGGCCCGGAGGCGGGTTTCGGACAGTCGGACGGGCCTCGGCCGGCCCCCCGCAAGCGATCGTCTCTCCGGGGACCGGCAGACCGGTCCCCGGGCCGTCACTACGCCGGGGTGGACCTTGACCGTGGAGAAGGGGGAGCAGCGCACCCGCTCCCGTGCGCTGGCCGCGCTTCCGTACCTGGTCATGGCCGCGGTCAGCGCCGTCGACCTCACCGCGGGCCCGGGGGTCGGCTTCCTGCCCCTGGTGTCGCTGGGGCCGGCGTTCGCCGGTCTGGTCGGCGGCTGGCGGCGCACCGCACTGGTCGGGCTGACCGCGGCGGTGCTCTGCGTCGGGCTGGGGGTGCACAGCGGGCTGTTCGAGAGCCGGCGCGGGCTGACCGCGTTGCTGTCGGTGGCCGGCGTGACCGCGGCCGGCGTGGTGGCCGCGGTGATGCGCCAGCGCCGGGAGGCGGAGCTGGCCAGCGTCCGGTCGATCGCCGAGGTCGCCCAGCGGGTCCTGCTGCGACCGGTGCCGCGCGGCGCCGGGCCGCTGCGGATCGCGGTCTCGTACACCTCCGCGGTGGCCGAGGCCCGCATCGGCGGCGACCTCTACGAGGTGGTCACCTCGCCCGCGGGGGTGCGGATCATCGTCGGGGACGTGCAGGGCAAGGGTCTGGAGGCGGTGGAGAGCGCCGCGGTGGTGCTCGGCGCGTTCCGGGAGGCGGCGCACGACGAGCCCGACCTGCCGGCGGTCGGCGCGCGGGTCGAGCGGGCGCTGAACCGCCACCTGTCCGGTGAGCGGTTCGTGACCGCGGTGCTCGCCGAGATCGGCGACGGCCCGCACGCCACGCTGCTGAACTTCGGCCACCCGGCGCCGCTGGTCGTGCGTTCCTCCGGCGAGGTCCGCTACGCGGCGCCGCCGGAACGCGCGCTGCCGCTGGGGCTGGTGGAGCACGGGCCGGAGGCGCCGGTCCCCCACCAGGTGCCGTTCGCCCCCGGCGACCAGCTGCTCTTCTACACCGACGGGGTCACCGAGGCCCGGGACTCGGCCGGCTGGTTCTACCCCCTCGACGAGCGCGCCCACCTGCTCAAGGAACCCGACCCGGAAGCGGCGCTGCAGGCCGTCCGAGAAGACGTGGTCGACCACGCCGAGGGGCCGCTGCACGACGACGCCGCGATGCTGCTGGTGCGCTACCGGACGCGGCACCGGGACCCGGGCCGGCCGGGCCCCGGTGGCACTCAGGACAGCGGCAGCCCGGTGTAGTTCTCGGCGATCTCGGCGGCGGCGTGCCAGGAGCCGGCGATGCGGTCGAGTTGGGAGAGCTGGAGCCGGGTGTCGAAGGGGCTCTGGTCCGGGGCGGTGTGCAGGGTCGTGGTCATGAAGTGCGAGAAGTGCTCGGCGCGCCAGACCCGGCGCAGGCAGGTGGCGGAGTAGGCGTCGAGCAGTTCGGCCGACCCGGTCCGGTGGCGGTGCGTCAGGGCGCGGGCCAGGACGGTGACGTCGGCGACGGCGAGGTTGAGGCCCTTGGCGCCGGTGGGCGGCACGATGTGCGCCGCGTCGCCGGCCAGCAGGATCCGGCCCCAGCGCATCGGCTCGGTGACCGCACTGCGCAGCGGCAGGACGGCCTTGGCGGTGAGCGGGCCGCGGGTCGGCTTCCAGGGGGCGGCGTCGACGGCGGCGCGGGCCTGGAGCTCGTCCCAGATCCGGTCGTCGGGCCACGCGGCCGGGTCGGTGCCGTTGGGGACCTGGAGGTAGAGCCGGCTGACGGTGGGCGTGCGCATGCTGAGCAGGGCGAAACCGCGGTCGGAGTGGGCGTAGACCAGCTCGTCGTGGGAGGGCGGGACGTCGGCGAGGACGCCGAGCCAGGAGTAGGGGTAGCCGCGGGTGTAGGTGCGGCGCGCGGTCTCCGGGATCGCCTGCCGGGCCACCCCGTGGAACCCGTCGCAGCCGGCGACGTAGGCGCAGGTGAGGGTGTGTTCGCGGCCGCCGTGCGCGTAGTGGATGCGGGGCCGGTCGGTGTCCGCGCCGGTCACCGCGCGCGCCCGGGCGCCGAACAGCAGCGGCGGGCCGTCGGCCCGTTGCAGCGCTATCAGGTCCTTGACGACCTCCGTCTGGGCGTAGACGGTCACCCGGCGGCCGCCGGTCAGCGCCGGGAAGTCCAGGCGGTGGGCGCGCCGGTGGTACCGCAGCTGGATGCCGTCGTGGACCAGTCCCTCGCGCTCCAGCCGCTCGCCCGCCCCGCAGGCGCGCAGCACGTCGGTGGTGCCCTGTTCGAGGATGCCGGCGCGCTGCCGCCGTTCGACGTAGCCGCGGTCGCGGCCCTCCAGGACCACGCAGTCGATACCGGCGCGGTGCAGCAGTCGGGCGAGCAGCAGCCCGGCGGGGCCGGCGCCGATGATGCCGACGGTGGTGTCGCGGGGCGCGGCGTCCCGCGGGCGGGGCGTCACCGTGCCGCTCCCGGGGCCGTGTGGAGCGGGGCGAGGTGGAGCGGGGCCAGGTGGGCGAGGAGCGCGGCGAGGACCTCGGCCGGGCGCTCGACGCCGGCCAGGTGGGCCGCGCCGGACAGCTCGACGAGGCTGGCGCCCCGGATGCCGTCGGTGAGTTCGCGGGCGTGTGCGGGCGGGGTGGCCGGGTCGGCGCGGCCGGCCACGACGAGGGTGGGGGCGGTGATCCGGGGCAGTGCGCTGCGCAGGTCGAAGGCGGCCAGGGCGTCGCAGCAGGCCGCGTACCCGTCGGGCGCGACGTCCCGGCGGAGCGCCTCGACCAGCGCGGTGGCGGTCGGTGCGGCGGCGAAGGCGGGGGTGAACCAGCGGCCGGCGGCCGCGTCGGCGACGGCGCCGGTCCCCTCGGCACGGACCTGCGCGGCCCGGTCGCGCCAGCCGGCCGGCTCGCCGAACCGCGCGGACGAGCAGACCAGGGCGAGCGAGGCGATCCGGTACGGGTGGTGGGCGGCGAGCCAGGCGCCCACCGCGCCGCCCAGCGACGCCCCCGCGTAGGCGAACCGGTCGAGGCCGAGGGCGTCGGCGAGGTCCAGGACCAGGCCGGCCAGTTCGGGGACGGTGGTCGTCCCGGGGGCGGCCAGCACGTCCAGCGGGGTGCCGCCGTGGCCCGGGAGGTCCCAGCGCACGACGCGGAACCGGTGTGCGAGGTAGGGGAGTTGGGGGTCCCAGAGGGAGAGCGCGGTGCCCAGGGAGGGGCCGAGGACGAGCGGCGGGGCGCCGAGCGGGCCGTTGACGGTGTGGTGCGGTGCGGGCGCGGCGGGCGGCGTCATTGCGGGGCTCCTGCGGGTCGTGCGGGCGCGTGGGGGCGTGGGGCGGGCCGGACGGCCGGGGCCGGTGGTGGCCGTGGTGGCGGCCCGGCCGGCCGGTCAGCGGAAAGCAAGGAAGACCGTCTCCTCGTCCCCGCCGTCCGCCGGCTGCCGGAGCCGGACGTCGAACCGGTAGCGGCCCGGGCCGTCGGGGCGGGCCAGGAGGGTGCGGGCGCGCTCCGCCGGCAGCTGCGCCAGCAGTGGGTCGGGGGCGTGGGTCGCGGTGTGCTCGGCGAAGTAGACGCGGGTGAACAGGTGCTCCAGCAGGCCGCGGGCGTGCACGCAGACCGCCAGGTGCGGTGCGGCGTCCGGGCGGGCGGCGGGCGGCAGGGTGCGCACCGCGTAGCGGCCGCCGGCGTCGGTGGGGACCCGGCCGAAGCCGGTGAACACCGCGCCGTCCCGGCCCAGGAGCACGCCGGTGGCCGGGTCCCGGCGCAGCGAGCCGGGTGCGCCGGTCGCCGGAGCGCCGTCCGGGCCGGCCTGCCAGAACTCCAGCAGGGCGTCCGGCACCGGCGCGCCGTCCCCGTCGCGGACCGTTCCGTGCAGGGTGACGGCGTCGGGGTGCCCCTCGGGCGCGATCCGGCCGCCGCCGGGGAAGGGCAGGGCGTGGCCGAAGAAGGGGCCGATGGTCTGGGCGGGCGTCGGGGCGAGCGGCCCGCCGCGGTCGGTGGCGTCCGGCATCAGCGCGCTCCCTCGGTCCAGGTGGCGGACGGGCCGTCCAGGACCACGTCCCAGCGGTAGCCGAGCGGGCCGCCCGGGCGGGACAGCGCGTGGTCGTAGACCGCGATCAGGCGCTGGCGGGCGGCGGGGTCGGCGACCCCGGCCAGCATCTGGTCGTGGGGCAGGAGCGGGTCGCCGGGGAAGTACATCTGGGTGACCAGCCGTTGGGTGAAGGCGGTGCCGAAGAAGGAGAAGTGGAGGTGGGCCGGGCGCCAGGCGCTGTCGTCGGGCAACGGGTAGGCGCCGGGCCTGATGGTGGTGAAGGCGTAGCGGCCGTGGTCGTCGGTGAGGCAGCGGCCGACGCCGGTGAAGTGGGGGTCCAGCGGCGCGGGGTGGCGGTCCTGGCGGTGCGCGTACCGGCCGGAGGCGTTGGCCTGCCAGATCTCGACGAGTTGGCGGCGGACCGGGCGGCCGGCGCGGTCCAGGACCCGACCGGTGACGGTGAGGCGTTCGCCGAGCGGCTCGCCGGAGTGTTGCCGGGTGAGGTCCGCGTCGAGTTCGTGCACGTCGGCGGGGCCGAAGACCGGGGCGGTCAGCTCCACGGCCTCGGGATCGGTGCCGATGTCGAGGAGGTGGCGCGGTCGCCGGGGGAAGCGGTCCGGCGCGCCCTGGTAGGGCGTCGGCTCCGGGGTCGGGAGCGGCGGGGCGGGGGATGCCGGTGCGGTCATGGGTGCCCTTTCCCTGCGGTGGACGGGTACGGACCGGGCGGTGGACACCGCTTTCGCCGAAACGCGGTCCAGCGTGCCGACGAATTCCCCGGCGGTCACCGGGGCGCGCCGGTGCGTGCCGGAGCGCCACTCCCGGCGGTCGCGGCGTCCTGGTGAGCGCCCGTCAGGACGCGTCCGGACCCGGCCGGTCACCGACGCCCTTTTGACCCTCCTGGCGGTCCAACTCACCTGCTCACCAAGGGTGTTCGCGCAGTGAACCGAAGTTCACGTCCGCGCCCCGAGTCTGGTCCCGGCCCCCGACGGTGTCAACGGGGCGCCGGGTACGGTTCCGGACTACTTGGGACCACCGCGCCGCACCAGGGAGAACCCGTTGCCGTCACCCGCCCGCCCCGCTCCGCCCGCCCCGCCGCCGGAGGCGGTGGCGCCGCTGATCCGCGCGCTGGCCGTACTGCGCGCGCTGACGGCGGCCGGGGGCCGGGCGGCGGTGAGCGACCTGGTCCGGACCACCGGTCTGGCGCGGGCCACCGTGGACCGCCTGCTGAGCACCCTGGGCCGGCTCGACTACGTCCGCGCCGAGGGCCGCGAGGCGGTGCTCGCCCCCGCCCTGCTGGAACTCGGCAACGCCTACCTCGCCGCCACCGGCCTGCCCGACCGGCTCGGCCCCCTGGCCGACCGCCTCGCCGACGCCCTCGACGAATCGGTGTCGCTGGCCGTCCCGGACGGCGACGGGATGCGCTTCGTCCACCAGGCGACGCGCCGGCGCGCGGTGTCGCTGGCGTTTGGCATCGGCGACCTGCTGCCGGCCGAACGCGGGGCGCCCGGCGCGCTGTTCGCGGCCGACTGGGCGCCGGCGGACTGGCAGCGCTGGCGGGCCCGGCGGGCCGCCGACCCGGCCGACGCGGGTTTCCCTGCGGTGCCACGCCGGGGGCCGGCGGACGCCGCGCCGGCCGGTGCCCGGCAGCTCGCGGCGGACTTCACCGCGCGGGTGACCGCGGCCCGGACCGCCGGGTGGTCGCTCGACGACCAGCTCATCGAACCGGGCCTGATCGCCGTGGCGGTGCCGGTCCGGGACCCGGCCGGCCGCACGGTCTGCGCGGTGAGCGTGGTCAGCCACACCAGTCGCCACCCGGCCGCGGCACTGCCGGACGCGGTCCTGCCCCGGCTGCGCGCGACGGTCGGCGCCATGGAGCGGGCGCTGACCGCGCCGGCCCCCGCCGCGGTCGCGGACGACGGCCGCCCGGCCGCCTGGCGGGAGGCTGCGAAGCGGCAACTGGGCCCGGGATTCGTGGAGTCCGTCGCCCGCGGACTGGCCGTGCTCACCGCGTTCGGCACCGGCCGGGCCGCGCTGACGCTCAGCGCGGTCGCCGAGGCCGCCGGGCTCCCCCGCGCCACCGCCCGGCGCGCCCTGATCACCCTTGCGCACCTCGGCTACGCCACGGCCGACGGCGGCCGGTTCCGCCCCACCCCCAAGGTGCTGGAACTCGGTTTCGCCCGGCTGTCCGGCCTCACCCTGCCGGCCCTGGCCCGGCCCCACCTGACCGCGCTGGCCGAACGCGTCGGGGCGTCGGCGTCGTTGGCGGTGCTGAGCGCCGACGGTGCGGACGCGGGGCCGGCCGTGCAGTACGTCCTCGGGGTCCCCGCGGCCGGCATCATGCGGGTCACGATCAGCCCGGGCAGCCGCGCCCCGGCGCCCGCCACCGCCGCGGGTCGGGTCCTCCTGGCGGCCGGGCCGGGCGACGGGCGCACCGCGTCCGGCCCGGCCGGGCCCCGGGCCCTCCTCGACGGCGTCCGGGCCGACGGGCACGCCCTGGTGGACGACGAACGGGAGGCGGGCCTGCGGTCCGTGGCGGTCCCGGTGCGCGACGGCGCCGGCCGCGCGGTGGCCGCGCTCGGGGTGTCCGTCCACGTGGCCGACCGGGCGCCGGCGGCCACCCGGGCCGCGGTGCTGCCGGCGCTGCGCGCGACCGCCGCCGCCGTCGAGGCCGACCTCCGCGTGGCCGGGCGCTACCTGCCGGTGCCGCTGCCGTGAGTCGGGCGGCGCCGGCGCGTCCCGGCCGCGCGCCCCGGCCGACGGTCCGGGCGGTGCGGGTGCGTCAGCGCGGCGGGTCGGTGGGCGCCGCGGGTCCGTCACCGCCGCGCTCCGCCTCGGCGCGCTTCGCCGCGGCACGTTCCGCCTCGGCGCGGCGCCGTTCGATCTCCGCCCGGGCGGCGGCGGTGGCGACCGACGGCCACACCCGGTCCAGTGCGGCGTTCATGGCGGCGCCGACCAGCACCGCGAAGGCGGAGACGCCGATCCACAGCAGGACCGCGACCGGGGCGGCCAGCGAACCGTAGATGGTGGGGCCCTCGACGGCCGCGGTCAGGTACAGGCGGAGCAGGAAGCTGCCGAGGATCCACATCGCCAGGGCGATCACGGCGCCGGGGATGTCCTCCCGCCACGGCGAACGGACCGGCACCGAGACGTGGTACAGGGTGGTGAGGAAGGCGATGGACAGCACCAGCACGACCGGCCAGTACAGCACCCGGACCACGTCCCCGCTGGCCGGCAGCCAGCCGACCACCACGTCCGGACCGGCCACCATCAGCGGCAGCGCGATCGCACCGACCGCGAGCCCGGCGACGTAGAGCACGAAGGACAGCAGACGGGTCTTGACGATGCCGCGGTGGCCGTCCAGCCCGTACATGATCGTGATGGTGTCCACGAAGACGTTGAGCGCGCGGGAGCCGGACCACAGGGCGATGGCGAAGCCCAGCGAGATGACGTCGGGGCGGTGGCCGGTGAAGACGTCGGTCAGCAGCGGGCGGGCGACCTCGTCGACGCCCCGGTTGGACAGCACGGTGCCGGCGGCGTGCAGGAGGTGGGAGCGGAAGTTCTCCAGCGTGGTGTGGCCGATCCACGGCTCGGTGTAGCCGAGGACGCCGAGCAGGCCCAGGATCAGCGGGGGCAGCGAGAGCAGGCACCAGAACGCGGCCTCGGCGGCCAGCCCGGTGACGCGGTAGCGCATGCAGGTGTCGACGATGTCCTTGAGCAGCAGCCAGGTCAGGCGGCGTTTGGAGACGTTGCGGTACAACACCCGGGCGCGGGTCAGACGCCCCCGGCGCGGTCCGTGCGGTTCGGTCGGTTCGTTCGGCGGCTGCACCTCCTTACCGTATCGGGCATGGCAGCAACCACTCATACCGTGACGAACCAACCACCGCCGCTGCACGGCTACGACGTTTTCGCCGCCGACCCGGCGCTCACCGAGGGGGTGGCCCGGTACGTCGCCGGGGAGCACCTCGACGCGGTGCGCGAGGAACTGGGGCGGCTGGGGCAGGCGGCCGGTTCGGCCCAGGCGCAACGCTGGGGCGAACAGGCCAACGCCTACCC
The DNA here is from genome assembly GCF_039532155.1 of Streptomyces lunalinharesii. NCBI lineage: Bacteria > Bacillati > Actinomycetota > Actinomycetes > Kitasatosporales > Streptomycetaceae > Streptomyces > Streptomyces lunalinharesii. The sequence goes on from NZ_BAAARK010000014.1 coordinate 102,641, forward strand.
GCCGGTGCTGCGCACCCACGACCGCTACGGCCACCGCATCGACGAGGTGGAGTTCCACCCCGCCTGGCACCGGCTGCTCGGGCACGCCGTGACGGCCGGGCTGACCGACGCCTGGTCCCGCCCGCACGGGCACCTGCGGCGCGCCGCGGGCTTCTTGGTGTGGACCCAGGTGGAGGCCGGACAGGGCTGTCCGCTGTCGATGACCCACGCGGCGGTCCCGGCGCTGCGGGCCGAACCCGCGCTGGCCGCGGCGTGGGAGCCGCGGTTGACCTCGCGGGTCTACGAGGCGGAGCTGCGGCCGGCGGCGCTGAAGGCCGGCGCGCTGGCCGGGATGGCGATGACCGAGAAGCAGGGCGGCAGCGACGTGCGGACGAACGCCACCCGCGCCGATCCGCTGGCGGCGGCCGGGGAGTACGTCCTGACGGGCCACAAGTGGTTCTGTTCGGCGCCCATGTCGGACGCGTTCTTGGTGCTGGCGCGGGCGCCGGGCGGGCTGACCTGCTTCCTGCTGCCGCGGGTGCTGCCGGACGGCACCCGCAACGCGTTCCGGATCCAGCGGCTCAAGGACAAGCTGGGCAACCGCTCCAACGCCTCGGCGGAGGTCGAGTTCGACGGCGGCACCTGGGCGCAGCGGGTCGGCGAGGAGGGGCGCGGGGTCGCCGTCCTCCTCGACATGGTCGCGGCGACCCGGCTGGACTGCGTCACCGCGTCGGCGGCGCTGATGCGGCAGGCGGTGGCGCAGGCGCTGCACCACACCGCGCACCGGGAGGCGTTCGGGCGCCGGCTGACCGACCAGCCGCTGATGCGCAACGTCCTGGCCGACCTGGCACTGGAGTCGGAGGCGGCGACCACGCTGGCGCTGCGGTTGGCGGCGGCCTGCGACGGCGGCACCGCGCGGGACCGGGCCTTCCTGCGCCTCGCGGTGCCGGCGGCCAAGTACTGGGTGACCAAGCGGTGTGCGCCGGTGGTGGCGGAGGCGCTGGAATGCCTGGGCGGCAACGGCTACGTGGAGGAGTCGGGGTTGCCGCGGCTGCTGCGCGAGGCCCCGCTGAACTCGCTCTGGGAGGGCGCCGGCAACGTCCAGGCGCTCGACGTGCTGCGGGCCCTGCGGCGCGAGCCCGCGGCGCTCGACGCCTACCTGACCGAGATCGGCGCCGCACGGGGCGCGGACCACCGGCTGGACCGGGCGATCACGGCGCTGCTGACCGAACTCGCCGACCTGGAGGGCGTCGAGGCCCGGGCCCGGCGGCTGGCCGAGCGGTTGGCGCTGGTGCTCCAGGGGGCGCTGCTGGTGCGGTACGCGCCGCCGGAGGTGGCGGACGCGTTCTGCGCCGCGCGGCTCGGCGGCGATGCGGGGGCGGCGTTCGGCACGCTGCCGCACACGCTGGACCTGGCGGCGGTGGTGGAGCGGGCGCGGCCGGTGCCGGTGGCGGGGTAGGCCGTGCCGTCCGGCGCGCCCGCCCGGTCTGTTGGTGGCGCGGCGGCGGTTCCGCGTCCCCGTCCGAAGCCGTCAGCAACCGGGCTCCGGGTGGGGACGGACAGGGGATGAACCGCCGCCGCGCCGGGCGGGGAGCGGCGCCGCGCCGACTCGGCACCGATCCCGGTCTTCAGGGCCATCGCGGCGGCGGCGCGGTGCGCCCGCGCAGCGCCGCGTCGACGGCCACGATGATCTCGGCGTCCGGCACGTCCGGCCGGAAACCGACCAGGACGCCGCGCGCCTCGTAGTACCGGATCACGCGGAAGGCGTCGCCCGTGCCGTCCTGCTCCGCCTCGCGCAGGTGGACGACGAGGTCGGCGAAGGCCGGTGCGGGCAGCGGACCGCCGAAGCGCGCGACCCGGTCGAGGAGTTGCGGCGCACCGTCGATCACGTAGCCGGTGGCGGGCAGCGGCTGACGCCTGATCAGGACGTCGACCGCGGAGAGCCGGGGCACGCCGTAGTGTCCGGCCAAGCGGGCGGCCCGGGCGATCCGGCCGCCCTCGCCGGTACCGATCACCACGACACGCGGGGCGGCGGCCACCATGGTGAGCCCCCTCCCACACCGTGCCGACGACGCGGGCGGCCGATCGCGTCCCCGGCGGGCACCGGCGGGTTCTCCGTCGGGTGTCCGGCGAAACCTCCGGGTGGGCCCCGCACGCTCCCGGCGCGGGGAGGGACGCCATCGGCCGCTGGTGACCAGATTTCCCCGGAAGCGTCATAGGCCACAACAGTTGCATTCCGTTGCAACAGATCTGGCCAATGGGGCCTCGTGGCACGGCTCCTGACGGCACGATGGGCACGGACCGGACGCAGGGGCAACGGAGAGCAGCGTGAGCGACAGACCGATCGACAGGGCCGGCGCGCGGACCGGTGCCCGGCCGACCGAGAGACCGGTCTTTGGTGCCGTCCACGCGGCCCAGGACATCCGGGAGACCGCACGGCGGCTGGCCGGGGTCCACGAGGCGACGTTGGCCGGTGATCATTTGGCGGCGGAGGCGCCCCGGGACGTGCCCCGCACGGTGATCGGCGAGTCCTGGCGGCGGGCGCTGGACCGCGGCGTGGACCCTGAGCGCGCCAACGACCAACACCCCTTGACCATGGCCGAGTTGGAGTTCCGGCGACAGAAGTCCCAGCTGGCGTCGGTGCTGCCGGTGCTCAGCGGCGGACTGCTGCCGACCGCCGACGCCGCCCAGCAGATCATGGTGGTCACCGACGCCGAGGGACGGGTGCTGTGGCGGGACGGCAGCGCCCCGATCCGGCGGATGGCCGACCGGCTCGGCTTCGACAAGGGCGCCGACTGGACGGAGGGGGTGGTCGGCACCAACGCGATCGGCACCGCGCTGGTGGCCCGCAGCCCCGTTCTGGTGCACTCCGCGGAACACTTCCTGCGCAGCCACCACCAGTGGACGTGCGCCGCGGCACCGCTGCACGACCCGCGCGACGGGCGGCTGCTGGGCACGGTGGACGTCAGCGGGCCGGCGTACTCCTTCCATCCGACGACGCTGGCGCTGGTCTCCGCGGTGGCCCGGCTCGCCGAGGGCGAGCTGCGCACCCGGCACCACGCGTCCCTGGGGCGGCTGCGGTCCAGCGCGGCGCCCGTGCTGGCCCGGATCGGCGGGCGGGCGCTGGCCGTCGACGCGCACGGCTGGACGGCGGCGGTGACGGGGATGACCCCGCCGGACCGGGTGGCGCTGCCCAAGGAGCCGGCGGCCGGGCCGGTGTGGCTGCCGCGGTACGGGATGTGCACGTTGGAGCCGCTGCCCGGCGGCTGGCTGATCCGGCTCGGCCGGCCGGAGCCGGCACCGGAACCGCCCCGGGTGGTGCTGGACCTCGGCGGGCCCGGCGGGCCGGCGGTGACGGTGGCCGGTCCGGCGGGCAGCTGGTCGCACGCGCTGACCCCGCGCCACGCGGAGCTGCTGTTCGTGCTGGCCGCCCATCCGCGCGGGCGCAGCGCCGCCGAACTGGCCCGGGACCTGTTCGGCGACGGCGGGCGCACGGTCACGGTCCGGGCCGAGCTGTCCCGGCTGCGACGCAACCTCGCCGGGGTGCTGGCCCACCGGCCGTACCGCTTCGCGGACGGGGTGGAGGTGGAACTCCGGCTGCCGACCCGGGCCGTGGAACTGCTGCCGCACTCCACCGCGCCGACGGTGCTGGCGGCCCGGCGGGCGGGCACCGGACCCGACCCGGGGTGAGCGGCCCGGCCCGCCCGCCGGAAATTGCGGTGCGCGGGCGGGCCGCCCGCCACTACGGTGGGCGCACTCCGACGCAGCTCTCCAGAAGGACGTCGCAGAACGGGAGCAGCCGGCACGCCGAGGGCGGGCCGGACAGACGAGTGGGCGACACGACCACCCGCGCTCCCGCATGCCCTGCGGCGTGCCGTTCCTGGAGGATTTCCGTGTCCGTGGGCCTTGGCCTCCCCATTTCCGACCCCACCCGACTCCTGACCTGGGCACGGCGCGCCGACGCCGCCCCGTTCTCCACCGTCGCCCTGCTCGACCGGCTGGTGTACGCCAACCCCGAGCCCCTGGTCACCCTGGCCGCGCTGGCCGGCGCGACCACCCGGGTGCGCCTGCAGACCGAGGTGCTGCTGGCCCCGCTGCACCGCACCGCGCTGCTGGCCAAGCAGGCCGCCACGCTCGACGTGCTGTCCGGCGGGCGGTTCACGCTCGGCATCGGCATCGGCGGGCGCGCCGACGACTACCTGGCCGCGGGGGTGGACCTGCGCACCCGGGGACGCCGGCTCGACGGGCAGCTGGCCACGTTGCGGCGCCTGTGGGCCGGCGGGCCGCTGTCCGCCGACGTCGGCCCGGTCGGCCCCGCACCGGCGCGGCCGGGCGGGCCCCAGGTGCTGTTCGGCGGGTTCGTGCCGGCGGTGGTGGAACGGGTCGCCCGCTGGGGCGACGGCTTTCTCGGGGCGGCCCTGCCGTCCCACCAGATGGACGGGATGTTCCGTGATGTGGAGGCGGCCTGGCAGCGCGCCGGCCGGGCCGGCCGCCCCCGGCTGCTGGCCCAGGTGAACGTCGCCCTCGGGCCCGCCGCCGTCGTGGACCGCGCCCGCCACGAGCTGCACGCGTACTACGGCGCCGCCCCGTACACCGACCACGTCGTCGGCGGCCTGCTCACCACGCCGGCCGCGCTGCGCGAGGCGGTCGCCGGGTACTTCGCGATCGGGGCGGACGAGGTGATGCTGTACTGCTGGTCGCCGGACCCGGACCAGGTCGAGCGGCTCGCGGACGCGGTCTTCGTCCCCGACGGCGGCTGGCCGGGCCTGACCGGCTAGCCGGCTCCGTCGCCCGCGCCGGTCCGGGCGCGTCCCGGCCCTCGGACCGCCGTACGGCCCGTCGCCCACCGTGTGATGTGCTGGCGCCATGAGCCACCCCGTCACCATCTGGCACCTCGAACAGACCTCGCGCGCCGCGCTCTCGCCCACCGCGGAGCCCGCCGCCGAACAGGACGTCCGCATCGTCCGGTCCGAGGTGCCTTCGCCGGAATTCAGTCGGTTCCTCTATACGGCGGTCGGCGGGGACGTCCGGTGGACCGACCGGCTGGCGTGGTCGTACGCGCGCTGGGCCGAGCACCTGGCACAGCCGGGGACGGAGACGTGGGTGGCGTACGAGCGCGGGACGCCCGCCGGGTTCATCGAGCTCCAGGCCCAGCCGGACGGCGCGGTGGAGATCGTCTACTTCGGGCTGCTGCCGGCCTTCCGGGGGCGGCGGATCGGCGGGCACCTGCTCGGGTACGGGGCGGCGCGGGCCTGGGACCTGGCCGAGCGGTGGCCGGACCGGCCGGCGACCGCGCGGGTGTGGCTGCACACCTGTAGCGACGACGGTCCGCACGCGCGGGCCAACTACGAGCGGCGCGGCTTCCGGCTGTTCCGCACCGAGGTGACCGAGGAGCCGGAGGTCGAGACCCCCGGCCCGTGGCCCGGCGCCGGACCGGTGCCGGCCACCGCGGCCCCCTGAACCGCGCCCCCTGTCCCTTCGGTCCCGCAGGGACAGGGGGCGCGGCCGGCCGCGCCCCCGAAACCCCTCCCCCACGTGACGGGCGCCACACCATCTCGCGATGCGGGACAAGCATGTCCATATTTTGGATGACGGTGGACTGTCCGGAGAGCCCCGTGCCACGCTTCCGTCATGTCTCGAGCTGGAATTGCCTTGGTGAGTCGGCGGCACGTCGACCTCGGCCGCATGTCCAGCGCCATTTGTCGGGCGGGCTGACGCTGCACGGGCCGGGCCGCACCTGCGGATCCGGACAGCACTCAGCACCACCACGTCGCACCCGTCGTCCCCCTCGTCGCGGACGCGTTCACCCCCCGACCCCGCATGCCACCGCCGACGCGCGCACGCGCGCCGCGCTTCGGTGTGTCCACGCAGGTCAGCGCGGGTTCAGCGCACCCGTCCGCACTCCCTTTGAGCCGCCCAGAAGGACGTAACCCATGGCCGCCAACCCGGAACCGCCCACCGCCACGACCCGCCGCAAGGCCGGCCGCCACCGCGGCGAGGGCCAGTGGGCCGTTGGTCACTTCACGCCGCTCAACGGCAACGAGCAGTTCAAGAAGGACGACGACGGTCTCAATGTGCGGACACGCATTGAGACGATCTACTCCAAGGCCGGTTTCGACTCCATCGACCCCAACGACCTGCGCGGCCGGATGCGTTGGTGGGGCCTGTACACCCAGCGCAAGCCCGGGATCGACGGCGGCAAGACCGCGGTGCTGGAGCCCGAGGAGCTCGACGACAAGTACTTCATGCTGCGGGTCCGCATCGACGGCGGTCGGCTCACCGTCGCCCAACTGCGCGCCATCGGCGAGGTCTCGGAGCAGTACGCCCGCGGGACCGCGGACATCACCGACCGGCAGAACGTCCAGCTGCACTGGGTGCGCATCGAGGACGTGCCCGCCATCTGGGAGAAGCTGGAGGCCGTGGGGCTGTCCACGACCGAGGCGTGCGGCGACTGCCCGCGCGTGATCATCGGCTCGCCGGTGGCCGGCATCGCGGCGGACGAGATCATCGACGGCACCCCGGCCGTGGACGAGATCCACGAGCGGTACATCGGCAGCAAGGAGTTCTCCAACCTGCCGCGCAAGTTCAAGACCGCGATCTCCGGCTCGCCGGTCCAGGACGTGGTGCACGAGATCAACGACGTGGCCTTCGTCGGCGTCGTCCACCCCGAGCACGGCCCGGGCTTCGACCTGTGGGTCGGCGGTGGCCTGTCCACCAACCCCAAGCTCGCGCAGCGCCTGGGCACCTGGGTGCCGCTGGACGAGGTCGCCGACGTCTGGGCCGGCGTGGTCGGCATCTTCCGGGACTACGGCTACCGCCGGCTGCGCACCCGCGCCCGGTTGAAGTTCCTGATGGCCGACTGGGGCCCGGAGAAGTTCCGCCAGGTGCTTCAGGACGAGTACCTCCAGCGCAAGCTGGTCGACGGTCCGGCGCCCGAGCAGCCCGCGCACAAGTGGCGCGACCACGTCGGCGTGCACCGGCAGCAGGACGGCCGGTTCTACGTGGGCTTCGCCCCGCGCGTCGGCCGGGTCGACGGCGCCACCCTCACCAAGGTCGCCGAACTCGCCGCCGCCCACGGCTCGGACCGGCTGCGCACCACCGTCGAGCAGAAGATGATCATCCTCGACGTGACCGAGGACCGGATCGACTCGCTGGTCGCCGGGCTGGAGGCGCTGGACTTCCAGGTCAACCCGTCGCCGTTCCGGCGCGGCACGATGGCCTGCACCGGCATCGAGTTCTGCAAGCTCGCCATCGTCGAGACCAAGGGGCGCGGCTCCGCGCTGATCGACGAACTGGAGCGCCGGATGCCGGACTTCCAGGAGCCGATCACCATCAACCTCAACGGCTGCCCCAACGCCTGCGCCCGCATCCAGGTCGCGGACATCGGTCTCAAGGGCCAGCTGGTGCTGGACGACGACGGCAACCAGGTCGAGGGCTACCAGGTGCACCTGGGCGGCGCGCTGGGCCTGGAGCCGGGCTTCGGCCGCAAGGTCCGCGGGCTGAAGGTGACCTCCGAGGAACTGCCCGACTACGTCGAGCGGGTGCTGCGCAACTTCGAGGCGCAGCGCGAGGACGGCGAGCGGTTCGCCACCTGGGCGGCGCGCGCCGAAGAGGGTGCCCTGAAGTGACCTGGCAACGCACCGAGACCGAACGGGAGGAACCGTGAGCGAACGCGCCGCGCCGTTCTACTGCCCGTACTGCGGCGACGAGGACCTGCACCCTTCCGAGGAAGGGCACGGCTCCTGGGAGTGCCGGGCGTGCAGCCGGGCCTTCCGGCTGAAGTTCCTCGGACTGCTCGCCCCCGGAACCGCCGGGTCCGCCCCGTCCGCTTCCCCCGTTCCTTCCGCAGTTCCTTCCGCATCCGACGGAGGTACGCCGTGACCACCAGCACCGACCTTCAGCAGCTCGCCGAGCAGGCGGGCCGCGACCTGGAGGACGCGCCCGCCCTGGAGATCCTCCGGTGGGCCGCCGACGCCTTCGGTCCGCGCTTCTGCGTCACCTCCTCCATGGAGGACGCGGTCGTCGCGCACCTGGCCTCGCGGGCCTTCCCCGGCGTGGACGTGGTCTTCCTCGACACCGGCTACCACTTCCCGGAGACCCTCGGGACGAGGGACGCGGTGGCCGCGGTGATGGACGTCAACGTCCTCACCCTGACGCCCCGTCAGACCGTGGCCGAGCAGGACGCCGAGTACGGGCCGCGGCTGCACGACCGCGATCCCGACCTGTGCTGCGCGCTGCGCAAGGTCAAGCCGCTCGAAGCGGGCCTGGCCGGCTACGACGCGTGGGCGACCGGGCTGCGCCGGGACGAGTCGCCGACCCGGGCGAACACCCCGGTGGTCGGCTGGGACGCCAAGCGGCAGAAGGTGAAGGTCTCGCCGATCGCCCGCTGGACGCAGGCCGACGTGGACGCCTACGTCGCCGAGCACGGGGTGCTCACCAACCCGCTGCTGATGGACGGCTACGCCTCCGTCGGCTGCGCGCCCTGCACCCGTCGGGTGGCGGCGGGCGAGGACGCGCGGGCCGGCCGCTGGGCCGGCAGCAACAAGACCGAGTGCGGACTGCACTGATGGCGGAGTTTTTGGAGACACAGATGACGGGCGCCACGATCTGGCTGACCGGTCTGCCGAGCGCGGGCAAGACGACCATCGCGCACCAGTTGGCCGCGCGGCTGCGCGGCGAGGGACACCGCGTCGAGGTGCTCGACGGCGACGAGATCCGCGAGTTCCTCTCCGCGGGCCTCGGCTTCAGCCGCGAGGACCGGCACACCAACGTCCAGCGGATCGGCTTCGTCGCCGAACTGCTGGCGAGCAACGGCGTGAAGGCCCTGGTCCCGGTGATCGCCCCCTACGCGGACAGCCGCGAGGCGGTGCGCAAGCGCCACCAGGGCGAGGGCACGCCGTACCTGGAGGTGCACGTCGCCACTCCGGTCGAGGTCTGCTCCGAGCGCGACGTCAAGGGCCTGTACGCCAAGCAGGCGGCCGGCGAGATCTCCGGGCTGACCGGCGTGGACGACCCCTACGAGGAGCCCGCGGCACCGGACCTGCGGATCGAGTCGCACACCCAGACCGTGCAGGAGTCCGCGGCGGCGCTGCACGCGCTGCTCGTCGAGAGGGGCCTGGCGTGAACGACGCGCCCGCGGCCACCGGCCCGCAGCCAGCCGTGATACCCGCGCCTCCGCGCCTCGCGGGCGGAGACGGGGGTGCCCCCGGACGGAGTCCGCGGGAGAACGAAGGGGATACCGCGTGACCACCGTTGCTTCGCTTTCCGAGGAACTGGACAACCCCTACGCGCTGTCGCACCTGGACGCCCTGGAGTCCGAGGCGGTGCACATCTTCCGCGAGGTGGCGGGCGAGTTCGAGCGGCCGGTGATCCTCTTCTCCGGCGGCAAGGACTCCATCGTCATGCTGCACCTGGCGCTGAAGGCGTTCGCGCCGGCGCCGGTGCCGTTCGCCCTGCTGCACGTCGACACCGGGCACAACTTCCCCGAGGTCCTCGACTACCGCGACCGCGCCGTGGCGCGGCACGGCCTGCGGCTGCACGTCGCCTCGGTGCAGGACTTCATCGACCGCGGCGAGCTGCGCGAGCGCCCCGACGGCACCCGCAACCCGCTGCAGACCGTGCCGTTGCTGGACGCCATCGACACCAACCGCTTCGACGCGGTCTTCGGCGGCGGCCGCCGGGACGAGGAGAAGGCGCGCGCCAAGGAGCGGGTGTTCTCGCTGCGCGACGAGTTCGGCGGCTGGGACCCGCGCCGGCAGCGGCCCGAGCTGTGGCAGCTCTACAACGGCCGGCACTCGCCGGGCGAGCACGTCCGGGTCTTCCCGCTCTCCAACTGGACCGAGCTGGACGTCTGGCAGTACATCGCCCGCGAGCAGATCGAACTGCCCGCCATCTACTACGCCCACGAGCGGGAGGTCTTCGCCCGCAGCGGCATGTGGCTGGCGCCCGGTGACTGGGGCGGCCCGAAGGACGACGAGGAGCTCCAGGTCCGGCAGGTGCGCTACCGCACCGTCGGCGACATGTCCTGCACCGGCGCCGTCGAATCGGACGCGGACACCATCGAGGCCGTCATCGCGGAGATCGCCGCGTCCCGGCTCACCGAGCGGGGCGCGACCCGGGCCGACGACAAGATGTCCGAGGCCGCCATGGAGGACCGCAAGCGCGAGGGGTACTTCTAGCCATGAGCACGACCAACACCGCCCGCTCGGACCTGACGGTGGACGCGGGCGCCACCTCGCTGCTGCGCTTCGCCACCGCCGGTTCCGTGGACGACGGCAAGTCGACCCTGGTCGGCCGGCTGCTGCACGACTCCAAGTCGGTCCTCGCCGACCAGTTGGAGGCCGTGGAGCACGCGTCCCGCAACCGCGGGCAGGAGGCGCCGGACCTGGCGCTGCTGACGGACGGGCTGCGGGCCGAGCGCGAGCAGGGCATCACCATCGACGTCGCCTACCGCTACTTCGCCACCCCGCGCCGCCGCTTCATCCTGGCCGACACCCCCGGGCACGTGCAGTACACCCGGAACATGGTGACCGGGGCGTCCACCGCCGAACTCGCCGTCGTCCTCGTCGACGCGCGCAACGGCGTGGTCGAGCAGACCCGGCGGCACGCCGCGGTCGCCGCCCTGCTGCGGGTCCCGCACGTCGTGCTGGCCGTCAACAAGATGGACCTGGTCGACTACCAGGAGCCCGTCTTCGCGGCCATCGCCGAGGAGTTCACCGCCTACGCGGGCTCGCTGGGCGTGCCGGAGATCACCGCCATCCCGATCTCGGCGCTGGCCGGCGACAACGTCGTGACACCGTCGTCCGCCATGGACTGGTACGGCGGCCCGACGGTGCTGGAGCACCTGGAGACCGTCCCGGTGGTCGCCGACCCGTCGGACGACCCGGCCCGCTTCCCGGTCCAGTACGTCATCCGCCCGCAGACCGCCGAGCACCCCGACTACCGCGGCTACGCGGGCCAGATCGCCTCCGGCGTGCTGCGCGTCGGCGACCCCGTCACCGTGCTGCCGTCCGGACGGACCAGCACCGTCGAGGGCATCGACGCACTCGGCCGGAGCGTGGACGTCGCCTGGGCGCCGCAGTCGGTGACCCTGCGCCTCGCCGACGACCTGGACGTCTCCCGGGGCGACCTGATCGCCCCGACCGCGACGGTGCCGTCGGTCACCCAGGACGTCGAGGCCACCGTCTGCCACGTCGCCGACCGGCCGCTGAGAGTCGGGCAGCGGGTGCTGCTCAAGCACACCACCCGCACCGTCAAGGCGATCGTCAAGGACATCCCGTCCCGGCTGACGCTGGACGATCTCTCCCAGCACCCGGCCCCGGGCGAACTGGCCGCCAACGACATCGGCCGGATCGTGGTGCGCACCGCCGCACCGCTGGCGCTGGACGCCTACGCCCAGTCCCGGCGGACCGGCTCCTTCCTGCTGATCGACCCGGCGGACGGCACCACGCTGACCGCGGGCATGGCGGGCACCGCGTTCGCGGAGGCGACCGCGGACCCCGCGCCGCAGGGCGCGGCGGACGACGAGGGGTGGGACTTCTGATCATGCTCAAGGACATGTTCTCGACCTTTGCGAAGGAAGGCGGGCGCGTCGGCAGCGGCGCCCTCGGGAGCGGCCAGGGCGGAGTCGGCCGATGTGTGCGCTGACGATGCGTGACTCCGTACCCCCCACCACCTCCTTCCGAAGAACCACCATTTCGCCGGGCGCGCCGTAGCGAGGCGCGTACTGCCCCGGCCCTCCGAGAGGACCACCTCCCGTGTCTGCCGTTCGTCATCGCCTCCTGGCGGCCGCCGCCACCGTCCCGTTGCTGACCGTCGCACTGGGGGCTTGCGGTTACGGCTCCGAGGCCCCGAAGGACACCGCGGCCTCCGTCGCCCCGAAGGGGCCGAAGGTCGACGGGCTCGATCAGGTCAAGATCGGGTTCTTCGGCAACACCACCCACGCCACGCCCCTGATCGGCCTGCAGACGGGCCAGTTCCAGAAGGAACTGGGCGGCACCGCGGTGAAGTCCTCGGTCTTCAACGCCGGCCCCGCCGAGATCGAGGCGCTCAACTCGAACGCCATCGACATCGGCTGGATCGGCCCCTCCCCCGCGATCAACGGCTACGTGAAGTCGCACGGCAAGAGCCTGAAGATCATTGCCGGTTCGGCGTCCGGCGGGGTCTCGCTGATCGTCAACCCCAAGAAGGTCAAGAGCCTGAACGACCTCAAGGGCAAGACGATCGCCACCCCGCAGCTGGGCAACACCCAGGACGTCGCCCTGCTGAACTTCCTCGCGCAGAAGGGCTACACGGTCGACGCCACCAGCGGCAAGGGTGACGTCACCGTCCAGCGCATCGACAACAAGGTGACGCCCACCGCCTTCCAGCAGGGCAGCATCGACGGCGCCTGGGTCCCCGAACCCACCGCGTCCAAGCTGGTCGCCCAGGGCGGCAAGTCGCTGCTGGACGAGAAGAAGCTGTGGAAGGACGGCAAGTTCGTCATCACCAACATGATCGTCTCGCAGCGGTTCCTCAAGGAGCACCCGAAGGCGGTCGAGGCGGTGCTGCGCGCGTCGGTGAAGACCAACGCCTGGATCCGCTCGCACCCCGCCGAGGCGGTCAAGGCACTCAACGAGAAGCTCGCGGACCCGACGATCACGGGTAAGGCGCTGCCGGACGACGTCATCGACCCGGCCTTCAAGAACGTGGACGTCACCGACGACCCGCTGGCCGCCACCCTCCAGGAGGAGGCGGACCACGCCGTCAAGGCGGGGCTGCTGAAGAAGCCCGACCTCAAGGGCATCTACGACCTCACCCTGCTGAACAAGGTGCTCAAGTCCGAGGGCAAGCCGCCGGTCGACGACGCCGGCCTCGGCGGCAACTGACCCCGGCTCCCCGAACCCCCAGGAGGTGACACCGATGACGACCAGCACGCTCACCAAGCCCGCCCCCGCGGCCGCCGGCACCACCGGCCCGTACGCCGCTCGCATCCAGCACGTCTCGAAGTCGTTCGGCCGCCCCGGCGCGCAACAACAGGTGCTGGACGACATCAGCATCGACGTCACGCCCGGCGAATTCGTCTGCCTCCTGGGGGCCTCGGGGTGCGGCAAGTCCACCCTCCTCAGCCTCGTGGCCGGCCTGGACAAGCCGTCCGTCGGCACCATCGAGACGCCCGGCGGCCGACCGGCGCTGATGTTCCAGGAACACGCGCTGTTCCCGTGGCTGACCGCCGGCCGCAACATCGAACTGGCCCTGCGGATGCGCGGCGTGCCGCGCTCGGAACGCCGCGGCGAGGCCGAGCGGCTGCTCGAACTCGTCCGGCTCAAGGGCGCGTACGGCAAGCGGGTGCACGAACTGTCCGGCGGCATGCGCCAGCGGGTGGCGATGGCCCGGGCCCTTGCCCAGGACAGCCAACTGCTGCTGATGGACGAGCCGTTCGCGGCGCTGGACGCCATCACGCGCGACGTCCTGCACGACGAGCTGACCCGGATCTGGCACGAGACCAACCTCTCGGTCCTCTTCGTCACCCACAACGTCCGGGAGGCGGTGCGGCTCGGCGAGCGCGTCGTGCTGCTGTCCTCCCGCCCCGGGCGGGTCGCCCGGGAGTGGCAGGTGGACATCCCCCAGCCGCGCCGCATCGAGGACTCCGCGGTCGCCGACCTGTCCGTCGAGATCACCGAACAGCTCCGTGGGGAGATCCGCCGCCATGGCCAGCACTGAGACCACCACGTCGTCCCCCACGGGGAAGCCCGACGACGACCCCACCGGACCGGCCACCGCCGCCGACGCCGAGGCACCGGCCGACCCGGCGGCCGGCTCCCCGGCCGAAGCGGCCGAAGCGGCTGCCGGAGCCACCACCGAAGGCGACGGAACCGCTGCCGCCGGGGAATCCCGTCCCGCCGCCGGTGACCTCGCCGGTCTGGAGGCAGGGCTCGACGCGCTCGACTCCACCGTGGTGTCCCGGCAGCCGTGGCTGCGCACCGTGCTGTCAAAGGCGTTCCCTCCCCTCATCGCGATCGTGATCGTGCTGGGGCTGTGGCAGCTCGCCTACCACTTCCAGCTCAAGCCCCACTACCTGTTGCCGAGCCCGCTCGACGTCTTCCGCTCGCTGGAGCAGAAGTGGCTCGAAGGCACTCTGCTCGGCTTCGTGTGGACCAGCGTCTCCCGCGGCGCCCTCGGCTTCCTGGCGTCGGTCGCCCTCGGCACCCTGCTCGGCCTGGTCGTGGCCCGCGTCAAGCTGGTCCGGTCCGCGATCGGTCCGATCCTGAGCGGCCTGCAGTCCCTGCCCTCGGTGGCCTGGGTCCCGGCGGCGATCATCTGGTTCGGCCTGAGCGACGCCACCATCTACGCGGTGGTGCTGCTCGGTGCCGTCCCCTCGATCGCCAACGGGCTGGTGTCCGGCGTCGACCAGATATCCCCGCTGTACCTGCGTGCCGGCCGCACCATCGGCGCGACCGGGCTGGCCGGCGTCCGTCACGTGCTGCTCCCCGCCGCGTTGCCCGGCTACCTCGCCGGGCTCAAGCAGGGCTGGGCGTTCTCCTGGCGGTCCCTGATGGCCGCCGAACTCATCGTCAACGCTCCCGATCTCGGCACCGGACTGGGCCAGCTCCTGGAACAGGGCCGTGAACTGCAGGACATGTCCTGGGTGCTGGCCGCGATCCTGCTGATCCTGATCGTCGGCATCGGCATCGAGTTGTTGATCTTCGCCCCGATCGAGCGCCGGGTGCTGCGCAGCCGCGGCCTCCTCGTCAAGAGCTGACACCATGAACGCACGCCCCACTCTCCTCGTCATCGCCCACGGCAGTCGCGACCCCCGGCACGCCGCAACCGTCACCGAGCTCTGCGCGCGGGTCCGGAAGCTGCGGCCGGGGCTGCGCGTGGAGGTCGGCTACCTCGACTTCAACGCGCCCCGGATCCCCCGGGTCCTGGAGCGCCTGTCGGACGACGGCGTACGGAACGTGGTGGCGCTGCCCCTCCTCCTCACTCGGGCCTTCCACGCGAAGACCGACATCCCCGCGGTGCTGCGGGAGGCCGTCGCGCGACTGCCCCTGCTGACCGTCCATCAGGCCGAGGTGCTCGGCCCGTCCCTCCTGCTGACCAGCGCGTTGGAACGCCGGCTGGAGGAGGCCGGGCTGCGGCCCGGTGACCACCGCTCGACCGGGGTCGTGCTGGCCGCGGCGGGCTCCTCAGACCCGGAGGCGATCGCAGTGATCGCTGAAATCGCGCGGGAGTGGCGGCGCACCGCTCAATGGTGTGCCGTGCGACCTGCGTTCGCCTCCGCATCCCTTCCCCGGACGGCCGACGCCGTACGGGCCCTGCGGGCCGAGGGCGCCCAGCGCGTCGCCGTCGCCCCGTACGTCATCGCGCCGGGCTTCCTGCCGGACCGGATCGCCGCCGGGGCCCGCGAGGCCCGCGCCGACATCCTCGCGCCGGTGCTGGGCGCCGCCCCCGAACTGGCCCGGTTGCTCCTGCGCCGTTACGACCAGGCCGTCCGGGCCGGCGCCCGCGGCGACGTGGCGGCCCTCACGGCCTGACCGGCACCGCCCCGGCAGCGCCCCGGCCCCGCTCAGCTCGCCGCCACCACCGCCCCGCGCCCCGCGGGCGCGTCGGCGCGCCCCTTCTCGTAGACCGTCAGGCCGCGCGCCAGGCGCAGGGGTACCAGCAACAGCTCCACGACCAGGGCCTTCCAGGCGTAGACGACGTTGACCGCCTTGGTGGCGTAGGCGCAGGGGATGTTCACCAGCACACCGCACAAGGGGAGTCTGCGGCGGCGCGCGGCGTACACCAGGGGTGGCAGCGTCAACAACAGGTCGACACCGGCCCACCAGGCGAAGGCGACGGGTGGTGACGCACCGGTCGTCGCGCTGAGCACGAACGGCGAGGCCCACCACAGGGGCGCGGTGAGGATCTCGAAGAGGGCCAGCAGCACCCAGAGTGCGAGCAGCGGTTTGCGGACGAGCAACCGGCCGAGGTGGAGCCGGACGTTCTGGCAGAAGCCGGCCATCCAGCGGTTGACCTGTTTGCGGAAGTAGGTGAGGTCCTCCGGGTCGGCGGCGAGGGCGACCGCGTCGGAGACGTAGACCGCGCGTCTGCCGGCGATCTGCCGGGACCACGTGTAGTCCATGTCTTCGACGATGGTGCGCTCGGGGAACCCGCCGAAGGCCACCAGTTCGTCGCGTCGGAAGACCGAGCAGCACCCCGAGCAGACCATGGGGCTGTTGGCGAGTGCCTGGATGGGCCGGTGGAAGTGGAAGCCGAAGAGGTATTCCGTGGAGCGCCCCCGCTCCCACAGGGTGCGGGTGTGGCGGGTGCGGACCGTGCCCGCGGCGACGGCCACCTCGGGGTCGTCGAAGACCGGGAGGACGCGCTGGAGGTAGTCCGGGGCGAGCACGGTGTCCGCGTCGACGGCCAGGACGAGGTCGGTGGTGCAGTGCGGGAGGGCGTGGTTCTGCGCCCGGGCCTTGCTGCCCAGATTGCGCGGCGGGCGCAGGACCGTGGCGCCGTGCGCGGCGGCTACCTCGCCGGTGCGGTCGGTGGAGGCGTCGTCGACGACGAGGATGCGGTCGGGCGGGACCGTTTGCCCCGCGAGGGACTCCAACGTGGCCGGGAGTCCGGCCTCTTCGTTGTGGGCCGGGACGATGACGGTGACGCTGTGCATGGTGGGCTCCCCCCTGTCGTGCGGACCGCGCCGGCGAGGACGCAGAGCAGTCCGATCACTCCGTAGACGATGGTGCTGATGCCGAGGAACGGCGTGACTCCGTGCATGTCACTGACGGTAGCCACGCCCGGCCGTCCACGGTTCCGGAGGAACCCTCCTGTGGATAACCCGCCGCGCGGGAGGGGGCGTTGACGCTTCGGCACGCAACGACGCCGACCGCCGCGCCCCGTGGGGGCGAGCGCGACGGCCGGCGTGCGGTGCTGGGCGGTCCGATCGACTACTGGACGATCTTCAGCAGCTTGTTGGGCGTGCCCTGACCCGGGTTGCTGATCTTGTCCGGGGTCGCCCCGTCCGTCAGCGCCTTCTCCACGTCGGCCGGCTTGGCGTCCTTGTGGTCGGCCAGGTAGACCGCGGCGGCACCCACGACGTGCGGGGTCGCCATCGACGTGCCGGAGATGGTCTTGGTGGCGTCGTCGCTGTTGTTCCAGTCCGAGGTGATGTCGGAGCCCGGAGCGTAGAGGTCGACGACGCTGCCGTAGTTGGAGAAGTCGGACTGCTGGTCGTCCTTGGTGCTGGAGGCCACCGTGATGGCCTCCTTGACGCGCGCCGGGGAGCCCTGGCCCGCGTCGGTGGACTCGTTGCCGGCCGCGACGCCGAAGGTGACACCGGAGTCGATGGCCTTCTTCACGGCCGCGTCGAGCGCCTCGTCCGCGCCGCCACCGAGCGACATGTTGGCGACCGAGGGGCCCTTGTGGTTCTTGGTGACCCAGTCGATGCCCGCGACGACCTGCTCGGTGGAGCCGGAGCCCTGCCCGTCGAGCACCTTGACGGCGACCAGCTTGACCTTCTTGGCGACGCCGTAGGCGGTGCCGCCGATCGTGCCGGAGACGTGGGTGCCGTGGCCGTTGTCGTCCTCGGCCTTGTTGCTGTTGTCGATGGCGTTGAAGCCGTACGACGCGCGACCGCCGAAGTCCTTGTGGCTGATGTGGATGCCGGTGTCGATGACGTACGCCGTGACGCCGTCGCCCGCGCTGTCCGGGTAGTTGTACTTGCCGTCACCCTTGGTGTCGGCCTGGTCGATCCGGTCCAGGCCCCACGACGGCGGGTTCTCCTGGGTGCCGTCGATGTGGAACGTGTGGTTCTGGACGACCTTGTCGACGGCCGGGTCGGCAGCCAGACGCTTGGCGTCCTCGCTGTTCAGGCCGGTGGTCGAGAAGCCGTCGATGGCGGAGGTGAAGGTCCGCTTGACCTTGCCGCCGTACTTGGAGGCCAGGTCGCCGCTCTCGGCGGCGCGCACCGAGGCGGACTTCTTCAGCAGCACGATGTAGCTGCCCTTGACGGCGCCCTTGGCGTCGGCGCCGTAGATCTTGCCCTCGGCGGCGGGCGACGCGCCCGCGGTGACCGCGGTGACGGCGGCGATACCAGTGGCGGCCACCACGGCGGATATCGCCGTGACGAGCCGCTTCTTGCTGGAACGCTTATGAGCCATGGCGAGGGTTCTCCTCGTTCGTGGTGTGGGGGGAAGCGTTGCGAAGAGCCCGAAGGGACCGAAAGGCTCCACCGGGCTGGTTCGAAACCCTGTCGGATTGACGGGTGCAATTCAAGGTCCGCCCGGCCGTGTGAGATTCGCAACAACCCTGCGAAAAGGCAAAGACCCACAGAACTACCCATAAACATCAGCCGAGTTGACGGACAGTGACCCAAGTGCGTTTACGTTTACGCAATGAAAGGGGACGGCTGACGAGGCGTTTGCATTTTCAACCGTCCCGCTATGACATGCTCGCGCCCCGCAAGAGGTGTACCGGCGGTTACCCCCGCGGGAGTTGGGCCTCGATGAGGTCGGCGGCCCGCCGGCTGCCCCCCTCGCCCGCCATCGCCGCGCGGATCCGGTCGAGCGCCGCGGCCACACCGGCGTCGTCGACCACCGCGCGCACCGCCGCCCCCAGCGCCTCCCCGGTGACCTGCCCCTTCGTCAGTTGCCGGGCGACGCCCAACGCCTCCAACGTGTCCGCGTTCATGAACTGGTCGGCGGCCTGCGGTACGCACACCATGGGCACCCCGTTGGCCAACCCCTCCTGGCTGCCGCCCATCCCGGCGTGGGTGACGAACGCGTCCGCCTGCCGGAGGACCGCCACCTGCGGGACCCAGGTGTGCACCTCGACGTTGTCCGGGACCGCACCGAGCGCGGCCGGATCGGTGGACTTCCCGATCTGGAGCACCACGTGCCAGTCCGGCCGGCCGCCGAACGCCTCGATGCAGGACCGGTAGACGTCCGGGGCGTCGGTGAACACCGACCCCAGCGAGACCAGCAGCACCTTGGCGTCCGGCGCGAGACCGGTCGGCCGCCGCCAGTCGCCCTGCGCGGCGCGGTCGCCCTGGCAGGAGCCGACGAAGGTGAAGACCGACCCGTCGACCCGGTCCGCGTGCGGCTGCATGGCCCGGGGGACCAGGACCAGCCCGCGGGCGGGCCGGGCGGCCAGGTGGTCCGGCTCCGGGAGGTGCGCCATGCCGTGCTCGGCCAACCAGGACCGGAAGCGGGCGTAGTAGGCGCGACCGCGTTCGGTGCCGCGCAGCTCCTCCCGCATCGCCTGGGCGGCCTCCGCCTCGTAGCCGTCCCAGGCGACGATGTGCGGGGCCAACTGCACGGCCGGGACGCCCCAGCGGCGGGCGAGGAGCGGGGCCGGGAACGCGGCGCTGTCGTGGAGCACCAGGTCGGGGGCGTCGCCCTCGTAGGCCGCGGCGAGTTGCGGCAGCGCCTGGATCGCGTCGTCGAGGAACGGTTCGAGCTGGTCGAGGAGTTCGGTGCCCCAGCCCTGCGGGTCGTCGGCGGCGGGCAGGACGGAGGTCCACGGTCGGGGTTCGGCGCCGACGGCGGCGACCAGGTCGGCGAACTCGGCGGGCACGGCATAGGTGACGCGGTGCCCCCGGTCGACCAGCTCACGGATCACGTCGAGGTTCGGCTGGACGTGACCGTGGGCCGGGATGCTGAACATGGCGAGGTGCGAACGGTGTTGAGGCATGCCCGCACCTTAGGCGAGACGATACGTATCGTGCAATCCTGAAAAGGCGTCACCCCCGCCCCATGGACGACGACTCCCGCAGCCACAAGTACCCCGCGGGCCGTGGGCGGACGGGCTCCGGAGCGCCTCGTGGCACCTGCGAGACTGGGCGCGAGATCGCACCGCAGGAGGCATCCGATGACCGAAACCAGCCCCGCCTTCACCGAGGCGCGCGCCCGGGACGTGCTGGCGGCGGCCGGGCACCCCGAAGCGGCGGCGGACGCCCGACTGCTCGCGCTCGGCGAGAACGCCGTCTTCGCCCTGGACGAGCGCGGCGTGGTGGTCCGGGTCGGCCGCAGCCCGGAGCTGCTGGCGCGCGCCGAGCGGGAACTGGCCGTCGCCCAGTGGCTGGCGGCGCAGGACGTACCGGCCGTGCGGGCCGCGGAGCCGACCGCCCGGCTCGTCGACGGACATCCGCTGACGTACTGGCGGCAGCTTCCACAGGCCGTCCGCCCGGCCCGGCCGCAGGACCTCGCGGCGCTGCTGCGGCTCGTCCACGCGCTGCCCGAGCCGCCGTTCGCGCTCCCCCGGCGCGAACTGCTGGACGGCGTGGAGCGCTGGCTGCGGTTGGCCGGCGATGCCGTGTCGCCGGCCGACGCGGAGTACCTGCGCGGCCGGCGGGACGCCTTCGCGCTCGCCGCGACGGCGCTGGAACCGCACCTGCCGCGCGGTCCCATCCACGGCGACGCGCTGCCCCGCAACGTCCACCTCGGGCCGGACGGCCCCGTCCTGGTCGACCTGGAGACCTTCTCCTCGGACCTGCGCGAGCACGACCTGGTCGTGATGGCGCTCAGCCGGGACCGCTACGGGCTGGGCGCCGAGGCCTACGACGCCTTCGCCTCGGTGTACGGCTGGGACGTACGGGACTGGGAGGGCTGCGCGGTGCTGCGCGGATCGCGGGAGACGGCGAGCTGTGCCTGGGTCTCCCAGCACGCGCCCGGGAACCCCGCCGCACTGGGGGAGTTCCGCCGTCGGATCGCCTCGCTGCGCGAGAAGGACGCGGCGGTCCGGTGGTACCCCTTCTGAAGCCCGGCCCCGGCCACCGCCCCGCGGCGGGCCGGTCCGCTCAGCGCTGGTAGGGGATCAGCGGCCAGGCCGCCTCGACTCGCGCCTCCGGGTCACCGCTGCGGCGCAGGTACGCCTGGAACGACGCGGCCTGCTGGGCGGCGGCCTGCTCCTGGAGGACGTGCAGGGCGCGCGGCGCGGGCAGCGCGACGGCCGGGTACTTCTCGCCGATGCGGCGGGCGACACCGGCCGCGGCCACCGCGTCGGCGCCGGCCTCGTGCGCGCCGTCCAGCGGGACCCCGTAGTGCCCGCAGAGCGCCTGGAGGGCGCGCTTGCCCTTGCGGTAGCGGTCCACGTGCTTGTCGAGGACGAGCGGGTCGATGACCGGGGCGGGCGGGTGGCCGAGTTGCTCGGTCAGCGTCGGCACGCCGTGGCGGCGGCACTCGCGGTCGAGCAGCGAGAGGTCGTAGCGCGCGTTCATCACCACCAGCGGGACGTCCGCGCGCAGCACTTCGGCCAGCGCCTCGGTGATCTCGGCTATCGCGGCGGCGGGCGCGCGGCCGTGCCGGCGGACGTAGGCGGTCGACATGCCGTGGATCTCCGCGGCCTCGTCGGGGATCGGGACGCCCGGGTCGACGAGCCAGGACTGCTGGCCGGCCACCCGGCCGTCGCCCTCCAGCCGGATCAGCGCGGCCGTGACGATGCGGTCGTGCTCGACGTCGGTGCCCGTGGTCTCCAGGTCGAAACCGACCAACAGCTCCTGATGCCAGCTCATGCCGACCCCCTCTTCCGCCCGGCCCCGCACGGGCGCGGCGCGCACCCCTCCTCGACGCTCCGCCGGCCTCCGGCCGGTCGGACCCCCACGCAGCGCTGACTCATGCGGCCTCCTTCGGTGGTACCTCCCCCGTGGTGCGACCACTCTCCCACGCACCACTGACAACGGGCCGGGCCGCCCGTCGCCGCACCGTCCGCAGGCCCCTTCAGGAGACCGGCCGCGAGTCCGCCCAGACGCTCTCGAACTCCTCGCGGTAGATCTCGAAGAGCCCGTGGTCGACGTCGCGGGCGTCCTGGCGGAGCAGGTCGCGGCCGCCGCCGCGCAGCACGAAGACCGGCGACTCCATCCCGCGGCTCTTGCGGAGGTAGGGCTGGACGACGGCTATCCCGTCGGGCCCGTCGCCGTCGACGAGGTAGGCGGTGAAGCGCGGGGTCTCGTCGAAGACCTGGATCTCGAAGGCTCCCGGGTCGTGCAGGCGGGCGCGGACCCGCCGCATGTGCAGGATGTTCATCTCGATGGAGCGGCTCATCTCGCCCTTCTTGAGGCCGATTTCGCGCTCCCGGCGGCGGACCGCACTGCTGGCCGGGTTGAGGAAGAGCAGCCGGACCCGGCACCCGGACTCGGCGAGCCGGACCAGTCGGCGGCCGGAGTAGTTCTGGACCAGGAGGTTGAGCCCTATGCCCACCGCGTCGAGGCGGCGGGCGCCGCCGAAGAGGTCCTCCGCGGGCAGCTGGCGCTGGAGGCGCACCCGGTCGGGGTGCACGCCGACGACGTCGGCGTACCGGTCGCCGACGAGGTCCTCGACGGCGTCGATGGGCAGCCGGCCGGACATCCGGGTGCCGGCCCCGGACCCGAGGACGTCCAGCAGGCGGGCGGAGGCCCGCTCGGCCTGGGCCAGGACGGTCTCGGACAGCGCGCGGTTGCGGGAGACGATGTTGCGGGCGACCTCCAGCTCGTCGAGGACCAGCTCGACCTCGCGCCGGTCGTCGACGTACGGCTCGAAGCAGGGCCAGTGCTGGACCATCAGCTCGCGCAGCTGCGGGAGGGTCAGGAAGCTGACGATGTTGTCGTCGGCGGGGTCGAGGAGGTAGCCCTTGCGGCGGCTGACCTCGCGGACCGCGACCGCGCGCTGGACCCACTCCTGGCCCGCGGGTCCGGCCGCCGCGATGACCCATTCGTCGCCGTGCACCGGCTCGTAGATGGGACGCAGCACGGCGGCGACGACGGCCCGCAGCCGCTGCTCGACGAGATTCAGCCAGATGTAGGCGCGTCCGGCCCGGCGGGCCCGGGTGCGGACCTCGCTCCAGTCCGCGGCCCCCCAGTCGAGTTCGGCACCGATCTCCAGGGGTCGGGCCAGGGACACCGTGCCGGGCGGTGCGTCAACGGAGCCGCCCTCGTGACCCTCATGACTCTCGTCACCAGGGGGCAACTCCAGCCCGCCGCTCACCTGCCACCGCCTCCCGAACCCCCGTGCCAACGATCAAGGCAGACTACTGCGGCGCGGGGAGCGGTGCAGCAGGATGCGGTGAGTCGGATGCCAACTCCCCTTGCCCATGGTGCCGGTTGTGACCGGAAAGCGCGGTGGGAGTGAGCGGTTTCATAGCCGCGACGGGGGGTGGCCTCCTGTTGCCGCCCACGCGATGGAGTGTCCCGGCGGTGAGCCGTTGACAGCACCGTGCGCACCGGGCCGCGCGGGGGTGCCCGCATTTGGCCGGGGTGCCGCTGGCGAACTGCACACATGTGAGGTAGTCCGTCGCCAAGACGCCGCTTTTGGGGTAGCCCTGGCATTCCCCCGCCCGCGCCGGCCGCGCCCGATGGCCGCCGGCCCCCGATCAGCGCACGGTACGACAATCCGACATCGCCGGAGATCCGTCAGCTTTCAGCGGAGTTCACACGAAAATCTCCCGACATCCGGCAGTTTGGACACGTTGGGAAGGATTCCGATTCGGCCCGCGGACGCGTGTCGTGGAGTCGCCGCCGCCCCGTAGAGAAAGTGGAAGTGTCTACGCATGCAGGTCTGGCCGGGACAGATGTATCCGTTGGGTGCCACCTATGACGGTGCGGGCACCAACTTCGCGGTGTTCTCCGAAGCCGCCACGCGCATCGAACTGTGTCTGCTGCACGACGACGGGTCGGAGACCGCCGTCGAGCTGCGCGAGTCCGACGCCTTCGTACGGCACGCGTATCTGCCGGGGATCATGCCGGGACAGCGCTACGGCTTCCGGGCGCACGGCCCCTACGAGCCGGAACGCGGGCAGCGCTGCAATTCCGCCAAGCTGCTCCTCGACCCGTACGCCCGGGCGATGAGCGGCGTGATCGACTGGGACGAGGCGGTCTACGGCTACCACTTCGGCCGTCCCGAGGTCCGCAACGACCTGGACTCGGCGCCGCACACCATGGCGTCGGTGGTGGTCAACCCGTACTTCGACTGGGGCGACGACCGCCCGCCGCGCACCGCGTACCACGAGACGGTGCTCTACGAGGCCCACGTGAAGGGCCTGACGATGCGGCATCCGGAGCTGCCGGAGGAGCTGCGCGGCACCTACGCGGCGCTGGCGCACCCGGCGATCATCGACCACCTGACGAAGCTCGGGGTCACCGCCCTGGAACTGATGCCGGTGCACCAGTTCGTCCAGGACCACCGGCTGGTGGACGCGGGCCTGACCAACTACTGGGGCTACAACACGATCGGGTTCTTCGCCCCGCACAACGCCTACGCGTCCTGGGGGGACCGCGGGCAGCAGGTGCTGGAGTTCAAGACCGCGGTGCGGGCCCTGCACCAGGCGGGCATCGAGGTGATCCTCGACGTCGTCTACAACCACACCGCCGAGGGCAGCCACCTGGGCCCGACGCTGTCCTTCCGGGGGCTGGACAACGCCTCGTACTACCGGCTGTCGGACGACCTGCGCTACTACATGGACACCACGGGCACCGGGAACTCCCTGCTGATGCGCAGTCCGCACGTGCTCCAGTTGGTGATGGACTCGCTGCGCTACTGGGTGCAGGAGATGCGCGTGGACGGGTTCCGCTTCGACCTGGCGGCGACGCTGGCGCGGCAGTTCCACGAGGTGGACCGGCTGTCGTCGTTCTTCGACCTGGTGCACCAGGACCCGGTGGTCAGCCAGGTGAAGCTGATCGCCGAGCCGTGGGACGTCGGGGAGGGCGGCTACCAGGTGGGGAACTTCCCGCCGCTGTGGACGGAGTGGAACGGGAAGTACCGGGACACCGTGCGGGACCTGTGGCGGGGCGAGCCGCGCACCCTGGCGGACTTCGGGTCCCGGTTGGCCGGTTCGTCGGACCTCTACCAGGAGGACGGGCGGCGGCCGCTCGCCTCGGTCAACTTCGTCACCTGCCACGACGGTTTCACCCTGCGCGACCTGGTCTCGTACAACGACAAGCACAACGAGGACAACGGCGAGGACAACCGGGACGGCGAGCGCTTCAACCGGTCGTGGAACTGCGGCGCGGAGGGGCCGAGCGAGGACCCCTCGGTACGGCGGCTGCGGCTGCGGCAGATGCGGAACTTCCTCGCCACGCTGATGCTGTCGCAGGGCGTGCCGATGCTCAGCCACGGTGACGAGTTCGGCCGCAGCCAGCGCGGCAACAACAACGCGTACTGCCAGGACGGGGAGCTGACCTGGGTGCGGTGGCCGGAGCGGGAGGCGGCCGGCGCCGCGGACGACCCCGAGGCGGCGCAGGACGCCGCGGGCACGGCGGACGAGGAACGGGCGGACCGGGCGGCGCTGCTGGCGTTCGTGCGGCAGATGGTGTGGCTGCGGCGGGACCATCCGGTCTTCCGGCGGCGGCGGTTCTTCCAGGGGCACCCGATGGAGGGCGCCCACGACGAGCTGTCCGACATCGCCTGGTTCACCGCGGCCGGCACGGAGATGGGCACCCGCGACTGGCAGTCCGTCCACGCCAAGTCGCTGACGGTCTTCCTCAACGGGAGCTCGATCTCCGAACCCGGTCCGCGCGGCGAGCCGATCGGCGACGACTCGTTCCTGCTGATGTTCAACGCCCACGACCAGGACAAGGAGTTCACCGTCCCGGAGCACCTGGGACCGCAGTGGCAGGTCGTGGTGGACACCGACCGGCCGGAGGCGGCGGCGGACGGCCGGGGCGCCAAGGTCAAGGGCGGCGACCGGCTGATGCTGGTCGGGCGGAGCCTGCTGGTGCTCCAGCGGCCGGCCTGAGCCGTCCGGTGCGGCCCCGCGACGGTCCGAGGGGCCGCGGGGGCTCAGGAGGTCTGCGCGCGGTCCGCCGCGGCCTCCGGTCCGGCCGGGGAGAGGGGCAGCGGCGCGGTGGGCCGGTGACCGGCGCGGGTGGTGAGGGCGACGACGAGGACGAGCACCGCCGCGCCGACGGCGACCGCGAAGGCCGCAGACGGGCCGTGCGTGTCGGCGAGCCGCCCCGAGAGGGCCAGCGCCACGGCCTGGCCGCCGACCACCGCACTGGTGAGGAAGGCCATCGACTCGGCCAGCCGGGCGGCCGGCACCAGGCGTTCGGTGAGTCCGAAGAGGGTGATCAGGTGCGGCGCGAAGGCCACCCCGAGCACCACCACGACCAGGTAGAGCGCCCCCATCGACCGCACGAAGAGCAGCGGCACGGACAGCACGATGAGCGCGACGGCGGCCGCCCGCCAACGGGCCGGCAGGCCGATCCGGGCCGGCACCAGCGCGAGCGAGAGCCCCGCGACCGCGCTCATCACGCCCATCGCCGCGTACACCAGGCCCGCCTGGGCGGGCTGGTGGAGGCGTTCAGTGAGCGCGGTGATGCCGGCCTGGCAGGCACCGAACATGGCGCCCTGGAGGGCCATCGAGACGCGCATGGCGTGCACCGCGCGGGGCATCCGGGTGCGCGCCGGGCGGGCGGCCCGCGGGGCCCGGTCGGCGGCGGGCCGCACGGCCACCGCCGTCGGATGCAGGGCGAACGCCGAGCCGCAGACCGCCAGCAGCACGGCGGCCAGCCCCAGCGCCACCGCCGGGTGGACCAGGGTGGCGGCCAGCCCCACCAGCGCCGGCCCGAGCACGAACGACACCTCGTCCAAGGTGCCCTCCAGGGAGAGCGCGGCGCTCACCAGCCGTTCGTCGGCCCGCGCGCGGTGCGCCAGCGCGACCAGCCGGGTGCGGGCCAGCGGGCCGATCTGCGGCACGCTCGCCCCGGCCAGCAGGCCCAGCAGGGCCAGCGAGGGCGTCGCCGTGCGGGCCAGTGCGGCCGTCACCAGGGCGGCCACCGCGAGCGCGTTGACCCAGCAGGCGATCAGCACCACCGGGCGCTGGCCGTGGCGGTCCGCGAACCGCCCGATCAGTGGGCCGGCGACCGTCTGACCCGCCGCCAGGGCACCGCCCACCAGGCCCGCGGTGGTCAGCGAACCGCTCGTCTCGGCCACCAGCAACACGCTGCCGAGCTGGCACATGGCGGTCGGCAGCCGCCCGAGGAAGGACACGACGGGCAGCAACGGCCCGCTCAGGGCGAGTACCCGGCGGTAGGTGGTGGTGACAGCGGTCATCACAAGAAGCTACCCATCACCCCTGCACGATTCGTACGGGCGGTACGTACGAAGCCCTACCGCCGACCGGCCCGATGGTTCGGAGGAAGGCACCACGGGCAGGACGCCCCGGGATGACGCAACCCGATGACAGAACGGCCCGCCGGCGGGGTACGGGTGTTCCCATGACGCAGCCTTCGAGTCCGTCGCCGACCGCCACCTACCGGCTGCAGCTCCAGCCGGACTTCCCGTTCGCCGCCGCCGCGCGGGCGGTGCCGTACCTCGCCGCGCTCGGCGTCTCCCATCTGCACCTGTCACCGGTGCTGGAGGCGGTGCCGGGCTCCCCGCACGGCTACGACGTGACCTGCCACGCGGCGGTGCGGGCCGAGCTGGGCGGCGAGGAGGGGCTGCGGGCGCTGGCGGCGACGGCCCGGGCGCACGGCCTCGGGCTGGTCGTCGACGTCGTGCCCAACCACATGGCGGTGCCCGTGCCGCTGTCGCTCAACGGGCCGCTGTGGGAGGTGCTGCGCGACGGACCGACGTCGCCGTACGCGCGCTGGTTCGACGTCGACTGGGACGGCGGGCACGAGGGGCGGTTGCTGCTGCCCGTACTGGAGGGGCGGATCGGGGACGAGCTGCCCCGGTTCCGGGTCGAGGGGCGGGTGCTGCACTACGGGGAGCAGGTCTTCCCCTTGCGGCCCGGCACGGAGCGGCTGCCGCTGGAACGCCTCCTGGGGGCGCAGTGGTACCGCCTGGGCTGGTGGCGGCTGGCCCGCACCGAGCTCAACTACCGCCGGTTCTTCACCATTTCGGAGCTGATCGGGGTCCGCGTCGAGGACCCGGAGGTGTTCGACGCCACGCACCGCACGGTGTTGCGGCTGGTGCGGGAGGGGGTCGTCGACGGGCTGCGGATCGACCACCCGGACGGGCTGGTGGATCCGGGCGGCTACCTGGCGCGGCTGCGGGCCGGCACGAAGGGCTGCTGGACCGTGGTGGAGAAGGTCCTCACCGGTGCGGAGCGGCTCCCGGACGGCTGGGCGTGCGCGGGCACCACGGGCTACGACGCGCTCCGCCACGTCGACGGGCTGTTCGTGTGCCCGCAGGGCGCCGGGCGACTGTTCTCGCACTACCGGGACTTCGTCACCCCGTTGGCCGACGAGGGCGGCGACTGGGAGGAGACGGTGCGGCGGGCCGCCTACGAGGTCGTCGAGCACGACCTGGCGGCGGAGGTCGAGCGCCTGGTGCGGACCGCGGCCCGGATCGCCCAACGGGTGCCCAGGCCGGGCGACCACGCCCCGTGGGCGCTGCGCCAGGCGGTCCGGGAACTCCTGGTGCGGCTGCCGGTCTACCGGCCCTACGCCGGCGACCCCGACGACGCCGCGCGGGCGGCGGCGGACGCGACGATGCTGGGCGGCGCGGCGGAGCGGGCCCGGGCCACCTTCCGGGTGCCGGAGGAGGCCGGGGCGGTGGACCTGGTCCACGACCTCGCGCTGGGGCGGTTCGCGCCCGGTGGGGACGGCGCCGCGGACGGGGCCGTGGACGGGGACGTCGCGGGCTTCGCGGCGCGGTTCGCGCAGACCGCGTCCGCGCTGCACGCCAAGTCCGTGGAGGACACCGCCTTCTACCGCTACCCGGTGCTGCTGTCGGCGTGCGAGGTCGGCGGCGATCCCGGGGAACCGGCGCTGGGGCCCGGGGCGTTCCACGAGTACGGCGCGCGGATGCAGCGGGACTGGCCGGAGAGCGGCACGGTGCTCTCGACGCACGACACCAAGCGCAGTGCCGACGTGCGGGCCCGGATCGCGGTGCTGTCGGAGTGCCCGGACCGGTGGCGGGACGTGCTGGGCGCGGTGACCGAAGGACGGGACGTCGCGGACGGCGCGCTGCCGGTGGACCCGATGGTGGCCTGGACGGCCTGGCAGACCGCGTTCGGGCTGGGCACGTCCGACGCCGACGGCCCGGGCGCGGACGGGGCGGCGGCCGGCGACCGCGGGGAGCGGCTGACGCCCGCGGTGCTCAAGGCCGTGCGCGAGGCGGGGCTGCGCACCACCTGGACGGAGCAGGACGCGGGGTACGAGGAGCGGGTGGCGGAGTTCGTCCGGAGCGGGCCGGGCGGTCCGGCGCCGGAGCAACTGGCCGCGCTGGAGGCGGAGCTGGCCCCGTTCGTCCGTGCGAACGTCCTCGGCGCGACGCTGCTGCACCTGACCGTGCCCGGCGTCCCGGACCTCTACCAGGGCACCGAGCAGGAGTACGCGGCGCTGGTCGATCCGGACAACCGGCGGCCGCCGCGGTTCGCCGCGGATCTGCTCGCGGAACTGGACGCCGGCGCCGCGCCGGCCTCGGTGTCCGCCGAGAAGCTGTGGCTGACGGCCCGTGCGCTGCGGCTGCGGCGGGCGCACCCGGAGTGGTTCGGCGCCGCCGCCTCGTACGAGCCGCTGGCCGTGGAGGGCCCGGCGGCCGAGCACTGCGTGGCGTTCGTCCGGGCGGGGCGGGTGGCGACGGCGGTGACCAGACTGTCGCTGCGGCTGCGGGAGACCGGCGGCTGGTGGGACACCGTGCTGCGACTGCCCCCGGGCGGCGAGTGGCGCGAGCTGCTCACCGGCCGCTCGCTGACGGGCGGCAGTGCGGTGGGGGTGGACGGCCTCCTGGCGGACTGGCCGGTGGCCCTGCTCGTACGGGAATAGCCCCGGGCGCGGTGGAGGGCGCACCGCAACCGGCGTACTGATGGTGCGTCAGGCATCGTGGTCGGTCACCCGTCCCCGGAGGGGTTCGGTGAACCGGGCGTCCGCACCGGTCCGACCGGCCCCGGGGGACGCCCTCGGCGTCGGGGCACCGCGGCGGGTCGGTGGGCGTCAGCGCTCGGACTGGGCCTGGCGTTCGGTCAGGACGTAGTCCACGTGGCCGAACCTGATGTGGTCCCCGGGCCCGACCGCTATCTCGCCCACCAGCCGGCGCCCGTTGACGCAGGTGCCGTTGGTGGAGCCGAGGTCGCGCAGCATCCAGCCGGTGCCCTCGCTGCGCAGCTCGGCGTGGTGACGGGAGACCGTCTCGTGGTTGAGCCGCAGGCCGACGCCCGGGGCCCGCCCGATCGACAGCGGGAACGGGCCGGGCTCCGGCAGCAGCAGCTTCGGCAACCGCTCCGTGCGCCACGCCCTGCGCAGCCGGATGTGGAACGCCGACACCCGGCCGACCATCCGCAGCACCAGCCCCTGGACCTTGCCGTGCCGCTCCAAGTCGGCCGTCGCCAGCGCGAGTTCGGAATGCTGCTGGGCCGACAGGACGAGTTCCAACCGGCGCAGGAAGGTGTCCTGGGACAGCCGTCCCTCCGCCGCGCCTTCGCGCAGCAGCTCAAGGGCGCGTTCCCGATCCGCGTCCGAAGGCCGCGCGGGGAACTGGAGCGAAGTCATGGCGTAATTCTCCGGCCTGCGGTGAGCCGGTGTCCAGGCGACGACCGTGCCCCGCCGCACCGCGTCCTTCCGTCCGGCGCGGCGGCGTGCTTTCGTCGTCGGGAAGCGGGCCGGCGCCTGCCGCGGCGGCCGGGCCGGAGCGACGAAGGAGGACCACCGTGCTGTTCGAGGTATGGGCGCCCGAGGCCGGGCGGGTCGCCCTCCACTGGGCCGGCGACCGGTCCGACGCGCCCCCGGTGGAGCTGGCGCGCGATCCCGCCCGCCCCGGTTGGTGGCGCGCCGACGCACCGGCCGGCGACGGCGACCGCTACGCCTTCCGGCTGGACGGGGGCCCGCCACGGCCCGATCCGCGCGCCGCCCGGCTGCCGGCGGGGCCCGGCGGGCCCGGCGCGGTCGTCGAGCACGCCCGGTTCGCCTGGCGGCACCCGTGGCCCGGCCGGCCGCTGCCCGGCGCCGTCCTCTACGAACTGCACGTCGGGACGTACACCCCCGAAGGCACCTTCGACGCCGCCGCGGCCCGCCTCGGCCACCTCGCCGACCTCGGCGTCACCCACGTCTCCTTGATGCCCGTCTGCCCGTTCCCCGGGACCCACGGGTGGGGGTACGACGGGATCGCGCCCTGGGCGGTGCACGAGCCGTACGGCGGCCCCGACGGGCTGAAGCGGTTCGTGGACGCCGCGCACGGCCACGGCCTCGGGGTGGTCCTCGACGTGGTGCACAACCACCTCGGCCCGTCGGGGAACCACCTCCCGGAGTTCGGCCCGTACTTCACCGACACCCACCACACGCCCTGGGGGGCGGCGGTCAACCTCGACGCCCCCGGTTCCGACGACGTCCGCCGCTACCTCGTCGGGAGCGCGCTCGGCTGGCTGCGCGACTACCGCGTCGACGGACTGCGGCTGGACGCCGTGCACGCCCTGCACGACGATCGCGCCCAGCACTTCCTGGCCGAACTGTCCGCCGCCGTGGACGCGCTCGCCGCCCAGCAGCGCCGCCCGCTGTTCCTGATCGCCGAGTCCGACCGCAACGACCCGCGCACCACCGCGCCGCGGGCGAGCGGCGGCCTGGGCCTGCACGCCCAGTGGAACGACGACTTCCACCACGCCCTGCACACCGCGCTGACCGGCGAATCCCACGGCTACTACGCCGACTTCGCGCGCGCCCCGCTCGCCGCCCTCGCCAAGACCCTCACCGGCGGCTTCTTCCACGACGGCAGCCACTCCAGTTTCCGCGGGCGCCGCCACGGCGCCCCGCTCGACCTCCGGGCGACCCCACCGCACCGGCTGCTCGGCTACGCGCAGACCCACGACCAGATCGGCAACCGCGCGTACGGCGACCGGCTCACCGCCACCCTCTCCCCCGGCCTGCTCGCCTGCGCCGCCGCGCTGGTCCTCTGCTCTCCCTTCACCCCGATGCTCTTCATGGGCGAGGAGTGGGGCGCGCGCACCCCCTGGCAGTACTTCACCGACCACCCGGACCCGGAACTGGCCGAGGCTGTACGGGCCGGCCGGCGGCGCGAGTTCGCGGCGCAGGAGGGCGGCGCGGCGCACGGCGACGGCCTCGGCGCCGACTGGCCGGACCCGCAGGATCCGGCCACCCGCGACCGCTGCGTCCTGGACTGGGCCGAACCGTCCGCCGCGCCGCACGCCGCCCTGCTCTCCTGGTATCGCAGCCTCCTCGCGCTGCGCCGCACCCACCCCGCGCTGACCGACCCCGACCCCTCGCGCACCCACGTCTGCCACGACGAGGACGCCCGCTGGCTCCTGCTCCGCCGCGGCCCCGTCCACCTGGCCGTCAACCTCGCCCCGAGCGGCACCGCCACCGTCCCGCTCCCCCCGTCCACGGCGCCCCCGGCGGACGCGCGGCGGGGCACCGCGCCGGCCCCCGCGCGCAACTTCCGCGCGGCGGCCGGTTGGCCGCACCCGGTGCTGCCGGACGACGGCGGGGTGCTGCACCTGCCGGCGGAGTCGGTGGCGGTGGTCGTCGAGGAGCCGCCCGGAACGCTGCGCGCCAGGGCGGGTCGCACGTGATCGTGCTCAGTGACCCTCAGGTGGCGGACGTGCTGGTGCGCGACTGCGGCGAACCGCTGGCCGAGGTGGCGACGCTGCCCCGCGTGAGCCTGGCTCCCGGCGAGCGGGACCCGGACGGGGCGTACGGGCGGGCCCGGGCCGGCGTGTGCGCACGGTTGCGGACGGCCGCCGCCGGGCTGCCGCCGGGCTGGGGGTTCCTGGTGGTCGAGGGGCACCGCAGCAGCGCCGAGCAGGCCCGGCGGTTCGCCCGCTACCAGGAGCGCCTGCGCGCCGCGGGCCACACCGACCCCGCGGAGCTGCGCCGCCGGACGGCTGCGTTCGTCGCCCCCGTCGAGGTGGCCCCGCACTGCACGGGGGCGGCCCTGGACCTGACGCTGGTGGACGACCGGGGCGCCGCAGTGGACATGGGCGGTGCGGTCAACGGCCACCGCACGGGCGACGAGGAGCGCTGCCCGTTCGACGCCCCGGGGCTGCCGGCCCGGGCCCGACGCCATCGCGCCCTGCTGGCCCGGGCCCTGGGCGGCGCCGGTTTCGTGAACTATCCCAGCGAGTGGTGGCACTGGTCCTACGGGGACCGCTACTGGGCGCTGCTCACCGGGGCCCGGTGCGCCGTCTACGGGCCGGTCTGAGGGGGCGCGGGGGCGGTGCGGGCTGCCCCGCGCGCGTCACCGCGAGAACTCCTCGACCAGGGCCTTGCAGAAGGCCGGCAGGTCCGCCGGTTTGCGGCTGGTGACGAGGGTGTTGGCGGCCTGCGTGCAGACCACGACCGGCCGGTCGACCCAGGTGCCGCCGGCGTTGCGGATGTCGGTGCGCAGGCTGGGCCAGGAGGTGAGGGTGCGGCCCCGCACGACGTCGGCCTCGATCAGGGTCCAGGGGGCGTGGCAGATGGCCGCGACCGGTTTGCCGGTCTCGAAGAAGGACGCGATGAGGGCGATGGCCCCCCGGTCCAGACGGAGCGCGTCGGGGTTGGCCACCCCGCCGGGCAGGGCCAGGGCGTCGAACTCCGCGACGGACGCCGCGTCCACGGTGCGGTCGACGGGGAAGGTGTCGGCCTTGTCCAGGTGGTGGAACGCCTGGATGCGGCCCGACCTGGTGGAGATCAGGGTGGGCTTGCCGCCCGCGGCGGTGACCGCCTGCCAGGGCTCGGTCAGCTCGACCTGTTCGGTGCCCGCGGGGGCCACCAGAAACGCCACCTGCATGGTGCGCTCACTTCCCTTCGTCCGGGCGGCCCGAGGGCCGGACGGCGGCTGCGCGGAGGGCCGGAAGACGACGGTCGGCCGGTGGGGACATATCCCTACCGACCGACCATAGCGGGCGGAACGGGGCGGCTCATCCGCTGGTACGCGGCGACCCCGGGCGGCCCGCGCCGTCCCTTTCCGTCAGTCGCGCGGGGCCGCGGCGGCCGCCGGCCCGTCCGCGTCGGTCCCCTCCAGCTCGCGCTCGCTCTCGGCGACCGCCGCCGCCTCCGCGACCTGGTCGAGGCTGCGGGTGAGCAGGTAGTACAGGCCACCGCCGACCAGCAGGCCGGGCACGAAGGAGAGGTCGGCGCCGCCCAGCGCCTTGGTCACCGGGCCGGTGTAGAAGGACGTGGAGAAGAACGGGACCATCGCGGCGAAGCCGGCGACGTAGGCGGTGATGCCGCGCCAGGACCAGCGGCCGTAGATGCCGGCCGGGTTGAAGATCGCGGTGACCGCGTAGTGGCCGCGCCGGACCCAGTAGAAGTCGACGAGGTTGACCGCCGTCCACGGGATGAGGAAGTAGAGCATCATCAGCACGAAGGTGTTGAAGCTCTCCAGGTAGTTCTCCGGGAGCAGCATCGCCACGGTGAAGACGATCAGGCCGATGGCCGCGATGCCGGCGATCCGGATCCGGACGGTCGGCTTGACCGTGCGGAAGGCGTCGATCGCGCTGGTGGTGGTGAGCATCGCGCCGTACGCGTTGACGGCCATGATGCCGACCAGGGCGACGGACGAGACGACCACCGCGAAGGTGCCGAAGCCGGGCACGATCGCGTTGCCGACCTGGCGGATGCCGCTGATCGCGTCCGGGTGCGGCAGCGCCGAGGCGAGCAGCGCGCCGAGCGACATCAGCCAGGCGGCGGAGCCGGCCGCGCCGGCGTAGGTCCACCAGATGACCTTGCGGGCGGAGACGTCGCGGGGCAGGTAGCGGGAGTAGTCCGAGACGTAGACGGCGTAGCTGATCTGGTAGCCGGCCGCGGCGGAGAAGACGACCAAGAAGGACGTCCAGGAGCCGTGCCCGGCGTGCCCGGCGGCGGCCGCGGAGTGCGGGTCGAGCTGGATCAGCGCGCCGACGGTGAGCACGCCGAAGACCACGATCAGCACGTAGGTGAGCCAGCGCTGGACCAGGTGCAGCAGGTCGTGGCCGACCACGGCGAGCACGATGGCTACGCCGATGATCAACACGTACCAGAGGGTGGTGCCGCCGGGGAAGACGGTGCGCAGGCCCTGGGCGGCGAGGACCACGTTGAAGACGTTGAACCCGACGTAGACGAAGACCACGGCAGCGAACGGCACGATCGCACCGCGGATGCCGAACTGGGCCCGCGACTGGATCATCTGCGGCAGGCCCATCCGGGGGCCCTGGTTGGCGTGGAAGGCCATGAAGAAGGTGCCGAAGCAGGCGCCGAGGACGACCGCCGCGACGGAGGCGAGCAGGCTCAGGCCGAGGGCCGGGCCGAGGAAGCCGGTGACCATCGTGGTCAGCACGAAGTTGCCGGTGAACCAGAACGGACCCTGGTGCCACACCTTCCCGTGCCGTTCGCGGACGGGGACGTAGTCGATGGAGCGGACCTCGATCATGCGCGAGCCTCGTCCCTCGCTCGTGCCTTCCATGGGTGCCGTGGGATCCATGGGTTACTCCTCGGGCGTGGCGACAGGGTGTGCGGGGGTGGTGCCGCGGGGAGCCGGTGGGGAACGTCGGATTCCGCGGTGGTGTGAACCTAGGCGTCCGGCCGCCGGGACTCGATCGCCCGATCGTCCATTCAATAGATATGTGGTGGACACTATGTCTATGCCTCTGCGTATCTCGGACCTGTTGGCACGGCCCGGCCTCCATCTGGCCCTCACCTACGACGTACCGCAGGAGCTGCTGTCCCGCACCATCGAGGCGGCGACCGTCTCCGACCTGCTGGTCCCGGGGAAGTGGCTACAGGGCGGTGAGCTGCTGATGACCATCGGGCTGCTGCTGCCGATGGAGCCGGCGTCCTGCCGCGCGTACGTCCGGGACGTGGCCGAGGGCGGCGCGGCCTGCCTGGCGCTCGGGCTGGGGCAGGGGCTGCCGTACCAAGAGGCACCGCAACCGCTGGTCACGGCCGCCGAGGAGGCGGGACTGCCGCTGCTGACGGTGCCGGACGAGGTCCCGTTCATCGCGGTCACCAAGGCGGTCTTCGACGCCCGGGCCACCGAGCAGCGGGAGGTGCTGCACCGGGCCTTCGCCACCCAGCGGCGACTGACAGCGGCCGCGGCGACCAGCGACGGGCTCCAGCCGATGCTGGCGGAGTGGACGGCCGCCACCGGCGTCGGCGCCACCGTCCTCGACCCGCTGGGCCGGCAGCTGGCGGCCGCCGAACAGGAGCCGGGCACCGCCCTGGAACACGCCCGTGACCTGGTCGAACGGGTCGCCGCACGGGGGCTGCGGGGCAGTGCGTCGAGCACCGTCGGCGGCCGGCAGCTGGAGGTGCAGCCGCTCGGCGCCCGCCGGCTGCGCGGACTGCTGCTGCTCACCGGCCGCCCGGACGACGCCGCCCGGTCCGTGGTGCCCGGACTGATCTCGCTGCTCTCCCTGGAGCTGGAACGACGGCACCTGCGGGACGAGCCGGAACGCCGGCGGCGCTCGGCGCTGCTGTCGGAGCTGCTGGCGGACGAGGACCTGGCGGCGGACCGGGCCCGGGACATGCTGGCCTCGGTGGGGCTGTCCGCCGAGCGGGTGCGGGCGGTCGTCGTGGAGGCGGCGCCGGTCGCGGGGCCGCGCGGCGGGGGCGGTTCCGCAGCGCGGACGGGATTGTCGGAGGGCGCGGCCCAGGAGATGGCGGCCGATCTGGCGCTGGCCATGCCCGGCGGGCTGGTGCGGGTGTCCGGCGGGCCGGGGGCCGCTCCGGGACCGCTGATCGAGGCGGTGGTCGGCGAGGAACTGGACATCCACGCGGTGCTCGGCCGGTTCGCCCCCAACTGCCCCGCGGGCATCGGCCCGGCCAGCGCGCCGGAGGCGGTCCGGGTGTCGCTGCGGCAGGCCACCGGGCTGCTGGCGGTCAGCCGGACCAGCGGGACGCCCGCGGAGGCCCGGCAGAGCGAGGCCGCCCGACTGCTGCTGGACCTCGGCGACCGGCGGACGCTGCACGGCTACGCCGACACCGTGCTCGGGCCGCTGGACCTGGCCGACGGCGGCGAGGAGCTGATCGCCACCCTCGCCGCCTGGCTGGAGACCGGCGGTGCCTGGGACGCCACCAGCCGCCGGCTCGGCGTCCACCGGCACACGGTGCGCAACCGCCTGGACAAGGCGATGGACCTCACCGGGCGCCGCCTCGACGACCCCGACGACCGCTTCGACCTGTGGCTGGCCACCCGCATCCGGCGCGGCGGCGCCCCCTCCCCCGGCGCCCGCTGAGGCCCGGGCGCGGCCGCCGCGGCCGCGCCCGGCGATCGAGGGGCCCGGCCGCGGCACGCCCCTCGTTTCCGGGCGACGCTTTCCTTGATCCCCCCGCACCGTCTTTACTGCTGAGGTGACCTACGAGATCCGCACCTTCGCCCCCGGCGCCCAGCACGCCACCACCGGGCCGGCGCCCACCTCGCGTGAGGGCCGCCTGGTGGCCGTCAGCGACCTCCACGTCCGGTACGACGAGAACCGCGACATCGTCGAGCGGTTACGGCCGGAGTCCGACGACGACTGGCTGCTGGTGGCCGGGGACGTCGGGGAGTACGTCGAGGACATCCGCTGGGCGCTCGGCCTGCTGAGCGAGCGGTTCGCCAAGGTCGTGTGGGTGCCCGGCAACCACGAGCTGTGGACCCCCACCAAGGACCCGGTGCAACTGCGCGGGGTGGCCCGCTACGAGCACCTGGTGGAGATCTGCCGGGAGCTGGGGGTGGTCACCCCCGAGGACCCGTATCCGGTCTGGGAGGGGGCGGGCGGCCCCGTGGCCCTCGCGCCGCTCTTCCTCCTCTACGACTACTCCTTCCGGACGCCCGGCATGGGGTCCAAGGAGGAGGCCCTGGCGATCGCCGAGAAGGCGGGCGTCGTCTGCACCGACGAGTACTTCCTGCACCCGGACCCCTACCCGTCCCGCGAGGCGTGGTGCCGGGCCCGGGTGGCGGAGACCGAGGCGCGGCTCGCGGCCCTCCCGGAGGACCTGCCGACGGTGCTGATCAACCACTGGCCGCTGGTCCGCGAGCCCACCAGACCCCTGTGGTACCCGGAGTTCGCGCTGTGGTGCGGGACGGAGGCCACCGCCGACTGGCCCCGGCGGTTCCGCGCCAGCACGGTGGTCTACGGCCATCTGCACATCCCGCGGCTGATCATGTGGGACGGAGTGCCCCACCAGGAGGTGTCGCTCGGCTACCCTCGCGAATGGCGGCGCCGCTCCGGTTCCCCCGGCCGCCCGGTCCAGATCCTGCCCGTCGCGACCACCGGAGTTCCCGCGTGATAGAGAAGCTGCTGCCCGCGCCGATCGCGACCGCCGAGTCCTTCGAGGACGACCCGCTGTCGGAGATGTTCCCCGAGGAGTTCGCGCTGGTGGCCCAGGCGGTCCCGCAGCGGCAACGGGAGTTCGGCACGGTGCGCAACTGCGCCCGCCGGGCCCTGGCCGCCTTCGGGATCGCCCCCGCGCCGGTCCTGCCCGGCGAGCGCCGCGCCCCGATCTGGCCGACCGGCATCGTCGGCGCGATGACCCACTGCACGGGGTACCGCGGCGCCGCCGTGGCCCGGGCGAGCGACGTGCGCTCCGTCGGCGTCGACGCGGAGCCGCACGCGCGGATCGAGGACCCGGGCGTCCTGGAGCTCGTCACGCTCCCCGAAGAACGGGCCCAGCTCTCCCAACTCGCCGCGCACCAGCCGGAGATCTGCTGGGACCGGCTCGTCTTCAGCGCCAAGGAGAGCGTCTACAAGGCGTGGTTCCCGCTCACCGGCCGCTGGTTGGGCTTCGAGGACGCCCACCTCACCCTCGACCCGACCGACGCCACCTTCACCGCCCGGTTCCTGGTGCCCGGTCCGGTGGTGGAGGGCCGGGAGCTCACCGAGTTCACCGGCCGCTGGCTGATCGGGTCCCAGCTGGTGATGACGGCGGTGACCGTACCGGTGTGACGGGAGCGTCCCGCGCGCCTCGTGGGGGCACCCCGGGCGGTGTCCCCGCGTCGCCGAACGGGCGCCGTGCCGCCCGACCGCGAGGTGTTCGTGGAGCGTGGTGGGGCGGGGCGCGTCCTTGTCTCGGACGATCGTCGCGACCGCGTGCCGGGCGTCCCGGGTGGTGAACCGCACCGAGGTGCGCGCGAAGGCACAGGCCCGCAACTCCTCGGCCAGGCCCGCGAACACGTCGGACGCCTGCTGTTCCTCGCCCGTCCGGAACGCCGCGCCGATCTCCTGGGCCAGCCAGTTCTGGTCCCCGTCGTTCGTGCCCGGGCGGGCCTTCTCCGTCCACGCGCCGCGGGCGCCGCCGTCGACCGGTGCGCGGGCGGCCGCGGGTCACGCCCGCGCACCGCCCGCCGCCGGTCGGTGCTCACGCCTCGTCGGGCGCCATCCGCAACGAGATCGAGTTGATGCAGTACCGCTGGTCCGTCGGGGTCGGGTAGCCCTCACCCTCGAAGACGTGCCCGAGATGCGAGCCGCACCGCGCGCACCGGACCTCGGTGCGGACCATGCCGTGGGTGCGGTCCTCCAGGAGTTCGACGGCGTCGGTGTCCTTGGGGTCGTAGAAGGACGGCCAGCCGCAGTGGCTCGCGAACTTGGTGGTGGAGCGGAACAGTTCGGCGCCGCAGGCCCGGCAGGAGTAGACGCCGGCCGTCTCGGTGTCGGTGTACTCGCCGACGAAGGCGGGCTCGGTGCCGCCCTGGCGCAGCACGTGGTACTCGGCCGGGGTCAGCTCACTGCGCCACTGCTCGTCGGGCTTGTCGATCTCATAGGTCATCGGGGGGCCTCCTCAGCTCATGCGCCCAAGCGGGACAGGATGGCGGGGCCGAGGTCGGTCACGTCGCCCGCGCCCATGGTGAGAACAAGGTCACCGGGCCTGGCCATTCCGGCGATCAGCTCCAAGATCGCGCTCTTGTCGGCCTCGGGGGTGACCTGGGCGCCGGCGGCCAGGGCGGCGTCGGTGATCAGGGCGCTGGTGACGCCCGGGATCGGGTCCTCGCGGGCCGGGTAGATGTCCAGGACGACGGAGGCGTCGGCGAGGGCCAGGGCCTGGCCCATCTCCGTGCCGAGTTCCTGGGTGCGGGAGTACAGGTGCGGCTGGAAGACGACGAGGATGCGGCCGCCGACCTCCTCGGTGGCGCCGCGGATGGCCTCCAGGTCGGCGGTCATCTCGGTGGGGTGGTGGGCGTAGGAGTCGATGACCTGGACGCCGGCGGCCTCGCCCTTGAGCTGGAGGCGGCGCTTGACGCCGGTGTACTTGCCGAGGGCGTCGGCGAGCTGGTGCGGCGGGAGGTCGAGGGCGACTCCGGCGGCCAGGGCGGCGACGGCGTTGCCCGCGTAGTGCCGGCCGGGGACCGAGACGGTGAAGGTGAGGATCTTGCCGCTGGTCAGGGTGACCGTGACGTCGCTGGCCAGGCCGTGCGGGGTGATCTGGAGGATGCGGACGTCGGCGTCCTTGGCCTCGCCGTAGGTGACGATCTCGATGTCGTCGCGGCCGGCGAGCCGAGCGGTCAGCTCGCGGGCACCGGGGTGGTCGGCGGAGACGACCAGGGTGCCGCCGGGCCGGACGCGGTCGACGAACGTCTCGAACGAGGCGTAGATCTCGTCCATCGAGGCGTAGTTGGCGTGGTGGTCCAGCTCGACGTTGAGGACGATGGCGACCTCGGGGGCGTACTTGTGGAAGCTGCGGTCGCTCTCGTCGGCCTCG
Source organism: Streptomyces lunalinharesii (assembly GCF_039532155.1). Lineage (NCBI taxonomy): Bacteria > Bacillati > Actinomycetota > Actinomycetes > Kitasatosporales > Streptomycetaceae > Streptomyces > Streptomyces lunalinharesii. Next base: position 143,082 of record NZ_BAAARK010000014.1, read on the forward strand.
GCGACGAAGATCCGGCCGCTGCCGTGCTCGGCGTTGGAGCCCGGGGCGTCCAGGTCGCCGCCGATGGCGTAGGACGGCTTGAGGCCGAGGGCGCCGAGGGAGACGGCGAGCATCGACGTGGTGGTGGTCTTGCCGTGGGTGCCGGCGACGGCGATCGGGCGCAGGCCGTCCATGAGGGCGGCGAGGGCGTCGGAGCGGTGGACGACCGGGATGCCGCGCTGCTGGGCGGCGGCCAGCTCGGGGTTGTCGGAGCGGATCGCGGAGGAGACCACGACGCTGGTGGCGTCGGCGGCGAGGTGCTCGGCGGCGTGGCCGAGGTGGACCGTGACGCCGAGGGCGCGCAGGGCCTGGGCGGTCGCGGAGTCCTTGGCGTCGCTGCCCGCCACCTCGGCGCCGCGCTGCGCGAGGATCTTGGCGATGCCCGACATGCCGGCGCCGCCGATGCCGATGAAGTGCGGCCGTTCCATCGAGGCTGGGATGGCGGGTGCCATGGGTTGCGTCTCCCTGATCGTCGAGCGTGGCGTGCGGTCGTGCGTCCGGTCGTGCGGGGTGCTTGCCGACGATTCTCGCACCCGGCGCCGACAGCGCCGGTCCGCGACCCCGCGCCGGGGTGCGCCGCCGGGCCCGGGCGCCCCGGCGCGGCGCTCAGCGGCGGATCAGGCCCTGGGCGGTGGCGGCGGCGACCGCGGCGGTGCGGGAGTCCACGGCCAGCTTGGCGTAGATGTGGACGAGGTGGGACTTGACGGTGGCCTGGCTGAGGAAGAGCCGCTTGCTGATCGCCGCGTTGGACAGGCCGTCGGCGACGAGCTGGAGGACCTCGGTCTCGCGGCGGGAGAGGGCCGCGGCGGGCGTCCGCATCCGGTCCATCAGGCGCAGCGCGACGGTGGGGGCGAGTGCGGACTTGCCGGCGGCGGCGGACCGCACCGCGGCGGCCAGTTCGTCGGGCGGGGAGTCCTTGAGGAGGTAGCCGGTGGCGCCGGCCTCGATGGCGGCGAGGATGTCGGCGTCGCTGTCGTAGGTGGTGAGGATCAACACGCGCGGCGCGCCGGGGCGGGCGGTGATCTCCGCGGTGGCCCGGGACCCCAGCATCCGGCCGCCGAACTGGAGGTCCATGAGGACCACGTCCACGTCGAGCCGGCCGACCAGCCGCACGGCCTCCTCGGCGGTGGGCACGTCGGCGGCGATCTCGAAGTCCGGCTCGGTCTCCAGGACGGCGCGCAGTCCCGCCCGGACGACGGGGTGGTCGTCGGCGAGCAGCAGCCGGACGGGGGCGGCGGGAGCGGTCACGGGGCGGCTTCCCGGGGGGTCTCGGGGACGGCGGACGGGTCGGGGCAGGGCAGCGTCACGGCGAGCGCGGTGCCCTCCCCGGGGGCGGACTCGACGGCGAGGGTGCCCTGGAGGGCGCGGGCCCGGGCGCGCATCGCGGCCAGCCCGAAGCCGGAGCCGCCGGCGCCGGACCCGGGCGGCGGCACCTCGGTGGGCAGGAAGCCGGCGCCGTCGTCGACGACGTCCAGGGCGACCTCGGTGTCCATGTAGCTGAGGGTCAGCTCGACGCGGTCGGCGGCGGCGTGCTGGACGGTGTTGGCGAGCGCGGACTGGGCGATGCGCAGCAGGGCGACCTCGTGCGGCGTGGGCAGCGGGGCGGGCGCGCCGGAGACCTGGCAGTGCACGGCCAGTCCGGAGGTGCGGGCGGTGGCGGCGCACAGCCGCTCCAGGGCGGCCGGCAGCGACCCGGCCTCCAGGTCGGGCGGGCTCAGGGCGCGGACGAAGCGGCGCGCCTCGGCGAGGTTGTCGACGGCGGCCGTGCGGGCCTGCCGGATGTGGCCGAGGGCGGTCTCCGGGCGCTCCGGGACGGCACGCTCGGCGGCCCGGAGCAGCAGCTGGATGCTGGAGAGGCCCTGGGCGAGGGTGTCGTGGATCTCGCGGGCCAGGCGCTCCCGTTCGGCGAGGACGCCGGCGGAGCGTTCGGCCGCGGCCAGTTCGCTGCGGGCGGCGGTGAGCTCCTCGATGAGGCGTTGGCGCTGTTCGCTCTCCCGGTAGAGGGCCTGGTAGCCGAGGACGACGGCGACCGCGACCGCGGCGCCCAGCACGGGGCCGATGACCGTGCCGACGCTGAGGGTGTGGGTGTGCCAGGCGAAGCCGGCGATGGCGAGGGCCGTACTGGCGGCGACGGTGGGCAGCGCCCAGCGCAGCGGCAGCAGGTGCAGTTCGACGAAGAAGAGCGGGAAGGCCAGCCAGACGCCGTCCGGAGTGAGCCCCAGGAGCACCATCCAGACCACGACGACGACGGCGAGCCACAGGGCGGCGGCGCGCGAGGAACTGCGGACCCGGGGCAGCACGGGGCCGAGGACGTAGAGCGCCAGCAGGACCACGGCGGTGGCGAGCACGGCCGGTGCGGTGGGCCGTTCGTCGGCCACCGCGCGTACGCCGGCGAGCGCGAGCAACGCGGCCACCATCAGGTGGAGGCACAGGCGCAGCACGCGCAGGACGGGGGTGAGGGAGTGGTCGGTCCTGGCTTCTTCGGTCACGGCTCCTTCAGGCTACGGGCGCCGACCGGGCCCGGCATCAATCGAAAGGTGGAGGGCGGGCATCCAAAGGTGGAGGTCGGGGAGCACCTTTCGGTGGCGGCGAACCACTCCTGGGCGCGATGCCCGGCACCCCCGCGGCGGGCGACGGTGGGAGCCAGTCGCCGGGCGGTGGGCCCGGTACCGATCCGAGGATGGCCGAGCCGGTGTTCGTCGCCTGGAGAGACCTGAGATTCGCCAAGGGCAGGTTCGCCCTGATGGGGACCGTCGTCACCCTGATCACGGTGCTGGTGGGGCTGCTGTCCGGCCTGACGGCGGGGTTGGGCCGGGAGAACACCTCGGCGATCACCGCGCTCCCCGCCGACCACCTGGTCTTCGCGGCGCCGGCCGGGGACGGCAAGCCGTCGTTCACCGACTCCCGGCTGCCGGAGCGGACGGTGCGGGAGTGGGCGGGTGTGCCCGGCGTGCGCAGCGCGGAACCGCTGGGCATCGCCACCACGAAGGCCGAGGGGGCCGGCGGGAGGTCGGCCGCGGTGTCGGTGTTCGGGGTGCGGCCGGGGTCGCGCCTCGCGCCGTCCGCGGGGCCGGCCGGCGACGGCACGGTGGTGCTGTCGCAGAAGGCGGCCGCGGAGCTGGGCGCGCGCGCCGGTGACCGGGTCGCGCTGGGCGGCCGGAAGCTCGCCGTGACGGCGGTCTCGGGGGCGGCGATGTACAGCCACACCCCGGTGGTGTGGGCCTCGCTGGACGACTGGCACCGGCTGTCGGGGAGTCCCGGCGGCGCGGGCGCGCAGGACGCGACGGTGCTGGCCCTGTCCACCACCGGGACGGACGGTCTGGCCGCCGCCGACCGGCGGCTCGGCACCCGGACGGTGGCCGCGGCGGACGCCCTGACGGCGATCGGCTCGTACAGCGCCGAGAACGGGTCGCTCCAGCTGATGCGCGGCTTCCTGTTCGCGATCTCGGCGCTGGTCATCGGGGCGTTCTTCACGGTCTGGACGATCCAGCGCAGCGGCGACGTCGCGGTGCTCAAGGCGCTCGGCGCCTCCACCCGCTACCTGCTGCGGGACGCCCTCGGCCAGGCCGTCGTCCTCCTGGTGCTCGGCACCGGCCTGGGGACCGCGGTGGCGGCCGGGGTGGGCGCCGCGGTGGGCGGCACCGTGCCGTTCGTACTCGACCCGTCCACCGTGCTGGTCCCGGCCCTGATCATGATCGCGCTGGGTGCCGTCGGCGCCGCGCTGTCGATCCGCCGCATCACCTCCGTCGACCCGCTGACCGCCCTGGGAAGTGCCCGATGAGCCTCGAACTGACCGACGTCACCCTCACCTACCCCGACGGCGACGCCCGCCTGACCGCACTGGACGCCGTCTCGCTGACCGTGCCGGCGGGCCGCGTGACGGCCGTGGTCGGGCCCTCCGGGTCGGGGAAGTCCAGCCTGCTGGCGGTCGCCGCGACGCTGATCCGGCCGGACCGCGGCCGGGTGGTGCTCGACGGCACCGACACCGCCGGGCTCAGCCGCGGCGAGCTGGCGACGCTGCGCCGCTCCACCATCGGCACGGTGTTCCAGCAGCCGAACCTGCTGCCGTCGCTGACCGCGCTGGAACAGCTCCAGGTGATGGCCCACCTGGACGGCCGCTCGCCCCGTACGGCCCGGTCCCGGGCCGCGGAGCTGCTGGCGGCGGTGGGCCTGACGGAGCAGGCGGACCGGCGGCCGCACCAGTTGTCGGGCGGTCAGCGGCAACGGGTCAACATCGCCCGGGCGCTGATGAACGAGCCCGCGGTGCTGCTGGTCGACGAGCCGACCAGTGCGTTGGACCACGAGCGGGGCGCCGCGGTCCTCGACCTGCTGACCGACCTCACCCACCGGCGCGGCACCGCGACGGTGCTGGTCACCCACGACCGGTCCCACCTGGCCGCGGTGGACGCGGTGGCGGAGGTCCAGGACGGGCGGCTGACCTCAGGGGCGGGCGCCGGGGTGTGAGTCGCGGTGGGGCGGGACGGCGGCGCCGTCCCGCCCCGAGCGCCCTAGTCCTCGCGGTGCGAGAAGGTGGGGAACAGGTCGGGCTTCCCGGGCTGCCGCCCCTTGGCGGGGTCGTCCGTTACGGACTTGGGCTCCTCGGCCTCCGGGGCGCCCCGCCGCGTCCGGTCCCGGCCGGGCTCCGCGTCCCGGCCCCGGTCCTCGTGCCGGCCGCGCTCGCGCTCCGCGTCCGGTTCCCGCTGCTCCGCCATGACGGCCCCTCTCCTCGGTCCTCGATGTCCTCGGCGGCGTCGGGTGCGGCGCCGCCGTCGCTCGGCCGGCGGGGTGGCCCGCCACGGGCCACCCCTCCTGACCAGGAACGCATCGAACCGGAACCGTGGTGGGCTACAGATACCCCGTTCGAGTGGCGCGCCGGCGCGAGATTGACGAACGGGCCGGAACCGGCCGTGGCGGTCCCGCCTCAGGCGCCGCCGGACTCCTGGGGCTGGTCGTCGGCGGCGTGCGAGAACAGCTTCAGGACCGGGACGCCGACCTTGTGGCGGGCCCGCGAAGCCCAGTCGCGGTGGAAGAACTCCTCGACGAAGTGCGGGGCGGTCAGCACGATCACCTCGTCCGCACCGGTCTCGTCGACGACCGACTTCAGCAGGTCCAGCGGATGGTCGTCGACCACCTGCCCGACCGCCTCGGAGCCGGCCGCGCGCAGCGCCGCCAAGGTGTGGCTCAGCCCCTGCTCGGCGGGGAGAACGGCGCTCGCCCCGCCGGGCTCCTCACCCTCCCGCACGGCGTCCTCGAACTCGCCGAGCGCGACGTCGTCGATGGCCCGCAGCAGCACGTCCTGCTTGCCGCGCGGCTGCATGAGGACCACGAAGGACACCGGATCGTCACCGTGCAGGGTCGTGACGAACTCCACGTCGGCGGGCGTCAGAGGCTTCTCGATCATCAATACGCTCGTGAACACGGCGGACGCCCTTCTTCTCTTCCGCACCGTCTGCCACGGTGCCCACAGAAACCATCCTGCCCCGTCGCCACACGGGACCTGTCGGCTTTTAGTGTGCCCAACGGAAGCTAAGCGGAACAGATAATTCCGCTCTTTTGCGGACCGACGGCGCCGTCAGAAGCGGCGGTAACGGGTGAACAGGAACCCGGACTCCTCCAGGACGGACACCAGCCCGAACCGCTCGGGGACCGCGACGGCCGGCCCGTCCATGATCCGCTGGGCATCGCCGACCGCCACCACCGGGGCCAGCGAGAGGCACATCTCGTCCAGCGCCCCGGCCGCCGCGAACTGCCCCAACAGCCGCGGCCCGCCCTCGCTGAGCAGCCGGGTGTGCCCCCGTCCGGCCAGGGCCGCCGCCACCCGCGCCGGCTCGACGCCCCGCCCCTCACCCGCGAAGAGCACCTCGACGCCCGCGGCGCGGGCCGCCCGCACCCGGTCCTCGGGGGCACCCGCACCGGTCAGCACCAGGGTGGGCACCAGCGGCTCGGTGAACAGCGGCAGGGAGAAGTCCAGGTCCAGGCCGGCGGTCACCACGGCGATGGCGGGGGCCGGCCCCTGCCCCGCGGCGGCCCGCCGCTCGGCGAACGCGGCCCGGGCGCGGGCCGGCCGGTAGCCCTCCCGTCGGACCGTCTCCGCGCCCACCACGACCGCGTCCGCGAGCGCCCGCAGCACCCCGAAGATCCGCATGTCGGCGTCCCCGGAGAGGGGCTGCGACCGGCCCTCGTGGTGCGCCGCGCCGTCCAGGGAGGACACCATGTTGGCGCGCAGCCATCCGGGGCGCGCGGACCGCACCGGGTCGTCGGCCGCCGGGTACGCGTAGGCCGCGGCCAGCTCGTCGAGCGTCCACTCGCGGTCGGTGACCCCGTCGTCGGGACCGGCGGTCCGGTCGGCGCCCTCCGGGGCGTCCACGGGGGCGTCCTGGGCCGGTGCGGTCGGGGCGGAGAGGGGGAACAGGCGTCGCATGGGCGCAGTGTGACATGCCTCGCTCAGCGGGTCGGGTGGTGCGTCACAGCGACTAGGCTGGACGGCTGTGTCACCTTCCCAGTCCTCCTCCGCTCCCTCCCCGATAGTCGCGCCCCCGGCCTCGGGGGACGGCGCCGTCGGCCCCACCGCGCTCGCCTCCCGCGCGCCGCACGTCCCGGCCGAGCGCCTGGTCGCCGAGATGGTGCCGCCGCCGCGCTTCCAGGGCGCCCGCTTCGACACCTACCTCCCGGACCCGGGGCAGCCCAGCCAGGCCGGGGCCGTGCAGGTCCTGCGGACCTTCGCCTCGGGCATCGGCTGGGCGGACGCGGAGGCCGGCGGCAGGCGCCGGTGGTTCTCCCGCGCGCCGAAGAAGCCCGCCGCCCCCAAGAGCCCCCGCGGGGTCTACCTGGACGGTGGCTACGGCGTCGGCAAGACCCACCTGCTCGCCTCCCTGTGGCACGCGACCCCCGCGGCCCCCGAGCTGAAGGCGTTCGGCACCTTCGTCGAGCTGACCAACCTGGTCGGCGCGCTCGGCTTCCAGCAGACCGTGCGCACGCTCAGCGCACACCGCCTGCTGTGCATCGACGAGTTCGAGCTGGACGACCCCGGCGACACGGTGCTGGTCTCCAGCCTGCTCGGCAAGTTGGTGGAGGCCGGCGTCGCGCTGGCCGCCACCTCCAACACGCTGCCCGGCAAGCTCGGCGAGGGCCGGTTCGCGGCCGCCGACTTCCTGCGCGAGATCCAGGGCCTGAGCGCCCACTTCCGCGCCCTGCGCATCGACGGCGAGGACTACCGCCACCGCGGCCTGCCCGAGGCGCCCGCCCCGTTCGACGACGAGGCGGTCCGCCGCGCGGCGGACCGCACTCCCGGCGCCTCGCTCGACGACTTCCCGACCCTGCTGGACCACCTGTCGAAGGTGCACCCCAGCCGGTACGGCGCGATGTGCGACGGCATCACGGCGGTCTGCCTCACCGACGTCCAGGCGGTGCCGGACCAGTCGACCGCGCTGCGCCTGGTGGTGCTCGCCGACCGGCTCTACGACCGCGAGGTGCCGGTGCTGGCCTCCGGCAAGCCCTTCGACGCGCTGTTCAGCGACGAGATGCTGCGCGGCGGCTACCGGAAGAAGTACTTCCGCGCCATCTCCCGACTGACCGCGCTGGCCCGGGACGCCAAGCCGCTGATCGCGTAGGCGCCGCCGGGCGGTCAGCCCGAGCAGGCCGTGCGCTGGGCCTCCTGCCACTCGCAGACCGGGCAGCGGACGATGCCGGGGGTGGCCGCCGGGTACGCGGTCGGCTCGCCGCACTCGACGCAGTCGGCGGGCGGCGCCCCCGCGGCGGGGTCGGTCGCCGCCGGACTCCGGTCGGACGGCTCGGGCGCGGGGTGCGGCTCGGGGTGCGGCATGCGCCCGAGCCTACGCCGCAGCCCCGAGCCCCGGAGCGGCCGGAGCGGGCCGGTCAGCCGCGGCGTCCGGCCAGGGCGCAGGCCGCCGCCGCGGCACCGGACGCGAGCAGCAGCGCGGCGGCCAGCGGCAGCCACGGCACGGTGACGACGCCGCGCTCGGAGCCGGTGATCATGCCGGTCAGTGCGGCGTTGGCGGGCGAGGCGCCCAGGACGAGCACGAGCAGCGCCGCGATCAACCCGGTGGGGACGCCCCAGCCGGGGCGCAGCAGCACGGGCCGGGAACACAACGCGCCGATCGCGGTGCCCAGCAACACGCAGACCAACGCCGTGCACGACCCGGCGACCGTCGCGGGCACCATCGGGACGGCGAGGCGGTGACCGGTGGAGTGCGGGTCGGAGAGCAGCGCCACGAAGGCGGTGCCCACGAGCGCGAGGAGCAGTGCGGCGCCGGCCGCGGCCAACAGGGCGGCCAGGTGCGCCCGGCCGGGCCCGGTGGCGGCCACGGTGCAACTACGGGCTGCCGGCGGCTCGTTGGTGACGCAGATCCGGGTCAGCCAGACGGTGACGGGCAGCAGTCCGCCGGCGGCGTAGCCGTAGGCGTCCAGGATCGGGCCGCCGGTCTGGATGCCGACGGCCAGGAACGCCGCGTGGACCAGGAGCGGCGGCAACCAGCGGTAGGACCTGGCGAGCAGCGCCGCCTGGTAGCGGACCAGGGCGGTCAACGGGGCGGTCATGGGCGGGGGTTCCCTCCGGGGACGGCGGCGTCGGGGCCGGGCCCCTGGGCGGCGGTGACCGCGCGGACGTGCCAGGGCGGGCGCGCGGTGAGCAGGGTGCGCAGCAGCGCGTCGGAGTGGGCGGCCGGGACGGTCAGCCGGAGGGTGCCGTCCGGGCCGGGCGCCAGGTCCGGGGCGCCCGGGAGGTCGGCCGGCGGCGCGGCGCCCGGCGGGCCCTCCGCCTCGATGACGGTCCGCGGGCCCGCCTGGAGGGGCGCGTCGGCGGTCGCGTCGGGGGCCTCGGGCCGCAGGTGCCCGTCCGCGACGCGGAAGCGGCCGTCCGCGGCCCCGGCCAGCCGGCGCGGGTCGTGGTCGACGAAGACGACGGTGCCGCCGGCGGCGACCCGTTCGGCGACCGCGCGGTCCAGGACGTCCCGGGCCGCCGGGTCCAGGCCCGTCCACGCCTCGTCCAGGACGAGGAGTTCGGGGTCGGCGAGCAGGGCTTGGACGACGGCGACCTTCTGGCTCGTCCCCTTGGACAGTTCGGCCATCGGGGTCCGGGCGTGTCCGGCGGCGCCGAAACGGGCCAGCCACTCGGCGGCCCGGCCGCTCGCCTCCGCGGTGCGCAGCCCGTGGACCCGGCCGAGGTGGGTGAGGTAGCCGGCGGCGGTGAACGGCAGGGCCGCCGGGAACCGCTCGGGGACGTAGGCGGTGCGCGGGCGCCCGGTGATCCGACCGACCGTGGGCCGGTCGATGCCGGCGAGCAGCCGCAACAAGGTGGACTTCCCGCTGCCGTTGGCGCCCTCGACGCGCAGCAGGGCGCCCGCCGGCACGTCGAGCCGCACCTCGCGCAGCACCCAGGGCCCGCGCAGCCCGTAGCGCCGTCCCACCCCGTCCAGCCGCATCCACTGCCCCGTCTGCCGCGGCATCGACCGCACCTCCCCCGCTCCCCCGGTCGCTCGCCGGCTCCCCGGCCGTGGCCGACGGTAGCCGGGGACGGGGTGCGGCGGGGCGCCGGGAGCGGATTTCCGCGACCGCGGGCGGTCGCCGGGGAGTGTCGGTGGCGGCTGGCAGACTGAAGCACGTGACCACGACCGAGACCGCCGGCCAGGCCGGCGCGCACCACGACCCCCGCCCGACCGACGCCCCGCGGCCGGACCGCACCGAGGAGACCGCACCGGAGTACGTGCTGCCGCTCGTGGTGCGCCTGGAGCGGGACGCCCCGCCCGGGCGGACGGACGCCCTGGAGGCGGCCGCGCGGGCGGTGCTGGTGCTGCTCTCGGACGAACGGGCCCTCGGGACGGGCGAGTGGGCCCAGGCGGTGCACGGCTGGCAGGACTCCCGGATACGCAAGGTGGTGCGGCGGGCGCGCGGTGCGGAGTGGCGCCGGGCCGCGGCCCTGCCCGGCATCACGGTCACCGGCCGGGAGGCCGAGGTGCGGGTCTTCCCGCCGGTGCCGCTGGACGGCTGGCCGAAGGACCTGGCGCGGCTCCAGGTCTCCGGGACCGAGCTGGCCGATCCGCAGGCCCCCGGGGAGCCGGCCGCCGGCACACCGGTGCTGTGGCTCAACCCGGCGCTGGAGATGTCGGCGGGCAAGGCGATGGCGCAGGCCGGGCACGGTGCGCAACTGGCGTGGTGGGCGCTGTCCGCGGCGGACCGGGAGGCATGGCGCGCGGCGGGGTTCCCGCTGACCGTGCGGACCGCGCAGCCCGCCGCGTGGGCGGGGCTCGCCGGCGGCGGGCTGCCCGTGGTGCGGGACGCCGGGTTCACGGAGATCGCGCCGGGCTCGTGCACGGTGGTCGCCGACCACCCGGCGCTGCGCGGTACGGCGCTGCCGGCGGGCCGCTGAGCGGGGCGGGGCGGCGTTCCGCTCCCCCGCCGGCGGTCGGGGGCCGGTCGGGACATACCGTGTGCCCATGCTGACCTCGCTCATCGGCTTCACCGTGGTCGCCGCGCTGCTGACCGTCTCCCCCGGCCCCGACTTCGCGGTGGTCCTGCGCACCGCGCTCGGCTCGGGGCGCCGGGCCGCGCTGTGCGCCGCCCTGGGCATCGCCGCCGGCTGCTTCGTGTGGGGGCTGGCCGGGGCGGTGGGGCTGACCGCGATGCTCGCCGCGTCGAAGGCGGCGTACGACGCGCTGCGGATTGCCGGTGCGCTGTATCTGGTGTGGCTCGGGGTGCAGGCGTTGCGCAGCGCCCGGGCCCGGCGCGGCACGGAGGGGGCCACGGCGGCGCCGGACGCGACGCCGGACGCGCCGGGGGACGGCGGGGCGCCCGCGGTGCCGGGCGGCCCGTGGCGGGCCTTTCGCGGCGGCCTGCTGACGAACGTCCTCAACCCCAAGGTGGGCGTGGTCTACCTGTCCCTGCTGCCGCAGTTCATCCCGCACGGCGCACCGGTGGTCGCCACCACGATGCTGCTGGTGACCGTGCACGCGGTGCTGGGCGTGCTGTGGCTGGGCGGGGTGACCCTGGCGGTGCACCGGGCGCGGGCGGTGCTACAGCGCCCGCGGGTGCGGCGGCGGCTGGACCAGGCTACCGGCGGGGTGTTGGTGGCGCTCGGCGCCGCGGTCGGGTTCGAGGTCGCCGGCTGAGCGGCCACCGGGGAGGCCCGCACGGGACGGGTCCCGTCCGGCCCCCAGTAGCCCAAGCTCAAATCAACCTCTGAACCGCTCGGCCGTGCGGTTAAGCGGCCCGCGCGCGGTGAGGAGTACCCCGACCAGGGGAGCGAAAAGGGGGAGCCGTGCGCTTGGGGACCGGAATCGGCTGGCGGCCGGAGATCGCCGCGGAGATCGCCGCGCTGCCCGGGGTGGACTGGGTGGAGGTGGTCGCCGAGAACGTCTGTCCCGGCCGTCTCCCCGACGCCCTGCGGGAGTTGCGCGAGCGCGGCACCACGGTCGTCCCGCACGGGGTGTCGCTCGGGCTCGGCGGCGCGGACCGGCCGGACGCCGGTCGGCTGGCCGCCCTCGCCGAGCGGGCCACCGCCTTGGACGCCCCGCTGGTCACCGAGCACCTCGCCTTCGTCCGGGCCGGCGGCCCGCTGACCGCGTCGCCGGTGCTGGAGGCCGGGCACCTGCTGCCCGTGCCGCGCACCCGGGACGCGCTCGACGTGCTGTGCGAGAACGTCCGGATCGCCCAGGACGCGCTCCCGGTGCCGCTGGCCCTGGAGAACATCGCCGCACTGTTCGCCTGGCCCGGCGAGGAGCTGACCGAGGGCCGGTTCCTGGCGGAGCTGGTCGAGCGCACCGGGGTGCGCCTGCTCATCGACGTCGCCAACCTCCACACCAACCACGTCAACCGCGGCGAGGACCCGGCCGCGGCGCTCGACGAGCTGCCGGTCGAGGCCATCGCCTACGTCCACGTCGCGGGCGGCGTCGAGCGCGACGGGGTGTGGCACGACAGTCACGCCCACCCGGTGACCCAGCCGGTCCTGGACGTCCTCGCGGAGCTGTGCGCGCGCATCGATCCGCCCGGGGTGCTGCTGGAGCGGGACGACGACTTCCCCGAGGGCGGGGCGCTGGCCGCCGAACTCGACGCGATCCGCGCCGTGGTGGAGGGGGCCCGTCGTGTCCCGGCGGCCTGAGGCGGCAGCGGGTGCCGAGCGGTCGGCGGCGGACACCGGTGCGGCCCGCGAGCGGCTGGCCCTGGCGCAGGCCGCGCTGCTGTCGGCGCTGGTGGCCGGGACGCCCGCGCCGGAGGGGTTCGACCGGGCGCGGCTGCGGGTGCAGAGCCGGGCGTTGGCCGGCAAGCGGGCGTCGGTGGTGGCCAAGGTCGCGCCCGAGCTGCCGGAGTTCCTCGGCGACGGCTACCGGACGGCCTTCCTCCGCTACGCCCACGACCGCCCGATGCACGGCGGCTACCGCCAGGACGCCCTGGACTTCGCCGCGTTCCTGCTCGCCCGGGGCGCGCCCGAGGACCCGGTGGCACGGCAGCGGCTGGCCAACTGGTGGCGCGACCGGGCCGGGCCGCGGCCGCCGTCCGCGCGCCCCGTCCCCCGGCTCGCCCGGGCCGCCGCCCGCCGGATCCGGACCCTGCGGCGCGGGTGAGGCGGCGCCGGCCCGAAGTTCCTGGCCCGCGCGGGCGGTTCGGCCTGCACCGACACATCTCGGCCATCCGTCCGCGCTGCGAGAAACTCCCTGGCGGCAGGGGCCGCCGTCCCGTAGAACCTCCGCCATGTGGCTCCTCTTCCTCCTGCTCGCCTGGGTCGCCGCGGTCGTCTCCTGCGTCCGGGTCTGCCGCACGGCGCTCGCCGCCGGGCTGGCCCTGCACCACGGCGCGGACGCGCCCCCGGACACCGCCGCGCGGGCCGATGACGCCGGTGCCGACGCCGGCCTGACCCTGTACGAGACGGCCTACCTCGCCGGCGGCCCGCACCGACTCGCCGACGTGGTACTGGTCCTGATGGCCCAACAGCGGCGGCTGCACCTCGCCCACACCGGCTGGGCCACCGTCGTGGACCCGGTCGGCCAGGACCCCGTCGAGCGGGCCGCACTGAGCGCCATAGGCCCCGAGGGGCAGCGCCGCATACCGGCCGTGCGGCGCGCGCTGACGAGCGCCGAGGCGGTCCGCGGGCTGGCCGACCGACTGGTCCGCGCCGGGCTGGCGGCCCCCACCGCGGTCCGCACCGGGATCGGCACCGCGGTCCGGCACGTGCAGCTCGCCGCCCTCCTGGTGCTGCTGGCCGCCGGCGCGACGTATTGGGCGGCGCCGGCCGGCGAGGTCGACCGGCTGGTGCTGGCCTGGTTCGCGCTTCCGTTGGTCCTGACCCTCGGCACCTGGGCCGTCGCCCGCGCCGAGGCCCACCCGTACACCGCGTGGGCCACCGAAGCCGGCTCGGCGCTGCTGCGGCACGAGCACCCCGGCGGGCCGGCGAGACGTCCGGGACCGCCGCCGGCCGAGCCGACCGGACTGACCGGGCTGGCGCTGTTCGGGCCCGCCGCGCTCGCCGATCCCGGTTTGCGCGCGGCGCTCCACTCTTCCGGGGCATAGCGTCCGACACCGCCGTAGGGTGCTTTACTTTGCCACCAATTGGCCGAACTATCCCTTTTGTATGCCCACCGTGCGGCCCCGTGCGGGCGAGCCCCACTCCGGGGCCCCGCACCGCGCACCGCGCACCATACGAAGGGACGGCTCGTGAGAGCACTTGCGTTGTACGGCGCCCTCGGGTCGCTGGTCCTGACCGGCCTCGCCTCCCCACCGGCCGGCGGCGCCGCCCGCGACCCGGCCGCGCCGCCCGCCCCCGTCCACCCCCTCACCTTCGGCCGGTGCGCGGCCGCGGAGCACCTCCCGCCCACCGTCGAGTGCGGCACCCTCACCGTCCCGCTCGACTACGCGCGCCCCAACGGCAAGAAGATCAAACTGACCGTCAGCCGGGCCCGCGCCACCGAGCCGGGGGCGCGGCAGGGCGCCCTGGTCTTCAACCCCGGCGGACCCGGCGCGTCCAGCATGCAGTTCCCGCTCTACGGTGCGCTGCCGCACTGGCAGCGCACCGCCCGCGCCTACGACTTCGTCGGCTACGCACCGCGCGGGGTGGGGCGCAGCGCCCCGCTGTCCTGCCAGGACCCGCAGGAGTTCGCCAAAGCCCCCACGGACAGTCCGCGCTACCCCAGCGACGCCTTCAAGCGGCAGAAGGTCGCGGAGGCCAGGGCGTACGCCCGCGGCTGCGCCCAACGGGCCGGCGCCGACCTGCCGTTCTACAACTCGATCAACAACGCCCGAGACCTGGACATGCTGCGGGCGGCGCTCGGCGAGAAGAAGCTGACGTTCATGGGCGCGTCCTACGGGACGTACTTCGGAGCGGTCTACGCGACGCTGTTCCCCGGCCACGTCCGTCGGATGATCTTCGACAGCGTGGTCAACCCGGAGCCCCGGCAGATCTGGTACCGCAACAACCTCGACCAGAGCCTCGCCTTCGAACGCCGCTGGAACGACTGGCTGCGCTGGGTCGCCAAGCACCACGACACCTACCACCTGGGCACCCACAAGGAGGCCGTGCAGCACTCCTACGACACCGCCCTGGCGCGGCTGCGGCGCACCCCGTTGAACGGGAAGATCGGGCCGGCGCAGTTGCAGGCGGCGTTCCTCAAGACCGGCTACAACGACGCGTTCTGGTCGATGCGCGCGGACGCGCTGTCGAAGTACCTGCACGGCGACGCCAAGCCGTTGGCCTCCCAGGCGACGCCCACCGGCGACGGCAAGGACGACGAGAACGCCAACGCCGTCTACACCGCCGTCGAGTGCAACGACGCGGCCTGGCCGCGCGACTGGCGCACCTGGGACCGGGACAACACCTCCCTCGCCCGCACCGCGCCGTTCGAGACCTGGGACAACGTCTGGATGAACCTGCCGTGCGCCTTCTGGCCGGACCGCCGGGAGTCGGCGGCGGACGGCGCCGAGGAAGCACTGCGCACGGCCACCGACCGGGCGGCCAAGGGCACCTCGAACGGCGGCGAGCTGGCCGACGCCTACGGCAACGCCGCCGCCACCGAGTTGGACGACGCCCTGCGCGGTCAGCGCGGCCCGCTCAACATCCGCACCGAGCCCGGCGCGCTGCCGCCGGTGCTGCTGCTGGCCGCCGAACGGGACGCGGCCACGCCGTACCCGGGCGCGCTGGAACTCCAGCGCCGGCTGCCCGGCTCGTCCCTGGTCACCGAGCGGGGCGCGGGCACCCACGGCGTCGCGCTCGGCGACAACGCCTGCGTGAACGCCCACGTCGAGGCGTACCTGCTGCGCGGGAAGGTCCCCGGGCACCGGGTGTACTGCGCTCCGCGGCCCGAGCCGGTGCCGGGGCAGCCGCTGCGGCGGGCCCGGCCGTCGCTGATCCCGACGGCGAAGGGGCGCTAGCCGCCCCGTCCCCGACCGTCCACGACCGACGGGCCGTCCCTGCGGGGCGGCCCGTCCGTGCGTGCGCCGGGGCGCCGGCCGGTCAGGCCAGGCCGGCGACCAGTTCGGCGACCGCCTTGCGGCGACCGGTGTAGAAGGGGATCTCCTCGCGGACGTGGCGCCGCGCCTCGGAGGCGCGCAGGTGCCGCATCAGGTCCACGATGCGGTGCAGTTCGTCGGCCTCGAAGGCGAGGATCCACTCGTAGTCGCCGAGCGAGAACGACGCGACGGTGTTGGCCCGGACGTCGGGGAAGCCGCGGGCCATCTTGCCGTGGTCGGCGAGCATCCGACGGCGGTCCTCGTCGGGGAGGAGGTACCAGTCGTAGGAGCGCACGAACGGGTAGACGCTCACGTAGTCGCGGGCGTGCTCGTCGGCCAGGAAGGCCGGGATGTGCGACTTGTTGAACTCGGCGGGGCGGTGCAGCGCCATGTTCGACCAGACGGGCTCCAGCGCGCGGCCCAGGCGGGTGCGGCGGAAGCGGTTGTACGCCTCCTGGAGGTCGTCGGAGTTCTCCGAGTGCCACCAGATCATCACGTCGGCGTCGGCGCGCAGGCCGGAGAGGTCGTAGGTGCCGCGGACCACCACGTCCTCGGCGGCGAGTTGCGCGAACAGCTCCTCGACCTCGTCGGCGTAGCCGGACCGGTCCTCGGGCAGGACGTCGCGCAGCTTGAAGACCGACCAGAGGGTGTAGCGGATGACCTCGTTGAGGTCCTTGGCCTTCTTGCCGGCGTGGGGAATCTTGGCGGAGTCGGGGGTGGAAGCGTCTGTCATGTCGTCCATTCTCACTCGCCGCCGGCGGCGCCCGCCGCCAGGGTCCGAAGGATCTCGTCGGCGGCCCGGCCGGCGGAGCCGATGCACGCGGGAATGCCGACGCCGTCGTAGAGCGCGCCGCAGACCCGCAACGGGCCCGGCAGGCCGGCGACCGCGGCCCGGATGCGGGCCGTGCGGTCCACGTGGCCGACGGCGTACTGCGGCAGCCCGCCGTCCCAGCGGGTGACCGCGGACGCCACCGGCCGGGCGGCCAGCCCGACCGCCTCGCCGAGGTCCGCCAGGGAGAGGCCGACCAGCGCGTCGTCGTCGCGCCCCAGGTCGGCCTCGTCGCCGTGGCGGCCGAGGGAGGTGCGCAGCACGAAGAGGTCCGGGTCGGCGTCGGCGATCCAGTTCCACTTGTGGCTGGCGAACGTCGACGCCTTGATCCGGTGGCCGTCGACCGGCGGCACCAGGAAGCCGCTGCCGGCGGGCACGGTGGCCATGTCGGCGCGCCGGAAGGCCATGGTGACCAGCGCCATCGAGGCGTACTCGACGGCGGACAGCTCGTCGGCGGCGGCCGGGCAACCGACGCGCAGCAGCCGTTCGGCGGCCGCCGCGGGAGCGGCCAGGACCACCGCGTCGGCGGTGAGCGTGCGCTCCCCGGCCTCGACGCGCCAGCCGTCGACGGCGGTCCAGTGCAGTGCGCGCACCGGCGTGCGCAGCAGGATCTCGCCGCCGGCGCGGCGCACCGCCGCGGCGACCGCGCCCGGCAGCGTCCCGATGCCGCCGGCGATGCCCATGAAGACCGGGCCGCTCGCGGCCATCCCCTCGGGGACGGCGGCCTGCGCACGGTCCTGGAGACCGCGGACGCCCTCGATCAGCGAACCGCCGCGGCGCGCCGCTTCGAACAGCTGCGGGACCGCGGCGCGCATCGAGATGCGGTACGCGTCGCCCGCGTAGACCCCGCCGAGCAGCGGCTCGACGAGCCGGTCGACGACCTCCCGGCCGAGCCGGGCCGCGACGTACTCACCGACGCCGACGTCGGTGCCGATCTCGGTGGTCGGCAGCGTCCGGTCCGCTTCGATCCGTGCCAGGCCCTCGGGGGAGAGCACGCCGGAGGCGGCGAGCGGGCCGAGGTCGCCGGGGACGCCCATCACGTGCCCCTTGGGCATCGGGCGCAGTGCGCCGCGGGTCCACAGCGAGGCGGTGGCGGTGCCGGGCGGCTGGAGCCGGTCGCCCAGGCCCACGGCCCGCGCCAGTTCCACCGCCTCCGGCCGCCTGGCCAGCATCGATTCGGCGCCGAGATCGACCGGTACGCCCGCGATCTCGCCGGCCAGCAGCTTGCCGCCCAGGCGTTCCGACGCCTCCAGCAGGGTCACCCGGGCCCCGCCCGCCAGCAGTCGGTGGGCGGCGGCCAGCCCCGCGATGCCGCCGCCGATGACCACGACATGACCGGGCGCCCGGCCCGTACCGCTGTGCGCTGTGCTCATGCCGCCCACTCTCTCAGAGCCGGTGCGGGCCGCCCGGCGCCGGGTTCCCGGTCCCGTCCGGGTCCCGGACCGTGACCCCTTCGACACCTCCGCACGGCAACCCCCGCCCGGGGCGTCACGTCGAACCGGCGTCACGTTCCGGCCACGGACCGGGCCGCCCGGACGCCGCGCGGCCCGGCGGCCGAACACGCGCGAAGCGGAAGGGGAACGGCCGGTGGAGTGGGGAGCGCGAGGGCGGCGGGGGGCCGGGGCGGCAGTGCTGCTGACGGTGGCACTGGCGACCGCCGGATGCGGAGCGGCCGACGGGACCCGCTCCACCGTGGGCACGGCGCAGCGGTCCGGGGCGGGCGCGACGGCGCCCCGGCAGCCGTCCGGCGTCCAGGGGGGTTCGTCGGCCCGGGCGCCGGGCGCGGCCACCGCCCCCGGCACCGCGCTGAGGACGGCGCGGACGCAGGTCGTCCGGACGGCGACGCTGACCGTGCGGACCGCGGACGTGCCCGGGGCGCTCGTTCGGGCGCGCGGCGCCGTCGCGGACGCGGGCGGCTACCCGGCCGACGAGACCACCGACCGGGACCCGGACGGCCGGGACCGTTCGAAGGTCGTGCTGCGGGTTCCGCCGGAGCACTACGACGCGCTGCTGGCCCGGCTGTCCGGGCTGGGCGAGGTGCTCTCCCGCGAGGTCTCCGCCCAGGACGTCACCGACCAGGTGGTGGACGTCGACAGCCGGGTGATGTCCCAGCGGGCGAGCGTCGCGCGGCTCCGGGCCCTGATGGACCGGGCCTCCTCGATCGGCGACATCACCGCGCTGGAGTCCCAACTGAGCGTCCGGGAGGCCGACTTGGAGTCCCTGGAGGCCCGGCAGACGTCCCTCAAGGACCGCACCGGCTCGGCCACCGTCACGCTGCTGCTGCGATCGCCCGGCGCCGTGGCCGACCCGACGCCGGGCGACGGCACCTTCAAGGACGCGCTGTCGGACGCCTGGCGGGCCTTCACGGCGGCGGCGCGCTGGGTGCTGGTGGCGCTCGCCGCGGCCGTGCCGTTCGCGGCCGCCGCGGCGGCCCTGTACGGGCTGTGGCGGGCGGTCCGCGGGCGGCTGCCGGCGCGGCGGTCCGGCGGCCGGCGCACCGCGGCACCCGGTGCGGACGGCGCGGCGGACACCGGCCCCGCCGGGCCGGCCGTCTCCGTGGTGGCCGACGCCGGGCCGGCCACCACGGAGACGGCCGCGGAGGGGGCGCCCGCGGAGGAGGCGCCCGCGGCCCCGACCGCACCCGATGCGCCCAAGGCGCCCGGCGTGTCCGGTGAAGCTGGCCGGCCGCCCCGTTGACACCGGGCGGTACCGGGCAAAGACTCGGGACGGCAGATGGCGATCTTCGTACCGCCCGGTCGCCGCGCCGGTACTTCGAGGACAGCGAAGACAGCGAAGACAGCGAGGACACAGCCTGATGACCGAGCCACAGGTACGGGACGCCGTGCGGGACGTCTACCTCGTCGACGCGGTGCGGACACCGGTCGGCAAATACGGCGGCGCGCTGGCCTCGGTGCGCCCCGACGACCTGGCCGCCCACGTGCTGCGCGCCCTGGTGGACCGGACCCCGGAGCTGGATCCGGCGCGGATCGACGACGTCTACTTCGGCGACGCCAACGGCGCGGGCGAGGACAACCGCAACGTGGCACGGATGGCGGTGCTGTTGGCGGGGCTGCCGGTCAGCGTCCCCGGGGTGACCGTCAACCGCCTGTGCGGATCCGGGTTGGAGGCGGTCATCCAGGCGGCCCGGGCCATCGCGCACGGCGACGCGGAGATCGCGGTGGCCGGCGGCGTCGAGTCGATGAGCCGGGCGCCGTACGTGCTGCGCAAGCCGGACCGGGCCTTCCCCCCGGGGCACCAGGAGATGTTCTCCTCGACGCTGGGCTGGCGGATGGTCAATCCGCGGATGGCTCCGCAGTGGACGGTGTCGCTGGGCGAGGGCGCCGAGCTGATCGCCGACCGGCACGGCATCACCCGCGAGCAGCAGGACGTGTTCGCGCTGGCCAGCCACCAGAAGGCGGCCCGGGCGTGGGCGGCCGGCGGCTACGACGCGGAGGTCGTCCCGCTGCCGGGCGTCGACCTCGCCCGTGACGAGACGGTGCGGGAGAACTCCTCCCTGGAGGCGCTCTCCAAGCTGACGCCGGTCTTCCGCTCCGAAGGGGGCACCGTCACCGCCGGGAACTCCTCGCCGCTGAGCGACGGCGCGGCCGCGCTGCTGCTGGTCGGCGAGGAGGGCCTGCGGGCCACCGGGCGGGAGCCGCTGGCCCGCATCCGGGCGAGCGCGGTGACCGGCATCGAGCCGCAGCTGTTCGGGCTCGGCCCGGTCGAGGCGGTCCGGCGGGCGCTGGCACGGGCCGGGCGGGACTTCGGTGACCTGGCGGTCTGCGAGCTGAACGAGGCGTTCGCGGCCCAGGCGCTGGGCTGCGTCGACCAGTGGCCGGAACTCGACCCCACCCTCGTCAATCCGCGCGGCGGCGCCATCGCCATCGGCCACCCGCTGGGGGCGTCCGGCGCCCGGCTGGCCGGCGCGGTGGCCCACCAGCTCGCCGCACGCGGCTCGGGCACCGGACTGGCGGCGCTCTGCATCGGCGTGGGGCAGGGATTGGCGATGGTGCTGGAGCGCTAGGGCACTCCTGACGGTCCTCCGTGGCGGAATCACCGTCCGGGCCGCACGCGCCGGCACCATGGGGCACACTCCTCGACCAATCAACTGTCTTCGCTCTTCCGGAGGTTGGCGCGATGGCCCTGCTCGATCCCCAGGACTGGCGCTCCCTGCACGGCGGTTCGGTCGAGGCGGTGGAGCCGGCGACGGGCGAGGGGCTGGCGACGCTGACGCTGGCCGCGCCGACCGACGTCGCGGCGGCCGCCGCCGAGGCCGCCGCGGCGCAACGGGACTGGGCGCGCCGCCCGTACCCGGAACGCGCCGCGGTGCTGCGCCGGGCCGGCGACCTCCTCCACCAGCACGCCGCGGAGATCGGCGAGTGGCTCGTGCGGGAGGCCGGCAGCATCCGCGGCAAGGCCGAGTTCGAGATCCGCACCGCCGCCGAGGAGTGCTACGAGGCCGCCGCGCTCGCCCACCGCCCGCTCGGCCAGGTGCTGCCCTCGGGAGCGCCGCGGCTGTCGTACACCACCCGGGTGCCGGCCGGTGTGGTCGGCGTGATCGCGCCGTTCAACGTCCCGCTGGTGTTGGCGATCCGGTCCGTCGCACCGGCCCTGGCACTCGGCAACGCCGTGGTCCTCAAGCCGGACCCGCGGACCGCGGTGTGCGGCGGGCACGTCCTCGCCGCGGTCTTCGCCGAGGCCGGTCTGCCGGCGGGGCTGCTGCACGTCCTGCCCGGGGCCGCGGACGCCGGCCGGGCGCTGGTCGAGGACCCCCGGGTGCGGGTGGTCTCCTTCACCGGCTCGACCGCGGCCGGCCGCAGCGTCGGCGCGCTGGCCGCGCAGCACCTCAAGCGGGCCCATCTCGAACTGGGCGGCAACAGCGCCTTCCTGGTCCTCGAAGACGCCGATCTGGACGCCGCGATGTCCACCGCCGCCTGGGCGTCCTTCTTCCACCAGGGCCAGGTGTGCATGACGGCGGGCCGGCACCTGGTCCACGCCTCGCTCTACGACGAGTACGTGGCGCGGCTGGCGGCGAAGGCGGACGCCCTGGCCGTCGGGGACCCGTTCCGCGAGCAGGTCCACCTCGGTCCGGTCATCGACCGCGGCCAGCTCGACAAGATCGACGCGTTGGTGCGGGAGAGCGCCGCGGCGGGCGTGCGGATCGCCGCGGGCGGCACCCACCGGGAGCTGTTCTACCGGCCGACCGTCCTCGCCGACGCGGACCCGGACGCCACCGGACCGGGCTCGGTGGGCGCCTGCCCCGCGTACGGGCAAGAGGTGTTCGGCCCGGTGGCCCCGGTCCGCGCCTTCCGCACCCCGGACGAGGCGGTGGCGCTGGCCAACGAGTCCTCCTACGGGCTGGCGCTGGGCATCGTCACCCGCGACGCGGCCCGGGCGCTGGAGCTGGCCGAGCGGATCCCCACCGGCCTGCTGCACGTCAACGACCAGACCGTCAACGACGAGCCGGTGGCCGCGTTCGGCGGACTGGCCGACTCCGGGACGGGTTCCCGCTTCGGCGGCGAGGCCAACCTCGACGCGTTCACCGAGACCCGCTGGACGACGGTGCGCGCCACCCCGGCCGCCTACCCCTTCTGATCCCACCCGCCCCCCACCGTTCCCACCTGCCCCAGCCGACGCATCGAAACGGTCAGAACCGGGCAGACCTGAGCGGCGACCGGGGGACGCGCACCCCTGGGACCCCGCGCACTCGACGAAAGGACACGGCGATGACGGCGCCGGAACGGCTGGTGGTCATCGGCGGGGACGCGGCGGGCATGGCCGCCGCGTCCCAGGCCCGTCGGCACAAGGGGCCGGACGAACTGGCCATCACGGCCTTCGAACGCGGCCACTTCACCTCGTACTCCGCCTGCGGCATCCCGTACTGGGTGGGCGGCGAGGTGGCCGGTCCGGACGCGCTGATCGCCCGGACGCCCGAGGAGCACCGGGCCCGGGACATCGACCTGCGGCTGCGCACCGAGGTCACCGAGATCGACCTGGACCGCTCCCGGGTGCGCACCCGGGACCTGGCGGACGGCGGCCGCCAGGCGTGGACCGGCTTCGACAAGCTGGTGGTGGCGACCGGGGCGCGCCCGCTGCGCCCGCCGCTGCCGGGGATCGACGCGCCGGGCGTGTTCGGGGTGCAGACCCTGGACGACGGCCAGGTGCTGCTGCACGGGCTGAAGGGCGCACCGGGCCGGCGGGCGGTGGTCATCGGCGCCGGCTACATCGGCGTGGAGATGGCCGAGGCGCTGATCCACCGCGGCTTCGAGGTGACGGTCCTGGAGCAGAGCGCCCAACCGATGTCCACCCTCGACCCCGACATGGGGGCGCTGGTGCGCACCGCGATGTGCGCGATGGGCGTCGAGGTGGTGACCGGGGCGCGGGTCACCGAGGTGCTGACCGGCGGGGCGGAGGGCCGGGCCCGCGCGGTGGTCACCGAGGACGCCGCGTACCCGGCGGACGTGGTCGTGCTGGGGCTGGGCGTCCGCCCGGAGACCGCCCTGGCCGAGGCGGCCGGACTGCCGCTCGGCGCGTCCGGGGGCCTGCGCACCGACCTGGCGCTGCGGGTGGCCGGCCGGGAGGACGTCTGGGCGGGCGGGGACTGCGTCGAGGTGCGCGACCTGATCACCGGGGAGCACCGGCACGTCGCCCTGGGCACCCACGCCAACAAGCACGGTCAGGTGATCGGCGCCAACGTGGCGGGCGGCTACGCGACGTTCCCGGGCGTCGTCGGCACGGCCGTCAGCAAGGTCTGCGACCTGGAGATCGCCCGCACCGGGCTGCTGGAGCGCCAGGCCCGGGCGGCGGGGCTGCGGTTCGTGACCGTCACCATCGAGTCGACCAGCCGCGCCGGCTACTACCCCGGCGCCCGCCCGATGCACGTGAAGATGCTCGCCGAACACCGCACGGGCCGGCTGCTGGGGGTGCAGATCGTCGGCCGGGAGGGCGCGGGCAAGCGGGTGGACGTCGCCGCGGTGGCGCTCACCGCGGGGATGACGGTGGAGCAGATGACCGCCCTGGACCTGGGGTACGCCCCGCCGTTCTCACCGGTCTGGGACCCGGTCCTGGTGGCGGCCCGCAAGGCGGACGCGGCGGTGCGGGCGACCGCGGGCCCGACACGGCGCTGAGGAGCGGGAAACGGGAGGAGGGGTCCGACCCGTGGGGGCCGGACCCCTCCTCCTCGCGTCCGGTCAGCGCGCGGTCTGCTCGTGGACGTACTCGACGAGGCGGGTGAGCGACTCGGGGTCGGTGTCGGGCAGCACGCCGTGGCCGAGGTTGAAGACGTGGCCGGGCAGGCCGGCCGCGGCGTCGAGCACCTCGCGGGCCTTGGTCTCGACGGCCTCGCGGGGGGCGAAGAGCACGGCCGGGTCGATGTTGCCCTGGAGCGCCTTGCCGGGGCCGACCCGGCGGGCCGCCTCGTCCAGCGGGATCCGCCAGTCGACGCCGACCACGTCCGCGCCGACCTCGCCCATCAGGCCGAGGAGTTCGCCGGTGCCGACGCCGAAGTGGATCCGCGGGACGCCGTAGGAGGCGACCGCGTCGAAGACCTTGGCGGAGGCCGGCATGACCGCGCGTCGGTAGTCGGCCGGGGAGAGCGCGCCGACCCAGGAGTCGAAGAGCTGGACGGCGCTGGCGCCGGCCTCGATCTGGACCTTGAGGAAGGCGGCGGTGATGTCCGCGAGCCGGTCGAGCAGGTCGGCCCACAGCTGCGGGTCGCCGTACATCAGGGCCTTGGTGTGCTCGTGGTTGCGGGACGGGCCGCCCTCGACGAGGTAGCTGGCGAGCGTGAAGGGGGCGCCGGCGAAGCCGATGAGCGGGGTGGCGCCCAGCTCGCGGGTGAGCAGGCCGATGGCCTCGGTGACGTAGGAGACGTCGGTGGGCTCCAGCAGGCGCAGCCGCTCCAGGTCGGCGCGGCTGCGGATGGGGTTCTCGACGACCGGGCCGATGCCGGGCTTGATGTCGAGGTCGACGCCGATGGCCTTCAGCGGGACGACGATGTCGCTGAAGTAGATCGCCGCGTCCACGCCGTGCCGGCGCACCGGCTGGAGCGTGATCTCGGTGACCAGCTCGGGCCGCATGCAGGAGTCGAGCATCGCGATGCCCTCGCGGACCTTGCGGTACTCCGGGAGCGAACGCCCCGCCTGGCGCATGAACCACACCGGCGTGTGCGGCACCGGCTCGCGCCGGCACGCCTTGAGGAAGGCCGAGTCGTACGTCGCGGACTGCTGCTGGCCCGTAAGGGCATCGTTGGCGCTCACGCGGCAAATCTTCGCACGCGGCCCGCGGCACCTCCGAATGGGCGACGCGCTCATTGGGTGTCCTCCACATGCGAGCGCCGTCTTCCGCCTACTCTTCCGGGCATGGCTGCGGCTCACGAACACCTCGCGGACAGCGCGGACGAGACCCCGATCCCCTTCCGTCAGGCGGTCGAGGCGCTCCGCGCGGCACGGCTGCGGCCGGAGATCGAGACCGACCCGACACCCGCCCCGAAACGCCTCGCCCCGTACGCCTACGCGCTGGAGGCGGCGGTGGTCGAGCGCGGGGCGGGGCCGGACGGCGAGGACCGGGACCTGGCGGACGGCCGGTTGGTGGTGCTGCACCAGCCGGCCGGCGACGAGACCTGGCAGGGCACGTTCCGGGTGGTGACGCTGGCCCGCGCGGAACTGGAGCCGGAGATGGGCGCCGACCCGCTGCTGCCCGAGGTGTCGTGGTCGTGGCTGACGGGTGCCCTGGAGGCGCGCGGGGTGCACTACGG
Organism: Streptomyces lunalinharesii; assembly: GCF_039532155.1. Classification (NCBI taxonomy): domain Bacteria; kingdom Bacillati; phylum Actinomycetota; class Actinomycetes; order Kitasatosporales; family Streptomycetaceae; genus Streptomyces; species Streptomyces lunalinharesii. Next base: position 168,155 of record NZ_BAAARK010000014.1, read on the forward strand.
CGCGCCCAGCGGGACGGTCACCCGGGCCGGGTCCCACTACTTCGGCGGGCTCGCGGCGCGCGAGCCGGCGACCCAGATCGAGATCCGGGCGTCGTGGACGCCGGCCGAAGGGCCCGGCGGAGTGCCGGACCTGGCGGCGCACCTCTCGGCGTGGTGCGACCTGCTGTGCCAGGTGGCGGGGCTGCCGCCGGCCCCGCTCGACCCGGCGCCGCGCGGCGGGGTGGTGGCGCTGCCGCAGCGCCGCGGTCCACAGGCCCGCTGAGGGGCAGACACCAGACGGCGAGGTGCCGCGGGTCCGGAACGTCCGGGTACGCGGCACCTCGCCGTTTCCGTACGCCTGTGATCACCTCGATGTGCACTCCGTGCTCACCTTGATCGCTCACGCGTCCGATTTGCCCGAATTGCCCCTAACTAAATCGTGATCAAACTCTAAAGTCCTGCCGGATTGCTGCCGAAGAGGTCAGTGACCCTTCAAACACGGATCATTCCGGCTTTCCCCAGCCGGCTTCCGTCCCCGCCCTTCCCCAGGAGGCCCGGTGTCAGTTCTCCTTGAGCAGCCTTCGAGCCTGGTCGCCTACCGCCCGAACAAGCCGACCGCCATGGTCGTCGTGGCCGACCCCCGCGTCCGCTCCACCGTCACCCGTCATCTATGGGCCCTCGGTGTGCGGGACGTGATCGAGGCGTCGTCCATCGCGGAGGCCCGTCCCCGCGTCGGCAACCCACGCGACATCTGCGTGGCCGACGTCCACCTGCCGGACGGTTCCGGCCTCACCCTGCTGTCCGAGACCCGGGCCGCCGGCTGGCCCAACGGCCTCGCCCTCTCCGCCGCCGACGACATCGGCGCCGTCCGCAACGCCCTCGCCGGTGGCGTCAAGGGCTACGTCGTCACCGGCACCCGCACCAACCTGGGCCTGCCGGGCCGGCCGGGCGCCGCGCCGATCGGCGCCAACGCGGCCCGCATGCAGCGCCGCCCGCCGGGCGCCCCGGGCCACCCCGGCGGCTACCGCGAACTGTCCGGACGCGAGGTGGAGGTCTTGCGGCTGGTGGCGGAGGGCCAGTCCAACAAGGCCATCGGCGTCTCGATGGGACTGTCGGCGCTGACCGTGAAGAGCCACCTCGCCCGGATCGCGCGCAAGCTCGGCACCGGCGACCGGGCCGGGATGGTGGCGGTCGCCCTGCGCACCGGAATCATCCACTGACCTCCACTTTCCGACCCGTCCCGCCCGTCGAGGGAACATTCCCCCGACGGGCGACGCGCATCCACAGATACCCTTGACTGGTGACCGACGCCCAAAAGACCGCAGCAGACACGACACTGCGAGCACCCGGAGAATCGCCTCCGGATTCCCGACCGGCGCCGGTACCCCTACTGGAACCCCGCGAGGGCATCCCCCCGGTGACCGCCACCGGTGAGGCGCTCGCCGAGGTCGTCGCCGCGTTCGCGGCGGGCCGCGGCCCGGTCGCGGTGGACGCCGAGCGCGCCTCGGGCTACCGCTACGGCCAGCGCGCCTACCTCGTCCAGCTGCGCCGCGAAGGCGCCGGCAGCGTGTTGATCGACCCGGTCGGCTGCCCCAGCCTCGCCGCACTGGGGGACGTGATCTGCGACACCGAGTGGGTGCTGCACGCCGCGACACAGGACCTCCCGTGCCTGCGCGACATAGGGATGCTCCCCACCAAGCTGTTCGACACCGAGTTGGCCGGGCGGCTGGCCGGCTTCGCCCGGGTCGGCCTCGGCGCCATGGTCGAGAACGTCCTCGGCTACGCCCTGGAGAAGGGGCACTCGGCCGTCGACTGGTCCACCCGCCCGCTGCCCGACCCGTGGCTGCGCTACGCCGCGCTCGACGTCGAGCTGCTGGTGGACCTACGCGACGCGCTGGAGGAGGAGCTGGACCGGCAGGGCAAGCTGGAGTGGGCCCGGCAGGAGTTCGCGGCCATCGCCGCCGCACCGCCGGCACCGCCCCGCAAGGACCCCTGGCGGCGGACCTCCGGAATGCACAAGGTGCGCCGGCGCCGGCAGATGGCGGTCGTGCGGGAGCTGTGGACGCTGCGCGACCAGGTCGCCCAGCGGCGCGACGTCTCGCCCGGCAAGGTGCTCGGCGACGCCGCGATCATCGAGGCGGCGCTCCAACTCCCGCCCAACGCCCATGCGCTGGCCGCGCTGGCCGGCTTCGGGCACCGGATGGGCCGGCGACAGCTGGAGCAGTGGCAGACCGCCGTCGACCGCGCCCGGGCGCTGCCCGACAGCGAGCTGCCGCAGCCCGGCCAGCCGCTGAACGGCCCGCCGCCGCCCCGTTCGTGGGCCGACAAGGACCCGGCCGCGGCGGCCCGGCTGTCGGCCGCCCGCGCGGCGGTGACCACGCTCGCCGAGCAGCTGAACCTCCCGCAGGAGAACCTCATCACCCCGGACACGGTGCGCCGGGTGTGCTGGGAGCCGCCGACCGGTCCGACCCCGGAGACGGTCGCCGAGGTCCTCGCCGGACACGGCGCCCGTCCCTGGCAGATCGAGCTGGTCTCCCCGCTCCTGGCCGAGGCCCTGCAGACCAACGACTCCTGACCGGACCCCGGTCCGCCACCCCCGACGGCCCCGGCCGCGCCTCCACCGCGCGGCCGGGGCCGTCGGCGTCGGCGCCCGGCACGGCGCCGCGCTCCGGGGCGTCGGGCGCGCCCGCTGCCCGACGGGTTCCGGCCACCGGGCGGTGTGACGTTCGCCGCTCCGGGCGAGGGGGGTGTGCAGCTTGGTTACCCGTAAGTAGCATGGGCGTGTGACGCGTCCTCCGGGGCGCGCGTGCAGCAGTGCCATCCCGCACCTGGAGGAGAGCCAACGTGCCTCGTACCGCTAGGGACGTCGTCTTCGTCGACGGCGTCCGCACCCCGTTCGGCAAGGCGGGCCCGAAGGGCATCTACCACGAGACCCGCGCCGACGACCTGGTCGTCAAGTGCATCCGGGAGCTGCTGCGCCGCAACCCGGACCTGGACCCGGCCCGGATCGACGAGGTCGCCCTCGCCGCCACCACCCAGATCGGCGACCAGGGCCTGACCCTGGGCCGCACCGCCGCCATCCTGGCGGGGCTGCCGCAGTCGGTGCCCGGCTTCTCCGTCGACCGCATGTGCGCCGGTGCGATGACCGCGGTGACCAGCGTCGCCGGCGGGGTGGCCCTGGGTGCGTACGACCTCGCCGTGGCCGGCGGCGTCGAGCACATGGGTCGGCACCCGATGGGCGAGGGCGTCGACCCCAACCCGCGCTTCGTGTCGGAGAAGCTGGTCGACCAGTCGGCGCTCTTCATGGGCATGACGGCGGAGAACCTCCACGACCGGCTGCCGCACCTCACCAAGCAGCGCGCCGACGAGTACGCGGTGCGCAGCCAGGAGAAGGCCGCCAAGGCGTACGCCAACGGCAAGATCCAGCAGGACCTGGTGCCGATCTCGGTGCGCCGCACCTCCCCCGAGGGCGGCGAGCTCGGCTGGGGCCTGGCCACCGCCGACGAGCCGATGCGCCCGGGCACCACGCTGGACAACCTGACGGGTCTGAAGACCCCGTTCCGCCCGCACGGCCGGGTGACCGCGGGCAACGCCGCCGGCCTCAACGACGGCGCCACCGCCTCGCTGATCGCCGCCGAGGACGTGGCCCGCGAGCTGGACCTGCCGGTCAAGATGCGCCTGGTGGACTACGCCTTCGCCGGCGTCGAGCCCGAGGTCATGGGCATCGGTCCGGTCCCCGCGACCCAGAAGGCGCTGGCCAAGGCCGGTCTGACGATCGATGACATCGGCCTGTTCGAGATCAACGAGGCATTCGCCGTCCAGGTGCTCTCGCTGCTCGACCACTACGGCATCGCCGACGACGACCCGCGGGTCAACCAGTACGGCGGCGCGATCGCCTACGGCCACCCGCTGGCGTCCTCCGGCGTGCGTCTGATGACGCAGCTGGCGCGGCAGTTCGAGGAGCAGCCGGAGGTCCGCTACGGCATCACCACCATGTGCGTCGGCTTCGGCATGGGCGGCACCGTTATCTGGGAGAACCCGCACCACAAGGGGGCAGGCAAGTGAGCACCACCGCTGAGCTGTTGAAGGGCGCGGCCGAGCTGTTCCCGGACGAGGTCGTGACCCAGGCGCACGTGCGCCACCTCGACCTGCCCAAGGGCGCGGGCCGGTTCGCGCTCATCACGCTGGACAACGGCCTGGACCACACCAAGCCGACCACCTTCGGTCCGCAGTCGCTGGCGAATCTCAACGCCGCGATCGACCAGGTCGAGCAGGAGGCCGCGGACGGCTCCGTCGTCGGCGTCGGCCTCACCGGCAAGCCGTTCATCTTCGCCGTCGGCGCCGATCTCAAGGGCGTCGAGCTGCTGGGCCGGCACGAGGACGCGCTGGCCATCGGCAAGGGCGGCCACGACGTCTTCAAGCGGCTGTCCACGCTGGCCGTGCCGACCTTCGCGTACTACAACGGCGCCGCGATGGGCGGCGGTGTCGAGGTCGGTCTGCACTGCACCTACCGCACCGTCTCCAAGGCGCTGCCGGCCTTCTCGCTGCCCGAGGTCTTCCTCGGCCTGGTCCCCGGCTGGGGCGGCTGCGCGCTGCTGCCGAACCTCATCGGCGCCGACCGCGCGGTGAGCGTGATCATCGAGAACTCGCTCAACCAGAACAAGCAGCTCAAGGGCGAGCAGGTCTTCGAGCTCGGCATCGCGGACGCGCTCTTCGAGGGTGCGGACTTCCTGGAGCAGTCGCTGCTCTGGACCGCTGCGGTGCTGACGGGCGACACCGAGGTCGTACGGGCCGAGGTCGACCGCGGCGAGGCGTGGGACGCCGCCGTGGCGCGCGGCAAGGCCATCGCCGACGGCAAGGTGCACGGCGCGGCCCCGGCCGCCTACCGCGCGCTGGAGATCATCGCCGCCGCCAAGAACGGCGACCTGCGGCAGGGCTTCGACGCCGAGGACCAGGCGCTCGCCGACCTGATCATGGGCGGCGAACTGCGCTCCGGCATCTACGCGTTCAACCTGGTGCAGAAGCGCGCCAAGCGGCCCGCCGGCGCGCCGGACAAGTCGCTGGCCCGTCCGGTCACCAAGGTGGGTGTCGTCGGCGCCGGCCTGATGGCCTCTCAGCTGGCGCTGCTGTTCGCCCGCCGCCTGGAGGTCCCGGTCGTCCTCACCGACATCGACCAGGCCCGGATCGACAAGGGCGTGGCGTACGTCCACGGTGAGATCGACAAGCTGCTGCTCAAGGGCCGCGTCAACCAGGACAAGGCCAACCGCCTCAAGGGCCTGGTCTCCGGCCACCTCGACAAGGCCGCCGCGTTCGGCGACGCGGACTTCGTCATCGAGGCCGTCTTCGAGGAGATGGGCGTCAAGCAGCAGGTGTTCGCCGAGGTCGAGGCCGTGGTGCCGGCGCACGCCGTGCTCGCCACCAACACCTCGTCCCTCTCGGTCACCGAGATGGCCTCGAAGCTCAAGCACCCCGAGCGGGTCGTGGGCTTCCACTTCTTCAACCCGGTCGCGATCCTGCCGCTGCTGGAGATCGTCCGCGCCGAGCAGACCGACGACGCGTCGCTGGCCACCGCCTTCGCGGTCGCCAAGTCGCTGAAGAAGACGGCCGTGTTGGTGAAGGACGCCCCGGCGTTCGTCGTCAACCGCATCCTGACCCGCTTCATGGGCGAGATCCAGAACGTCATCGACGAGGGCACCCCGGTCGCCGTCGCCGAGCAGGCGGTCGAGCCGCTCGGCCTGCCGATGTCGCCGCTGGTCCTGCTGGAGCTGGTCGGCCCGGCGATCGGCCTGCACGTCTCCGAGACGCTGCACGGCGCCTTCCCGGACCGCTTCACGGTCTCCCCCAACCTCAAGGCGGTCGTCGAGGCCGGCAAGCGCGGCTTCTACGTCTACGACAGCGGCAAGCCGGAGCTGGACCCGGAGGTCGCCGCGCTGCTGAAGCAGGGCGACGCGGTGCTGACCGAGCAGCAGGTCCGCGACCGGGTGCTGGACGCCGTCGCGCAGGAGATCGGCCTGATGCTGGACGAGGACGTGGTGGCCGAGGCGCAGGACATCGACCTGTGCCTGATCACCGGTGCCGGCTGGCCCTTCCACCTGGGCGGCATCACGCCGTACCTGGACCGTGAGGGCGTCTCCGAGCGGGTGACCGGGAAGAAGTTCCTGGCCCCGGGTGTGGCGAGCGTGCCCGCCTAAGCGGCCCCGAGGGGCGTTCGCCCCGGGGGAAGTCGACGCGCGGACCGGCTCGGTGGAGCCGGTCCGCGCGTCGTGCGTGCGGCGGGCGCCGGCGGCCGGCGGTGCCCCGACCGTGGCAGGCTGGCGGCATGGAGAGCTTGCTCATCGTCGATGCCGCGAACGTGGTCGGCTCGGTGCCCGACGGCTGGTGGCGGGACCGGCACGGCGCCGCCGAACGCCTGCGCGACGCGCTGGTCGACACCGCCGCGACGGGCCTGCCCGGCCTGGTCGATCCGCCGCTGGAACTCGTCTTGGTGGTGGAGGGCGCGGCGCGCCAGGTGGCGTCGGTGCCGGGCGTGCGGGTGGTGTCGGCGGACGGCAGCGGCGACGACGCGATGGTGCGGCTGGTGGCCGAGGAGGGCGCCGGGCGGGACTGTCTGGTGGTCACCGCGGACCGCGGCCTGCGCGAGCGCGTGCAGGCGCTGGGCGCCCGTGTGGCGGGCCCTCGGACGGTCCGGCGCGGCAGAGGGCGCGACGACGTCCGATAGCCCGTCAGCGCGGCGTCTGTGGCCGCGTGGGACGTGCGGGCCCGCCGCCCTCCCCTCCCCCGAGCGCGCTACGGCCGGGCGTCGGCCCCGGCGCGCTGGCGCTCCCGGAGCGCGAGCCGGCTGTGGCTGCGCCCGTAGACGAAGTAGACGACGAAGCCGAGCGCCATCCAGAGCGCGAACCGGATCCAGGTCTCGGCGGGCAGGTTGAGCATCAGCCAGAGCGAGGCGAGCACCGACAGCAGCGGGACGAACGGCACGAGCGGGGTCCTAAAGGCGCGCGGCAGGTCGGGGCGGGAACGGCGGAGCAGGACCACGCCTAGGGCGACCACGACGAAGGCGAAGAGCGTCCCGATGTTGACGAGTTCGGCCAGCACGTCGATCGAGGTGAAGCCGGCGACCACCGCGACCACGGAGCCGAGGACGATCGTGGACCGGTGCGGGGTGCCGAACTTCGGATGCACCCGGGAGAACACCTTCGGCAGCAGCCCGTCCCGGCTCATCGCGAAGAACACCCGGCTCTGGCCGAGCAGCAGGATCATGCAGACCGAGGTCAGGCCGACCGCCGCGCCGAAGCTGATCAGGCCCGCGTAGAACGGGTAGCCGACGTGCTTGAAGGCGTCCGCGAGCGGGGCGTCCACGGACAGCCGGTCGTACTTCTCCATGCCGGTGACGACGATCGACACGGCCACGTAGAGCAGCGTGCAGATCGCCAGCGAGCCGAGGATGCCGCGCGGCACGTCGCGCTGCGGGACCCGGGTCTCCTCGGCCGCGGTGGCCACGATGTCGAAGCCGATGAAGGCGAAGAAGACCACCGCCGCCGCCGCGAAGATGCCCATCACACCGAAGTGGGACGGGGCGAAGCCGAACATCAACTGGGAGAGCGGGGCGGCCAGTCCGCCGCCGGCGGCGCTCGGTTGGCTCGGCGGGACGAACGGCCGGTAGTTGGCCCCGGAGACGAAGAACGCGCCGGCGACGACGACCAGCAGCACGACGGCCACCTTCACGCCGACGACCACCGCCGTCACCCGGGAGGAGAGCTTCATGCCGAGCACCAGGATGGCGGTGATCACCAGGACCAGGACGCAGGCGAGCAGGTCGAAGCCGAACCGCCCGCCGTGGCTGCCGGACAGCACCGCCGGCAGGTGCAGCCCCCCGGTGTCGAGCAGCGAGCGCACGTAGCCGGACCAGCCGACGGCGACCACCGCGCAGCCCAGGGCCAGCTCCAGGATCAGGTCCCAGCCGATGATCCAGGCGGGCAGCTCGCCCAGGGACGCGTACGAGAAGGTGTAGGCCGAGCCGGCGACCGGCACGGTGGAGGCGAACTCGGCGTAGCACAGCGCCGCCAGCGCGCAGACCACGCCGGCGACGACGAAGGAGATCGCCACCGCGGGGCCGGCCTGCTCCTTGGCGATCTTCCCGGTGAGGACGAAGATGCCGGTGCCGATGACCACCCCGACGCCGAAGACGGTCAGGTCGAGCGCCGAGAGGGACTTCCTGAGGGCGTGTTCGGGCTCCTCGGTGTCCTGGATCGACTGTTCGACGCTCTTCGTCCGCAGCACGCCGCGGTCGCGGCGCGTCCCGCCCCGCGGCTCCGGCGGCGCTCCCCCTGGTCCGTGTCCCTGTGGTCCGTGCTCTGTGCTCATGGGCGAACCTCCGCCTGGAAGACCCTCGCAACTCTCCTGAACTGACCGAGTCTCCGCAATGTCGGGAAACGGTCAGTGGCGGCGGGCCTTCCGGGGCCGCGGTTTCACCCGATGGGGTGGGAACCCCCGAGCAGCCGATGGGCCGGCCGGAACATCCCTGGGGACGTCCGGCCGGCCCATCGGGCGGGCGGTGCGGGCCGCGGGTCAGTCGCGGGCCGCCTCGGCGGGCTCGGCCGCGCCGTCGGCGGCGGAGTCCCGGACGGCGGCCGGGCCGGCGGTGCCGGGGACGGCCTCGTCGCGGTTGTCCATCTTGGCGACCAGCCCGGTCACCTGGCGGGCGATGTCCGGCGCGGTGAGCCCGACCTCGGCCATGACCTCCTTGCGGGAGGCGTGGTCCAGGAAGCGCTCGGGGATGCCGAAGTCGCGCAGCGGGACGTCCACCCCGGCGTCCCGCAGTGCCTGGGCGACGGCCGAACCGACGCCGCCGGTGCGGATGTTGTCCTCGACGGTGACGACCACCCGGTGCTCGGCGGCCAGGCCCGGCAGCGCCTCGTCGACCGGCTTGACCCAGCGGGGGTCGACGACGGTGGTGGAGATGCCCTGCTTGTCCAGCAGGTCGGCGACCTCCAGGCACATCGGGGCGAGCGCGCCGACCGACACCAGCAGGACGTCCGGACGCCCGGTGGCGGCGGGCTCGCGCAGCACGTCCATGCCGCCGACCCGACCGACCGCCTCGACGGCCGGGCCGACCGCGCCCTTGGAGTAGCGCACCACGGTCGGGGCGTCGTCGACCTCGACGGCCTCCCGCAGCTGGGCGCGCACCTGGTCGGCGTCGCGCGGCGCGGCCAGCCGCAGGCCGGGGACGACCTGGAGGATCGACATGTCCCACATGCCGTTGTGGGAGGCGCCGTCGGTACCGGTGACGCCGGCCCGGTCCAGGACGAAGGTGACGCCGCACTTGTGCAGCGCGACGTCCATCAGGACCTGGTCGAAGGCGCGGTTGAGGAAGGTCGCGTAGACCGCGAAGACCGGGTGGAGTCCGGCGGTGGCCATGCCGGCGGCGGAGACCGCGGCGTGCTGCTCCGCGATGCCGACGTCGTAGACCCGGTCCGGGAACTCCTTGGCGAACTTCTCCAGGCCGACCGGCTGGAGCATGGCCGCGGTGATGGCCACGATGTCGTCGCGCTCCTTGCCGAGCGCGACCATCTCGTCGCCGAAGACGCCGGTCCAGTCCTTGCCGCCGGAGGAGAGGGGCAGGCCGGTGTCCGGGTGGATCGGGCCGATGCCGTGGAAGCGGTCGGCCTCGTCCTGCTCGGCGGGACGGTAGCCGCGGCCCTTCTCGGTGAGGCAGTGCACGATCACCGGGCCGCCGAAGCGCTTGGCGCGGGTCAGCGCGGACTCCAGCGCCTCGACGTCGTGCCCGTCGATCGGGCCGACGTACTTCAGGCCCAGGTCCTCGAACATGCCCTGCGGCGCGATGAAGTCCTTCAGGCCCTTCTTGGCGCCGTGCAGCGTCTCGTAGAGCGGCTTGCCGACGACCGGGGTGCGCTCCAGGATGTCCTTGCCGCGGGCCAGGAAGCGCTCGTAGCCGTCGGTGGTGCGCAGGGTGGCGAGGTGGTTGGCCAGGCCGCCGATGGTCGGCGCGTAGGAGCGCTCGTTGTCGTTGACGACGATGACCAGCGGGCGGTCCTTGGCGGCCGCGATGTTGTTGAGCGCCTCCCAGGCCATGCCGCCGGTGAGGGCGCCGTCACCGATGACGGCCACCACCCGGTCGTCCCGGCCGCGGACCTCGTGGGCCTTGGCGATGCCGTCGGCCCAGCCCAGGACCGTCGAGGCGTGACTGTTCTCGATGACGTCGTGTGCGGACTCGGCCTGCGAGGGGTAGCCGGACAGGCCGCCCTTGGCCTTGAGCTTGGAGAAGTCCTGGCGGCCGGTCAGCAGCTTGTGGACGTAGGACTGGTGTCCGGTGTCCCACAGGACCTTGTCCTTGGGTGAATGGAAAACACGGTGCAGGGCGATGGTCAGTTCGACCACGCCGAGGTTCGGGCCGAGGTGTCCGCCGGTCTTGGAGACCGCGTCGACGAGGAAGCCACGGATCTCCGCCGCCAGCTGCGTGAGCTGCTCGGGCGAAAGCCGGTCCAGGTCGCGCGGCCCCTTGATACGGGTCAGCAATGCCACCCCATGCCTCCTTGCTGCCGTAGGTCGAGCTTGCCGATCAGATGAGTCTAATGTCGCGCCCGCCGCCGGCGCGGCCGGGCCCGGCGATGTATGTCACTCGGGTGACGGGCGTCTCGAACGTCGTTTCGGGTCGTCGCCGCGGGTGCCCAGGGCAGCACGCGGCCCCCTCCGGAGCGCGTCCGAGGGGGGCCGGTTTCCGCCGTGGCGCGGAGATTGTTGCCGTCTTACGACATTGCGCGGCCTCCCGGGCCCCGCGAGCGCCCGCTGCTCAACTGCGGCCGGCGGTCTTCTGGGTGCGGCGCGACAGCGAGTCGATCACCACGGCGGCCAGCAGCACCGCGCCGGTGATCATGTACTGGATCTCACTGGCCATGCCGAGCAGGTTCAGGCCCTGCTGGATCGACTGGATGACCAGCATGCCCAGCAGCGCGGACCAGATCTTGCCGCGGCCGCCGAAGAGGCTGGTGCCGCCGATGACCGCCGCCGCGATGACGTTCATCAGGGTGTTGCCGGAACCCAGGTTCTTGGTGGCGCCGCCGGAGAGGCTGGCGATGAACAGGCCGCCGAAGGCTGCGAGCATCCCGGAGATCGCGAAGACCGTGATCCGGACCCGGTTGACGTTGATGCCGGCCCGGCGGGCCGCCTCGGCGTTGCCGCCGACCGCGAAGATCTGCCGGCCGTAGGCGGTGCGGCGCACCACGAAGTCGGCGAGGACCAGGACGGCGAGGAAGAGCACCAGGGCCAGCGGCAGGCCGCGGGCGCCGGACGGCTCGTTGAGGACGTAGGCGACCGCGAAGGCGAGCACCGCGACCACGCCGGTGCGCAGCAGGACCTCGCTGAGCGGCCGGGACGGCAGGGCGGCGGCCCGGCGGCGCCGGGTGTCCAGCAGCAGCGAGCCCGCGTAGGCGAGCACCGCGACCAGCGCCAGGCCGTAGGCGGCGGCCTTGTCCTCGAAGTAGTAGCCGGTGAGGTCCTCCACCAGGCTGCCGCTGGGCGTGTTGATGGAGCCTTCCTTGCCCATCAGCCAGATCTGCAGGCCGCTCCAGCCCAGGAAGCCGGCCAGGGTGACGACGAACGCGGGCACCCCGATCTTGGCGAAGAAGAACCCGTGGAGGGCGCCGATCACGGCGCCGGCGGCCACCGCGATCAGCACCGCGAGCCCGTCGTTGAGTCCGTGGGTGACGCTCAGCACCGCCCAGACCGCCGCGCCCACCCCCGCGACCGAGCCGACCGAGAGGTCGATCTCGCCCAACAGCAGGACGAAGACGATGCCGACGGCCATGATGCCCATGCCGGAGGTGTAGACGCCGATGTTGGCGAGGCTGTCCGCGGACAGGAAGCTGCTGTTCTTGAGCTGGAAGACGACCGCGATGACGACCAGGCCGACGACGACCGGCAGGGACCCCAGCTCACCGCCGCGCAGCCGGCGCGCGAACGCGTCCAGGTAGCCGGCGAATCCTTTCTCCCGGACCAGCAGCCGGGGGTCGACGGCGGCCGGCGGCGTGGCCTCGGCGGTCTGCTGCTCGCTCATGCCCCGGCCTCCTTCTTCAACTGGTCGGTGCGTGCCCGGCGACGGGTGACAGCGTTGTCGGAGGCACCGGTGATGGCGGCGATGATCACTTCGTGGGAGGTGGCGGCGACGTCGAAGACGCCGTTGTTGCGGCCCAGTCGCAGGACCGCGACCCGGTCCGCGACGGCCTGCACGTCGGCCATGTTGTGGCTGATCAGGATGACGCCGAGGTCGCGCTCGCGCAGCCGCTCGACCAGGTCGAGGACCTGCGCGGTCTGCTCGACGCCCAGGGCGGCGGTCGGCTCGTCGAGGATGACGACCTTCGGCTCGCCGATCAGCGCGCGGGCGATGGCGACGACCTGTCGCTGACCGCCGGAGAGCGCGGCCACCGGGATGCGGACGCTGGGGATCCGGATGGACAGGGTGTCCAGCAGCTCCTTGGCCCGCTTCTCCATGGCGATCTCGTCGAGGACGCCGGCGGTGCGCAGCTCGTTGCCGAGGTAGAGGTTGGCGACGACGTCGAGGTTGTCGCAGAGCGCGAGGTCCTGGTAGACGGTGGCGACGCCGAGGTCCTGGGCGTCGTGCGGCTTCGCGATGCGGACCGGCGCGCCCTCCCATTCGATGGCGCCGTCGTCGACCGGGTGGACGCCCGAGATGGTCTTGACCAGGGTGGACTTCCCGGCGCCGTTGTCGCCGACGAGGGCGAGGACCTCGCCGGCGTGGATCTCCAGCGTGACGTCGGTGAGCGCCTGGACGGCGCCGAACCGCTTGGAGACCCCGCGCAGCGCCAGGACGGGCGGAGCGGACACGTGAATCATCTCCTTCACCGCCGTCGCTGCGGCGGGAACGGTGGTGCGAGTGCGGGGGTGCAGGCCCCGGCGCGGCGGCCGGGCGGCCGCCGCGGGAGGGGGCGGATCGGTGGCGGACGGTGCCCGCCGCCCGCCCTACTTGATGCCCGCCGCCGCGCAGGCCGCCTTGGCGTCGCCGGCGCAGATCCGGCTCGCGGGGTAGACCTTGTCCTTGACGATCGTGTCCTCGATGTTGTCCTTGGTCACGACCTGGGCGTCGTAGAGCTTGGCGGGGATGCCCTTGACCTCGCCGCTGAGGCTGTCGACCTTGGTGGGCGTCAGGGAGTCGATCTTCTCGCCCTTGAGCAGCCGGACCGCGATCTCGGCGGTGGTGTCGGCCTGCGGCTGGATCTGCTTGTAGATCGAGAACGTCTGGTCGCCGGTGAGGATCCGCTGCAGGCCCGCGAGCTCGGAGTCCTGGCCACCGACCGGGACCTTGACGCCCTGCTGCTTGAGGGCGGTGATGATGCCGCCGGCCATGCCGTCGTTGGCGGAGTAGACGCCCTGGATGCCGTCCTTGCCGAGCGAGTCGATGGCGGCGGCCATCTTCTTGTTCGCCTCGTCCGAGGACCAGTCCGGGATGTCCTGCTCGTAGACGATCTTCTTGACCTGCTTGTCGAGGACGCTGTGGGCGCCCCGCTTGAAGAACGGCGCGTTGGGGTCGGTCGGCGAGCCGTTGATCATGACGACGTTGCTGTCCTTGGCCCGGTCGCCGAGCGCCTTGACCAGCGCCTCGCCCTGGAGGCGGCCGATCTTCTCGTTGTCGTAGGAGACGTAGGCGGAGATCTCGCCCTCGGCCAGGCGGTCGTAGGCGATGACCTTGACGCCCTGCTTGGCGGCCCGGTTCACCCAGGACTTGGTGGCCTTGTAGTCGACCGGGTCCAGGATGATCACCTTGACGCCCTGCGTGATCAGGGCGTCGAACTGCTTCTTCTGGTTCTGGGTGTCCTGGTCGGCGTTGTTGTACTTGACCTTGCAGTCGGCGCAGAGCGCCTCGATCTTCTTCGTGATCAGGGGCCGGTCGAAGGTCTCGTAACGCGTGGTCTTGTTCTCCGGCAGCAACAGGCCGATGGTCTTGCCGTCACCACCGCTGGTGCCGCCGTCGCCGGCCTTGCCGCAGGCGGCCACGGAGAGGGCCATCGAGACGGCGGCGGTGCCTATGACGACGCGACGCGTCCACACATGCGCATTCATTGGGGGTGCCTCCCTGACATGGCCGCGTCGTTGCGGCCGAGGTGGCTGGAAGTCAACTCGGCCGCCAGCCGACCGTCAAGGAGTAAATCCTTAACGAGATGACAACGGTGCCATGCGTTAGGGGCGTGAAGTTAAGCCGCTCATGTCAGGGCGGGCGCGTCCGGGCTCCGGGCCCCGTCGAGCAGGCTCGAATCGCCCATCTCGCTCAGCACCAGGGCGAGCGCGCCGAGCACCTCGGCCCGGCCGCCGAGGGTGCCCGGCACGATCCCCAACTGCCGTGCGGCGCTGGGGATCGCGTACCGCGACACCGACTCCCGGATCGGCCCGAGCACGAGTTCGCCGGCCTCGGCGAGGTCGCCGCCGAGCACCACCCGGCTGGGGTTGAGCAGGTTGCACAGGTTCGCCACGCCGCTGCCGATGTGCCGGCCCACGTCGGCGATCACCCGCCGGCACCCCGGGTCGCCCTCGCGGGCCAGCTGGACCACCCCCGCCATGGTGAGGTCGGGGCCGTGGCTCGGCTGGAGCAGCGGCAGGACGTAGCGGGCCGCGGTGAAGGTCTCCAGGCAGCCGCGGTTGCCGCAGCGGCAGACCGGGCCGGACTCGTCGAGGGTGATGTGCCCGATCTCGCCGGCGGTGCCGCCCGGGCCGCGGTAGATCTGGCCGCTGATCACCAGCCCGGCGCCGACGCCGCTGGCCACCTTGATGTACGCCAGGTCCGCCGCGCCGCGCCCGCCGCCCCACACCAGTTCGCCGAGCGCGCCGAGGTTGGCGTCGTTGTCGACGTAGACCGGGACGCCGAGCCGCCCGGACAGCTCCGCGCCGGGGTTGGTCCCGGACCAGCCCGGCAGGATCGTGGTCGAGCCCAGGGTGCCGGATTCCACGTCGATCGGGCCGGGGACGCCCAGCCCGACGCCGATGACCTTGGCCGCGTCGATCCCGGTGCGCTCGATCAACCTGCTGACCAGCCGCTCGGCCCGGTCGAAGCCCTCGGCGGCGGAGGCGTCCACGTCGATCGGCTCGGCCTCCTCGGCGAGCACCTCGTGGGCGAGGTTGCCGACCGCCACCCGCAGGTGGGAGTGGCCGAAGTCGACGCCCACGACGATGCCGGCGTCGCCGGACAGCGAGACGCTGCGGGCCCGGCGGCCGCCCGCGGAGGTGGGCGTCACCTCGACGGTCCCGCCGTCCTTCAACTCACGAACGATGTTCGAGACGGTGGCCGCGGACAGCCCCGTGCTCCGGGCGATCTCCGCCTGGGTGAGCGAGCCCGCCATGCGCACCGCGCGGACCACCCGCTCCAGATTGGCCCGGTGCAGCGAGGACTGCGACCCCGGAGTCTCCATCGACTCATCCACTCCCGCCTGGGGCGGACAGTGCGACGACTGCCCGCCGGCCGCACCCACGTCATCGGGGGACGGCAACCGATTTCAACATGTGAACTCTAAGAAGAACTCCGACGGGGAAGTCTCGTCAAGGCGTTGAGCCCGGCGGGAACCGGGGTGCCCGGGCACAGCAGGGAGGGCGGTCCCACTGAGGGGGAAACCGCCCTCCCCGCTGCTGCCCGGGCGGGGCCGGCGGGCTACTTGAGCGCGCCCGCCGTCAGCCCGGCCTGCACCTGCCGCTGGAAGATGACGTAGACGAGGAGCACCGGCAGCATCGCGATCATCATGCCGGCCATCAGCCCGCCCCAGTCGCCCTGGTAGCCCTGTTGCAGCGCGAGGTTGGCCAGGCCCTGGGTGAGCACGTACTTGTCCTCGTCCTGGTTGAGGACCATCGGCAGCAGGTACTGGTTCCACTGCCCCAGGAAGTTGAAGATCCCGACGCTGATCAGGCCCGGCTTGGCCATCGGCAGCATGACCTGGAAGAACGTCCGGGCGTGCGAGGCGCCGTCGATCATCGCCGCCTCCGCCACCGACGTCGGCAGGGTGCGGAAGAACGCCGTCATGAAGAAGACGGTGAACGGCAGCGAGTAGGCGATGTAGACGGCGATCAGGCCCTGGTACGTCGCCAGCAGCGGAACGCCGGGGAAGTCCCGCAGCACGAAGAAGAGCGGGATCACCAGCATGAAGACCGGGAAGGACATGCCGGCGACGAAGAGGTAGTAGACGAGGCGGTTGCCGGGGAACTGGAAGCGGGCCAGGACGTAGCCGGCCATGGAGCCCAGCACCATCGTCCCGGTGAGCGAACCGCCCACCACGATGAGGGTGTTGAGGAACATCTTGCCGATGTTGGCCTTCTCCCAGGCGTTGACCCAGTTCTCGAAGTGGAGCTTGCCCGGGAGGGACCACGGGGAGGTGAGGATGTCTCCGCTGCTCTTGAAGGAGCTCCACAGCACCCACAGCAGCGGCATGCCCACCATCAGCGCCCACACGACGAGCATGCCGTGCGAGAAGACGTTGAGCGTGCCGCCCTCGGAGTTCCGGCGCGGCCGTGCCGCGGTGGTTCGTGTCGTCATGCGCCCTGCCCCTAGTACTCGATCCGCTCACGGCGCGCGAAGCGCATCGTGAGGACGGCGAACAGCAGCGTGACGACGAGCATGGCGACGCCCATCGCGGCCGCGTAGCCGAACTGACTGTCGCGGAAGGCGGTCAGGTAGAGGCGGAGCGGAACGACGTCGGTCGCACCGTCCGGACCGCCCATGTTGACCGACATGATCTGCACCAGCGCGAAGGCGTCCATCGCGATGATGCCCATGTAGACCCAGCCCGTCTGCACGGTGTCCCACAGCAGCGGCAGGGTGATCCGGAAGAACGTCTGCGAACGGCCCGCGCCGTCGAGCAGGGCGGCCTCGTAGATGTCCCGGGGAATGGTGGCCATGGCCGCGGAGAACAGCACGACGTAGAAGCCCACATTGGCCCAGACCATCACCAGCATGATGCAGGCCAGGGCCACGCTCCCCTCCCCCAGCCAGGCGCTCTGCAGGGAATCCAGGCCGAGCGCGCCGAGCAGGGAATTGAGCATGCCGTCGTGCGGATCCGGATTGTAGATGTTGAACCAGATCACCGAGATGATGGTGATCGAGATGACCTGCGGGAAGAAGTAGACGAATTTGTAGAACGTCGCTCCGCGGACGCCGGTGATGACCGCGCCGCGGCGGGACCGGCCGCCGACGTTCAGCATGAACGCGAAGAACAGCCCCAGTGCCAGCGTGACGATCGGCACCAACACCAGCATCACGACGTTGTGCTTGAGCGCATTCCAGAATTCATCGCTGTGCAGCAGTTTTCCGTAGTTGCCCAGCCCGACGCTCTTGGCGGTGCCGCGCAGGCCGCTCCATTCCGTGGTGGAAATCTGGAACGCCTGGACGAACGGTGAGATCACGAAGATCCCGTAGAGCAGCAGGGGCAGGGCCAGGAACCCCACGATGAATCGGTACTTGCCGTGGCGCATGAGCTCCCCGGCCCTCCCTCGTCAGCGGTGGAACGTGGATGGATCCCCGGTGGGGAAGCTCGGTCAGGTGGCGCGGTGGAACTTGGTGACGGAGCTGTCCTTGGCGACCTCGTCCGCGTACTGCTGGGCCTTCTTGATCCATTCCGCGGCCTTGAGTTCACCGGTGAGGAGCTGGCTGGTGAGTCCGCCGAGCTTTTCGTCGGTCAACTTCGGGTACCACTCCTGGAGCTGGATCATCAGGAGGTTCTTGCCGCCCTCCTTGACGGTCTTGGCGGCGGACGCCAGTCCCGGCGAGAGCTGCATTCCGTCGGTCGCGCCCTGGACGGAAGTGAGCGACTTGACCTTGGTGGCGAAATTCTGCGCGTGCTTCTTGGAGAGCATGATCCGCAGCAGTTCCATGCCGCCGAGGGGATTCTTGCCGCCCTTGGCGACGATGAACGGCTCGCTGGGCTCGGCGCGCAGCGTGCCGTGCGGCATCTTGTCGCCGGTGCCGCCGTTGAAGAGCGGGCCGACGGCCATGTCGAAGTCGGCCGGCGTGGTGGGCGCGGCCTCGTTCTCCACCCAGGAGCCGTTGGGGATGAAGGCCGCCTTGCCGCGGGTCCAGGCGGTCTGCGACTGGATGTGCGTCAGGCCCTGGCTGCCTTCGAGGAAGTAGCCCTTGGCGGCCAGTTCCTCGTAGTGCCCGATGACCTGCTTGACCGCGTCGTTGGAGGTCCAGGCGCCCGGCTCCAGGTTGTCGATGGCGATCCACTTGTCCAGGCCGCCGATCTTGGCGATCTGGGCGAAGACGTTGAAGTGGACGTAGTACGGGTACTTCCCCGGATACGTCCAGGGCGCGATGCCCGCCTTCTTGATCTCGGCGCAGAGGCTGATCATCTCGTCGAAGGAGGTGGGATAGGCCCAGCCCTTGTCCTTCAGCAGCTTGTGGGAATACCAGGTGCCGTACACCGTGAAGGCGTAGTAGAAGACGTCGAAGGTGTCCTTGTGCTGGCCCTTTTCGATGGTGCTGGGGTAGAGCGTGTCCCGGACCTTCTTCTTCGGGTCGTCGATCGACGGGGCGTCGAGCAGCGCGGTGAGATCCTGCAACTGCCCTTGCGCGGACAACGTGTTCATGTCCAGGTGGTCGGCGCCGGAGTTGTCGATCAGGTCGGGCGGATTGCCGCCGGCGAAGCGCGGCTGGAGTTTCGGACCGATCTGCTGGGTGCCGGTGTGCTTGACCGTCGTGCCGTAGGTCTTGTTGTAGTCGGCTTCGGCGTCCTTGGCGTACTGGTCGCCGAGGCCCCCCTTGAAGATGAATGCCTCCAGCGACACCCCGTTCTTCACGCCGAGCGGATTCTTGGCCGAGGTGGCGCCCTTGTTCTTGGTGCCGTCCTGTGAGCCGCCACCGCCCCCGGTGGCACAGGACGACAGGGCGCCCATGGCCGGTACCGCGAGAATTCCCAGGGCCGCGGCCCGCTTGACCAGATCGCGACGGCCTACTTCTGAGGTGGATCCCATGCTCAAGTCCTCGCCTTCTTCAGGACTCAGGCGGTGTACCGGAGCCACCCCGGCACCGCGGGTCAGATGAAGCTGAGTTGTACGGGATGTGCACCGGGCGAGCTAGGGATGTGCGGGGAATTCCGACGTCCCCCGCTTTCCCCCCGGAATCCGGCCTGGCGGTCGTACGGCCGGTATCGGACGCCGATAGGTATAGTCCACTTCCGGCCGAACGGGCAAGATCGGGCACCGAGTTGGCCGGGAGTCTTTCCCTAGTTGAGACCTCCCCGGCATGCGCCTGCGGTGCACCCCGGTCGAGGTTGCCGGGGCGGGGCGCGGCGCCGACCGCCGAGGCGGGACCGCGGGCCGCGACACGGGGGTCCGCGGCGCGCCGCCACACCCTTGACACCCGCGCCGCCGCGCACCTTACTTATCTCTGCACTACGCAACTGACAACGATGTCAATCCCGTTGAGAGGGCTCGCGCGTGCGGCACAGACACCGGCACAGTCCACTGCGGAGGATCGTCCGCCCCGCCGCCCTCGCGGCGGCCGCCCTGCTCGTCCTGGTGGGGCCGGGCGCGACCGGCCCGGCCCAGGCGGCACCGCCCCAACCCACGGGCACCGCGGCGCAGTTCCGCTCCTCCTTCGAACCGGGCCAGCCCGCACCGGACTGGACGGACACCGTCGAGACCGGCCCGGACGGCCGCCCCAGGACCGCCGGCGTCGCCCCGGCCTCCTCGCCCGGCGGGCCCGGCATGGACACCGCACCCGACACCGGCCCCGCCGACTCCCCCACCGCCAAGGCGCACGCCGGGTTCACCGGCGGCCACGCGCTGCGCTACGCCGGCACGCACACCGCCGCCGGCCGGGCCTACTCGTACAACAAGCTGTTCGCCGTGCACGTCCCCGTCACCCCCACCACCACGCTCTCGTACAAGCTGTTCCCGCAGCTGTCCGAGACCGACCTCGACTACCCGGCCACCCACGTCGCGGTCGACCTGGCCTTCACCGACGGGACGTACCTGAGCGAGCTGGCCGCGACCGACCAGTACGGGGCCCGGCTGACCCCGCAGGGCCAGGCCGCCGCCAAGACGCTCTACGTCAACCAGTGGAACAACCGGGAGTCCCGGATCGGCGCGGTCGCCGCCGGGAAGACCGTCGCCCGGATCCTGCTCGCCTACGACGCGCCCCGGGCGCCGCGGACCGCGCCGGCCTTCCGCGGCTGGCTCGACGACGTCGTCCTCGGCCCCGCGGCCCCGCAGAGGCCGCTCGCCCACCTCTCCGACCACGCCGTCACCACCCGCGGCACCCTCTCCAGCGGCAGCTTCTCGCGCGGCAACGCCTTCCCCGCCACCGCCGTGCCGAACGGCTTCACCTTCTGGACGCCGGTGACCGACGCCGGCTCCACCGACTGGCTCTACGAGTACGCGCGGAAGAACAACGCCGACAACCTCCCCACCCTCCAGGCGTTCAGCGCCAGTCACGAGCCGAGCCCCTGGATGGGCGACCGGCAGACGTTCCAGGTGATGCCGTCCACCGCGGCGGGCACTCCGGACGCCTCGCGTACCGGGCGCGCGCTGCCCTTCCACCACGAGCGCGAGAGCGCGCGGCCGTACCAGTACGCGGTGACCTTCGACAACGGCCTGCGCACCGAGATCGCGCCGACCGACCACGCGGCGGCGATGCGGTTCACCTTTCCCGGCGCCGACGCCAACCTGATCTTCGACAACGTCAACAACAAGGGCGGCCTGACCCTGGACACTCCCCCTGGGCCTGGCGGCCCGGGAGGTGCCCCCACCCACGGCGTCATCTCCGGCTACTCCGACGTCCGCAGCGGGCTCTCGGTCGGCGCCGGCCGCCTGTTCGTCTACGGCGTGGTGGACGCGCCCGTCACCGCGAGCGGACCGCTGCCGGGCGGCGGGGGCAAGGACGTCACCGGCTACCTGCGGCTGCGGCCGGGCGCGGACCGCACGGTGACGCTGCGGCTGGCCACCTCGCTGATCGGCGTCGAGCAGGCGAAGGCCAACCTCGCCCGGGAGATCCCCGACGGCACCTCCTTCACCACCGTCCGGGACCGCGCCCGCGCCCAGTGGGACGCGCTGTTGGGCCGCGTCGAGGTCGAGGGCGCCACCCGCGACCAGCTGACCACCCTCTACTCCAGCCTCTACCGGCTGTACCTCTACCCCAACTCCGGTTCGGAGCAGGTGGGTTCGCGGGTCCGCTACGCCAGCCCGTTCTCGCCGCCGGTCGGCCCGGACACCCCCACCCGCACCGGCGCGAAGATCGTCGACGGTGCGGTCTACGTCAACAACGGCTTCTGGGACACCTACCGCACGACCTGGCCGGCCTACTCCCTGCTCACCCCCGGTCGGGCCGGCAAGATGGTGGACGGGTTCGTCCAGCAGTACAAGGACGGTGGCTGGATCTCCCGCTGGTCCTCGCCCGGGTACGCGGACCTGATGACCGGGACGAGTTCGGACGTCGCGTTCGCCGACGCCTACGTCAAGGGCGTGCGGTTCGACGCCGCGGCGGCCTACGACGCGGCGGTCAAGAACGCCACGGTCGCCCCGCCGTCCGCCGGCGTCGGCCGGAAGGGCATGGCCACCGCGCCGTTCCTCGGCTACACCAGCACCGACACCCGCGAGGGAGCGTCCTGGGCGCTGGAGGGCTACCTCAACGACTTCGGCATCGCCCGGATGGGACAGGCCCTCTACTCCAAGACCCATCAGGCCCGCTACAAGGAGGAGTCGCAGTACTTCCTGGGCCGGGCCCGCAACTACGTGCGGCTCTTCGACCCCCGCACCGGCTTCTTCCAGGGCAGGGACGCCCGGGGTGACTGGCGGCTGCCGCCGGACCGCTTCGACCCCCGCGTCTGGGGTTACGACTACACCGAGACCAACGCCTGGACGTTCGCCTTCACCGCCCCGCAGGACACCCGCGGACTGGCCAACCTCTACGGCGGCCGGAGCGGCCTGGCGAAGAAGCTGGACGCCTACTTCAGCACCCCGGAGACCGCCGCCAAGCAGTTCGCCGGCTCCTACGGCGACGTCATCCACGAGATGACCGAGGCCCGCGACGTGCGGATGGGCATGTACGGGCACAGCAACCAGCCCTCGCACCACATCGCGTACCTCTACGACGCGGCCGGGCAGCCCGCCAAGACGCAGGCGAAGGTCCGCGAGGTGCTCTCCCGGCTCTACCTCGGCAGCGAGATCGGCCAGGGGTACCCGGGCGACGAGGACAACGGCGAGATGTCCGCCTGGTACGTCTTCAGCTCCCTGGGCTTCTATCCGTTGGTGATGGGCCAGGGCGAGTACGCGGTGGGCTCGCCGCTGTTCACCAAGGCCACGATCCACTTGGAGAACGGCCGCGACCTGGTCGTCAACGCGCCCGGCAACAGCGCCCGCAACGTCTACGTGCAGGGCCTGAAGGTGAACGGCAAGCCGTGGAACAGCACCGCGCTGCCGCACGCCCTGCTCGCCCGCGGCGGGACCCTGGACTTCGCCATGGGGCCGCGCCCCTCCGCCTGGGCCAGCGGACCGGGCGCCGCACCGACCTCGCTCACCCAGGACGACGCGGTGCCGGCGCCGCCCACCGACCTGACCGTCCCGGACGGCGGGCCGCTGACCGACGACACCTCCGACACCTCCGACACGGTCTCCCGCGCGACCTTCACCGTCCCCGCCGGCGCCACCGTCTCCTCGTACACCCTCACCTCCACCACCGCCGCGAAGGCTCCCGGGGAATGGCTCCTGGAAGGCTCCGACGACGGCACGCACTGGTTCCCCCTGGACCACCGCAGCCACCAACGCTTCGCCTGGGACCGCCAGACCCGCCCCTTCTCCCTCCCCACCCCCAGCACCCACCGCCACTACCGGCTCACCCTGCCCCGGCCGGCGCCCCTCGCCGAGGTCGAACTACTGGGTCGGCACTAGCCAGTTGGGGCTTTCGTGCCCCGACGGGCCGGATATCCCCTTTGACGGATAATCTTTACGTTGCAAAGATTGGGTAAATGCCGCGCCATGTCCCGCTATAGGGCATGGCGCCACCCATATCCAAACAACTGGAGATTCACGTGGGCTTCCTTCCCGGCCGTAAGCGTGGCCGCGCGCTCACCCGGCTCGCGACCACCGTGCTCGCAGCGACCCTGCTGGGCACCACCGCGGGAACCGCCGTCGCCGACACCCCGGCGGCCCCCGTCCCGGCGCCCCTGAAGAACGCCGACAAGGTGAAGTCGACGGCCCCCGGCGCCTCGAAGGCCCCCAAGGGCCGCATGGGGTACGCCGCACCGGGCGAGGTCGGCGCCCCCTTCTTCCCCTTCTCGGGCGTGGACCGCAGCGGCGACCTCTACATGCAGGAGTCCAACGGCAGCGGCTTCGACGCGCGCGACTACCGGTGGTTCGGCTGGGACGTCTTCAAGGCCGCGCAGCGGGTCGACCACAACAAGGACGGTTACGAAGAGGGCCTCTACACCTGGGACTTCAACGGCAACCTCTTCTACTCCGACTTCACCCTGGACGAGGCGGAGACCCGCCTCATCGGCGGCGGCTGGAACGTCTACGACAAGGTCCTGTCCCCGGGCGACCTCGGCGGCGCCAAGGAATCCGACATCATGGCCGTCGACAAGTCGGGCGTGCTGTACGTCTACCTCGCCCACCCCGACGGCAAGGTGACCCCGCGCATCAAGATCGGCGCCGGCTGGGGCGCGTACTCCCAGATAGCCGGCCAGGGCGACCTCACCGGCGACGGCAGGACCGACCTCGTCGCCCGCGACAAGGCGGGCGTCCTGTGGCTCTACAAGGGCACCGGCAACCCCAAGGCCCCCTTCGCGGCCCGGCAGAAGGTCGGCGCCGGCTGGAACGCCTACAACTACCTGTTCTCCACCGGCGACGTGGACCGCGACGGCAACGCCGACCTGCTGGCCCGCACCGCCGGCGGCGAGCTGATGCTCTACAAGGGCACCGGCAACGCCCGGGCACCGTACGCCAAGCCCGTCAAGGTCGGTTGGGGCTACCAGACCTACCGCCTGATGTTCTGAGGCCCGTCGCCGGCACCCCCAGGAGGGGCGCCGGTGTTGGAAGGATCACAGGACGGAACAACCCGGACACCTCCGGACACGCGGTCCGGTCGGTCCGTCGCCCGGGACCGCCGGACCCGCGTCTTCTCGATCGGTTCGCCCGTTTCGCACCGTCACTACCGAATCGTCTCCGGGGAAAAGGTTGTACGGGCGGAAACGGCGCTGGTCACGGCCCCGCCAAAGTAGTTGACACCTGAAGGAGCCGTGCGGAAGATCCTGAGCTCCGGAGACCTTCGGCGCGCCCCTGCGGGGGCGCGCCGTCGTCGTCCCGGTTCCCGTCTCGATCCCCAACCACGGAGAACTACGTGGCAATACCTTCCGGCCGCACGCGCGGACGCGTCCTGTCCCGTCTCGCCACCGCGGCCATCGCCGTCGCGCTCGCCGGCTCCGCCGCCGGCGCCTCCTTCGCGGCGGACAACCCCGGCTCGGCCGCCCGGAACGCCGTCCAGGCGACGCCGCAGGCGCCGGCCAAGGCCCCTCGGGCGATCACCGGCGTCACCGCCGGCGGCCCGAGCGCGGCCAACCCGGTCTTCACCCTCTTCGGCGTGGAGTCCTCCGGCGCCACCTACGTCTACGACGTCGACGGCTCGGGCAAGTTCACGGCCCGCGAGAAGGTCGACGACCTCGGCGACGTGCGCGCCAACCAGCAGGCGGTGGACAACGACGCCAACGGCGTCGCCGACGGCGTCTGGCTCTGGGACCCCAGCGGCAACCTGTACTTCAGCAACGCCGCCACCCCGGACAGCGTCCGGATCGGCGGCGGGTGGAACGCCTACGACAAGGTGCTCTCGCCCGGCAACCTCGGCGGCGCCAAGGAGTACGACATCCTCGCCCGCGACCGCAACGGCGTGCTCTACCTCTACCTCGGCTACCCCGACGGCAAGGTCACCGCACGCACC
>NZ_BAAARK010000015.1:0-191566 GCF_039532155.1 Streptomyces lunalinharesii
CGTCGGCTCCGTCGTCGCCTCCCTCGTCGCCTCCCTGCGCGCCCAGGGCGACGGCGGCCTGGACCACTCCGCCCTCCTGCGCGGCGTGGAACGCCTCTCCGGATACGACCTCAAGGGCTGAGACCCGGTAGCGGTCCCGGACCGCGACCGGCACCGGACAACCGGCGCCGTGACCGCCGCACTGCGGTCACGACGCCGGTTCGCCGTTTCCGGATGCGCCCGACCGCCGACGACGGCCAGGCCCAGGACCACCAGGCCCCACCAGCGATGCACAGCGCGCGGCAGCGGGCAGGTGAGTGCCCTTCCTGCCCGCCTCCGGGGGAGCGCTCAGTCCCGCCCCTCCGAAGCCTCCCGCAACGGGC
Organism: Streptomyces lunalinharesii; assembly: GCF_039532155.1. NCBI lineage: Bacteria > Bacillati > Actinomycetota > Actinomycetes > Kitasatosporales > Streptomycetaceae > Streptomyces > Streptomyces lunalinharesii. Next base: position 363 of record NZ_BAAARK010000015.1, read on the forward strand.
CTAGGAACACCGGCAGTTGGGCCGGTCCGCGCATCAACCGCGTGCGCCGCCACGTCACCCCGTCCGTGCCGTCGGAACCCTCGGCGCCCTGGCGCCCGCCGGCCGCCAGCCGCAGTCCGGGGAACCGTGCGAGCAGGACCTCGAACGCGATCCGGGCCTCGGCGCGGGCCAGCGACGCCCCCAGGCAGTGGTGCGGACCGTGCCCGAACGACAGGTGCCCGCCCGGGCCCGACCGGTCCAGCCGCACGGCGTCCGGCTCGTCGAACCGCGCCGGATCGCGATTGGCGCCACCGGGGGAGACGAGCACCACCTCGCCCGCTCCGATGCGGACCCCGCCGAGTTCGAACGGTTCGGTGGCGTAGCGGAAGGTCGCCAGCGTCACCGGAGCCTCGTACCGCAGGAACTCCTCCACCGCGGCCGGCAGCAGCCCCGGATCGTCCCGCAGGCGGGCGTGCAGCGCGTCGTCGCGGAGCAGGGCCAGCGTCCCGTTGCCGATCAGGTGCGTCGTGGTCTCGTGCCCGGCGACCACCAACAGCACGGCCAGCGAGACGAGTTCGTGCTCGGACAGCCGGTCGCCGGCGTCCCGGGCGGCGATCAGCGCGCTGAGCACGTCGTCCCCGGGCGCCGTGCGCCGGGCCGCGATCAGCTCCGCCACGTATCCGGCCAGGGCGTGCGAGGCCCGGTCGGTGGTGTCCGGGTCCGCCGCCGCGAACAGGTCGTCGGACCACCGGCGCACCGCGGCCCGGTCTCCCTCCGGCACCGCCAGCAACTCGCAGATCACCGCGATCGGCAGCGGCACCGCGAACCCCTCGACCAGATCGACCGGACCGCCGGCCGCCGCCGCGGACTGCCCCAGCCCCGCGGCCAGCCCCTCCGCGATCTGTCGGATCCGCGGCTCCAGCCGGCCCACCGCCGCCGGGGTGAAGGCCGCCATGGCCAGTTTCCGCAGCCGGGCGTGGTCCGGCGGATCGGTGGCGAGCATGCTCCGGCTGACCGCCGGCGCCAGATCGCGGCCGGAGGGCCGGTCCGCGAAGTAGCGGGCGGTGTCCTTCGACAGCCGTGGGTCGGCCAGCGCCGCGCGCGCCTCGGCCCAGCCGGTCACCACCCACGTCGTGCGGTCCTTCCCGGTCCGTACCCGCTGCACCGGGCCGCGCGCCCGGAGCGCGGCGAGCAGCGGATACGGATCCCGGGAGAACTCGGCGGATTCCATGGGGTCGTTCACAGGCGTCCTCGGCTCTCGTTCGCGGTTCGAGTCCGCGCCCGCCGTCCCGGACCGGCCCGGGGACCACGCCCGCACCGGCGCCGGCGGTGCCGCCCGGCCGGGATCCCAACCATCCGGGTGAGATCCCGCCGCCGACGTGCGAGCGCGCGGAGCCCGGCGCACGCTGGAGGCATGTCCGAGCATCCGCCTGTCATCGTGCACCCACCGACACCGTCCGGTGGACGCCGGGTGACCGTGCACGGGCAGATCGTCGGCCTGGCCCACGGCCGCGGTGACGTCGCGGAGTTCCTGCGCCGCGCGGGCGTCGCCGATCCGGCCCACGACGTCACGCTGGACGACCCCCGCCTGATCGAGTGGCGCGGCGGCTCCCTGGACGACTGGCCGATGCCGCCGGCGTGACGCCCCCGGCCCGTGGACCGGGCGCCGCCCGCTGAGGCATCCACCGATCCACCGCACCACCCAACGCCATGTCCGATTCCCGCCAGAGCGCGGGCGCGCGATGGCGCACAGTGGGGGGTGTGATGAGCGAGGACAGCAGGTACGAGGCGGTGCGGAGCCGGGACGCCAGGTTCGACGGGGCGTTCTTCTTCGCGGTGTCCACGACCGGGATCTACTGCCGGCCGAGCTGCCCCGCCACCACCCCGCGAAGGCGCAACGTCAGCTTCTTCCCGACCGCCGCGGCGGCCCAGGGCTCCGGCTACCGGGCCTGCCGGCGGTGCCGCCCCGACGCGGTCCCCGGCTCGGCCGAGTGGAACGCCCGGGCCGACGTCGTGGGACGGGCGGTGCGACTGATCGGGGACGGCGTCGTCGACCGGGAGGGCGTCGCCGGGCTGGCGTCCCGGCTGGGCTACAGCGCCCGGCAACTCCAGCGGCAACTGACCGCCGAACTCGGCGCCGGGCCCACCGCACTGGCCCGGGCGCAGCGCGCGCACACCGCCCGGGTCCTGTTGCAGACCACCGGCCTGCCGATCGCCGAGATCGCCTTCGCCGCCGGCTTCGCCAGCGTCCGGCAGTTCAACGACACCGTCAAGGAGATCTACGCCCTCACCCCGAGCGGCCTGCGGGCGGTCCGCCCCGGCACCCGCAGCGGCCCGACGTCCCCGTCCGGCACGCCCGGCGTGCTGCCGCTGCGGCTGGCGTTCCGCGGCCCGTACGCGGCGCGGCAGGTCTTCGACCACTTGCAGGCGCGGGCGCTCGGCGGGATCGAGGAGGTCACCGGGGCGCCCGGCCGCCGCACCTACCGGCGGACCCTGCGACTGCCGCACGGCACCGGCATCGTGGAGGTCGACGAGGCCGTCGGCGACGGCTGGTTGGACTGCCGCCTGCACCTCGCCGAACTGCGCGACCTCACCACCGCCACCCAGCGCGTCCGCCGCCTGTTCGACCTCGACGCGGACCCGTACGCGGTCGGCGAACGGCTCGGTGCCGATCCCGTGCTGGCCCCGCTGGTCGCCCGTTCCCCCGGGCTGCGGTCCCCGGGCACCGTGGACCCGGTCGAACTCGCGGTGCGGGCCGTCCTCGCCCGCCGAACCGGCACCGGCGCCGGCCGGGACCTGGGCGAACGCCTGGTCGCCGGCTACGGGGAGCCGCTGCCGCGCCCGGTCGGCAGCCTCACCCACCTGTTCCCGCGGGCCGCTGAACTGGCCCGGGCCCCGCTCGCCGGGCTCGCCCCGTCCCCGTCGCGGGCCGCCGCACTGCGGTCCCTCGCCGCGGCGCTCGCCGCCCGGGACGTCGTCCTGGACGCCGGCACCGACCGCGACCGGGCCGAACGCGCCCTGCGCGCACTGCCGGGCATCGGCCCGTGGACCGCCGGTTACGTACGGATGCGGGCCCTGGGCGACCCCGACGTCCTCCTCGGCGCACCGCCCCCGGGCACCACTCCGGCACTCTGGAGCCCCTGGCGTTCCTACGCCACCCACTACCTCCACGCGGCCGACCCTGCCGGCACCCCGGCCCGGCACTCGCCCCAGGAAGAACGGATCGACGCATGACCCTGTACGCCACCCTCGACAGCCCCCTGGGCGAACTCCTCCTGGTGGGCGAGCGATCGGCGACCGCGCCCGGCGGCACCGCACTGGCCTCGCTCTCGGTACCGGACCAGAAGCGCGGGGCGGTCGTCCAGGAGGGCTGGACCCACGACCCGGCCGCGTTCGCCGAGATCGCCCGCCAGCTCCGCGCGTACTTCGACGGCGCGACGGCACCGTTCACCGTCGAGTGCGTGCCCCGCGGCACCGAATTCCAACAGCGCGTCTGGACCGCGCTGGAGGCCGTCCCGCGCGGCACGACCACCACCTACGGCGCGATCGCCACCGCCATCGGCGCGCCGCGCGGCGCCGTCCGCGCCATCGGCACGGCCATCGGCGCCAACCCGCTCCTGGTGGTCCGCCCCTGCCACCGCGTCATCGGCGCCGACGGCTCGCTCACCGGATACGCGGGCGGCCTGGCCCGCAAGCGGCTGCTGTTGGGACTGGAGGGCGTGGCACCGGACGCCGCCTAAGACGGCGCGGCCCGGCCCGGGTGCTCCGCACGGGGGTCGGAGCACCCGGGCGCGGCCGTCACAGCATCGACCCGCCGGTCACGTCGATGCGCTGCCCGGTGATCCAACGGGATGCGTCGGAGGCGAGGAAGGCGACGACGTCGGCCACGTCGGCCGGCCTGCCCAGCCGGTTGAACACCGAAATGGCGGCAAGTGCCGCGTGTGCCTCGGGAGTTGCCCGCATGGCGGCGTTCATGTCGGTTTCTATGAATCCGGGCGCCACGGTGTTCACCGTGATGCCGCGGTCGCCGACGTCCTTGGCGAGGGTGCGGGTGAGGGTGTCGATCGCCCCCTTGGAGACCCCGTAGGCGATCGTCGAGGGGAAGGCCGTGGTCGTCACCGCGGACGAGACGTTCACGATCCGCCCGCCGTCCCGCATCCGCCGCAGCCCGTGCTGGATCAGGAAGAACGGGGCTCTGGTGTTGATCGCGATGGTGCGGTCGAACTCCTCCGGCGTCACGTCGTCGATATGGCCGGGCAGGCTGATCGCGGCGTTGTTGACGAGGACGTCCAGGCCCGGTTCCGCGCCGGCCGCGGACAGTTCGGCGTCGAAGGCGGCGAACAGCGCCTCCGCGTCGCCCGGGACGCCCAGCTCGGCGGCGATCGCGAACGCCCGGCCGCCGGCCTCCTGGATGCTCTCGACGGTCTCCTTGGCCGCGATGTCGTTGGTCCCGTAGTGGACGGCGACCAGCGCGCCGTCCTGGGCGAGGCGCTGTGCGATGCCCCGGCCGATGCCGCGACTGGATCCCGTTACCAGTGCGGTCTTTCCGTAGAGGTCACCCATGGTGGTTGTCGGCCTTCCGTAGTGCTGAGCGCGGTTCGTTGTCACCGTGACCGGTGGATGCGCGGGCACGTCGGGCCGTCCGGTGAGTCAGCAGCATGGTGCGGCCGCGCCCGGGTCCGACCCGTTGCTCACCCGCACACGGCACGAGCCCTGAGGCTCGTGAAATCGGATGTGAGCCGTGGGGACTCAGAGGGGGGACCGGCACATGTCCAGTGCGGTCAGGGTGGAGACGAAGACCGGTTCGCCGTGTTGGGAGCCGGTGACTTCCACCGTGGTGGTGCCGGGAATCGCGCTCGGGATCCGGCGCGCTTCGATCAGGCAGGGGCTGCCGTGCTCCGCGTAGCGGCGGAACTCCGTGCCGAAGGCGTACGGGACGAAGGTCTCGGGCGCGGTCAGTGCGCGGGCGGCCTGCTGCGCCGCATCGAGGAGCGACAGCCCGGGGACGTGATCGTTCTCGGGGTTGACGACCGTGGCGTGTCCGGGGGCGATCCGCAACAGCCACGTGTCGAACCGGCCGGTGGGGGCGAGCAGCACGTCGTGGTCGGTGACGCTTCCGGTCAACTCCGGGGCCACTGCGGGGCTGATCGGGCCCGTGGCGCGGCGGGCCGCGAGGCGTTGGCCCCGGAGCCGGCGGTAGACCGCGGGTGTGGTGACGTTCACGCTGGAGTGACCCGTGGCGACGATGCGGCCCCCGGCGCGGAGCGTCATGTCGAACCGGCTGCTGGCCAGTACGCCGGCCCGCATGCGGGTCTTGCGGCAGAGGACGTCGATGGTCAGCCGAGTCGGTGCGTCCCCGAGGACGTGGTGTTCGGGATCCGTCGTGTAGACGAGGTCGTCGAGGATGAAGTGGTGGCCGAGCGGCACGCCGAACTCGGCGTGCGACAGCAGCAGACCTGCCTGGCGGATGGTTTCGCCGGCGAGCATGACGTGGGGCCGGCCGTGGCTCGGGACGAAGTACGGGTGATCATGGGGCCACCGGGCATCGACGGTGAAACGGCTCTCGTCGACCCGCCGCCACGACGTGATGAGGATGTCCTCGACGTGCGGGCGGTGCACGAACGCACCGGGCACGGCGAGACTCCCGCCGTGCTCCAGGCGGACCGCAGCGGGTCGATTCCACGCGGGCTGCGTGTGACGTCGGGTCGTGGGCCGATCTGTGGCGCTGACCTGCAACGTGTCGCTCATGACCGCCCCTAGGCATCAATACAGAGGACTTCCGGACAACGATTAAGATACGTACCATCCGGTTTTCTTTTCAATGCCGATGTCGAGGTACGGAGCAGCTGTGAATCTGGAGGAGACTTGGGTCGTAGCGAATTGCTGAGAGGCTCAGGCCTTTGAGGGACGGGAGGCGTTCTGTGGCACGTCAGGACCGCGCGATCAGGACTCGGCGAGTGATCTTGGAAGCCGCTGCGTCGGTCTTCGACGAGTTCGGCTTCGACCGCGCGACGATCGCGGAGATCCTCACGCGCGCGGGCGTGACCAAGGGCGCCCTGTATTTCCACTTCCCCTCCAAAGAGGATCTTGCGCTTGCGGTACTTCACGAGCAGGTGCTGGATATCGCCGTACGGCCACAGGCGATCAAGCTGCAGGAGTTCGTGGACGCCGGGCAGATCCTGGCCTACCGGCTCCGCCACGACGCGATCCAGCGTGGTGCCGCCCGTCTCGCCATCGAGCAGAGCTCGAACCACCTTGACCGCAAACAGTCGATGTCGGCGTGGTCGTCCTTCGTCGAAGGGCTCCTGAAGGAAGCCAAGGCGCGGGGCGAGGTGATGGGCAGCGTCAACGTACGGGACACCGCCGAGTTGTTCGTCGGTGCCTTCGCCGGGCTCCAGATGATGTCGAAGGCGTTCACCGACCAGACCGACCTCAGCCAACGGCTCACCGTCTTCTTCGAGCACACCCTTCCCACCATCGCCGTGCCCGCCATACTCGCCAAGCTCCGAGTCGATCCGGAGCGGGGGGCGCAACTCGACGCGGAACTCCAGCGGCACGCCGCCCTGGAGGACGAGGAGCACCTCGCCGAGGACGGGCCGAACCTGTTGGACGTGGCGCCGTAACGGAAGCGGTGGCTCGTCGTCGCGCGGCCCCGGCGAGGGCGGAAGTTCCGCCGCTGGTCCGGAAAGTCGGTTCTGTCCCGGCGTGACATCGATCGGAACGCTCCTTCCTTGACCCGCTCCTGGTCCCCCGGCCGGATGAATGTCAGTGGCGTGCGCTTCACTGGATCCAGTGTCAGTGACGAGTTCGGGGGAGAGCCGATGGCAGGGACGGCAAGCGGAGGCGGGCGCGGATCGAGGGGCGCGCGGGCCGGGATGGCTCCGGAGTGGGAGGGGGCGATCAGTCGTGCGGCGTACGGAAGTTGGTGTAGCGCGAGGCACTACCCGAGGAGCGTGAGGGAGATCACTGCTCGTGGGGTGAGACGGCCCGCTGGCTTGGAATAGCCCCTTGTGTTGAAACGTTCGTCATGCACGTATCAGGGGGTGCATTCCCCTGCCCGCGTAGCGCGCACCGCAGCGCACGGCGCACCCTTTCGCTTGCTCCTGCCGCCCTGGAGGCCGCCCGCATGACCCCGACGACGACCGACCAGCTTCCCGTGAGGACGGCGGATTCCGCCGCCGGGCCGCCGCCCGCCCTGCTCCCCGCGGGCGGGCACCGCAGAACGCGCGCCGGCATCGTCCCCGTCCTCGCCTTCGCCGGCATCGTCGTCGCGGTGATGCAGACGCTGCTGGTACCGGTCATCAAGGACCTGCCGACGCTGCTCGGCACCGCCTCCAGCAACGCCACCTGGGTCATGACGGCCACCCTCCTCGCCGGGGCCGTCGCCACCCCCATCATGGGGCGCCTCGGCGACCTCTACGGCAAGCGCCGGATGCTGCTGGTGAGCCTGGCCGTCATGGTCGTCGGCTCCCTGATCTGCGGATTCACCAGCCAGTTGGTCATCATGATCGTCGGCCGGGCGCTCCAGGGCTTCGCGATGGGCGCGATACCCCTCGGCATCGGGCTGATGCGTGACGAGCTGCCCCGGGAGCGGCTCGGCTCGGCCATGGCCCTGATGAGTTCCTCCATCGGCGTCGGTGGTGGTCTGGCGCTGCCCGCCGCGGCGTTGATCGCCCAACACGCCGACTGGCACGCGCTGTTCTTCGCCGCCGCCGGGCTCGGCGTGCTGTCGATCCTGCTCACCCTGTTCGCCGTTCCGGAGACCCCGGTGCGGGCGCCCGGACGCTTCGACGTCGCCGGCGCCATCGGCCTGTCCGTCGGACTCGTCGCCCTCCTGCTGCCGATCACCAAGGGCAGTGACTGGGGTTGGGCATCGCCGCGCACCCTCGTCCTGTTCGGGGTCGCGCTGGTGATCCTGGTCCTGTGGGGCGTGATGGAGCTGCGGATCGCCGATCCGCTGGTCGACCTGCGCACCAGCGCCCGGCGCGAGGTGCTGCTCACCAACCTCGCGTCCATCACCGTCGGAGTGGCGTTCTACGCGATCTCGCTGGTGCTGCCGCAGCTGCTCCAACTGCCCAAGTCGACCGGTTACGGCCTCGGCCAGTCGATGGTGGTCGCCGGGCTGTGCGTGGCACCGCTGGGGTTGACGATGATGTGCGTGGCGCCGCTGTACGCCCGGATCGCCTCCCGCCGCGGCCCCAAGGTCTCGCTGCTGCTGGGCATGCTGATCATCGGCATCGGCTACGGCGGGGGGATCGGCCTGATGCAGGCCCCCTGGCAGACCGTGATCATCGCGGTGGTGGTCGGCGCGGGCATCGGCCTGGCGTACTCCTCGCTCCCGGCGCTGATCATCGGGGCCGTCGACCCGTCCGAGACCGGCGCGGCCAACGGCCTGAACACCCTGATGCGTTCGATCGGCACCTCCGTGTCCAGCGCCGTGATCGGCATGGTGCTCGCCCACATGTCCGAGCCGCTGGGGCCGATCGTGGTGCCCACGATGGCCGGGTTCCGGTTCTCGTTCCTGATCGCCACGGCCGCGGTCGTGCTCGGTGTGCTGGTGGCGGCGTTCCTGCCGTCCCAGCGGAAGGCGGCCGGCACGCGGGTGGCGCAGAGCGCGGAGGGCGCCCCGGCCGCCGGCCAGGAGTCGACGGCGGTCCGGCCGCCGGCCGGTTCCCCGGTGGCTGCCGCCGCGTCCGAGGAGCCGCGTGCGACCGGGGCGCCGGTCGCGGAGCCGGCCGGAGCGGGCGAGGAGGTCGGTGCCGCTTTCCGCGGGCGGGTCGTCGATTCCGCCGGTGGGCCGGTCGCGGGCGCCACGGTCACGTTGATCGACCGGCACGGGCAGCAGGCCGGGGTCACCACGGCCGCGGCCGACGGCAGCTTCGCGCTGGCCGCCCCGACCGCCGGCACGTACGTCCTCACCGGCGCCGCTGCGGGCCACACCCCGCAGGCCGCCTCGGCCACGCACGACGGCGAGGGCACGGTGGCCGAGGTGCGACTGGCCCTGGTGCCCACCGGCAGCCGGCTCCGCGGCACCCTGCGGGGCGGTCCGGACGGCGCGGCGCTGGCCGACGCCGGCGTGGTGGTCACCGACGGCCGGGGGGACGTGGTGACCTGCACGTCCACCGATGCCGAGGGGCGCTGGGAGGTGGGCCAGTTGCCGGACGGTGACTACACGCTCGTCCTCAGTGCCGCGGGGCACCAGCCGGAGGCCCGTGCCGTGCAGTTGACCGGCGGTGAAGGGGCGGACTCCCCGAACCGGCCGGGCAGCCAGGACGTGCGGTTGCGGCCGACGGCCACGGTGCGCGGCACCGTCCGCGGGCCTGACGGACGGCCGTTGGCGGATGCCGCCGTGACGCTGCTGGAGGACGGCACGGTCACCGGCCACGCCGTCACCGGGCCGGACGGCGCCTACGCCTTCGCGGACCTGCAGGGCCGTCAGTACACGCTGTCGGCGGCCGGGTACCCGCCGCACGCGGAGCCCATATCCCTGACGGGCGGTGCGAACGAGCGACTGGACCTCGACCTGACACAACCGGGCGCCACCGGCGGGCGCTGACACCCCCGTCGCGCGACGACTCTTCGTCGGCCCTGGCCGCGGCCGACAGGCCCGGGCCTGTCTACGGTTGGCGGAGAGTCGTCAGCGGAGAGCCGTCAACTCCGCCTCGCCGCCCCGCAATTGGTAGGCGCGGGAGCGTAGTGGTGGTGGGGCGAGGCCTGGCCCTCCTCGGCGATGGGGGTCCGCCCGGCGGGCGTCGCGATGCGGGATTAGCCGTGTGGGGTTCGCCAGCGGCGACCGTCGGCCCGCGAACGTAACCCCCGGGCGGGCCTCCGCATCGACGCCCGGGCCCCTGCCACCCCGGTCGTCTCCGCGCCCGGCGCCGCCCCGGTCCCGAGGGCTGCCCGCGCCGAGGTCGTCTGCCCGGCGGCCGTCGGGTGGAGCGGGGGAGGGCCGGCGGAGGAGTGCGGCTCGGAGGTGCGGCCGGATACGGACGGTGCGGCGGTGTGGTGGCGCAGCCGGATGGCCGGTGCCCGGTGGCTGGAAAACGCCGTCGCCGTGCAACCTCGGCGTCAAGGAGAGCGTCTCGTCCACACCCTATGGTGGGATTTCGGTCGAGTGCGGACCCCCGGTCCGCCCCGGGCGCGCAGCGACTCCCTCGGCACCGGCGCTCGGGGATCGGCCCTGCGCACTTACCAGGGGCATGGGCCCGCGAGGTGGGGCGCCTGGGAATTCATGGGTTTTCTGAGGCCCGTGAGCAGGAAGGCTGAAACGGCCGAACCTCGTAGTGCCGCGCCCGCAAGCGCGCGGATTTCTGCGAGCCTGGGCGGCGCACCGGAGTTCCGCCTGGTCACACCGGGCGCCGGCGCAGCGTCGAGCCGGGCGTGCGGCGTCGTTAGTGGGGTGTTAGTGCCTCGTTAGCGGACCGGCAGTGCTCGGGAGCACGCTGGAAGAGCAACGGACGGACCGTACGCACCCACTGATACGAGGGTACCCACCAACCCCAGACGAGGGGGACTCATGTCGCTCACCTTCAAGACCCTCGGCCGCGGCCGCCGTGTCGCCGCCGGATCGCTGATCGCCGTCACCGCGCTGACGCTTTCCGCCTGCCAGAACGGCACGGACAGCGCATCGAAGTCCTCCTCGGCCGCGGCACCCGCCACGTCCAGCGCGAACGGTGCGCCGTCGGCCGGTGGCAGTGCGCAGTCCGCCGGCAACGGGGCCCGGCCCTCCGGTGTGGCCAAGCCGTCCGCCGGCTCCGCCGGGGTTCCCAACGCGAGCAAGGCCAACCCCTCGGGCATGACCGACCCGGACCGCTGCACCGCGGCGAACATGTCGCTGCACATGGGCCGCACCGACATCGGCGCGGGCAACATCCGCGTGCCGCTGGTCTTCACCAACAAGGGCAAGAAGGCGTGCTCGCTGCGCGGCTTCCCGGGCGTCTCGCTGATCCAGCGCGACGGCTCGTCGGTCGGCACGCCCGCCTCCCGCGAGGGCGGCGCCGGCGGCAGCGTGCGGCTGCAGCCCGGACAGAGCGCGCACGCGGTGCTGCACACGGTCAACGAGGGCGTCTCGGACATCCCGTGCTGGAAGAACTCGCAGATCGTGTTCGTCTACCCGCCCGGCTCCAAGGAGTCCATGACCACCGGCAGCAGCGGGCTGCGGGTGTGCGGCGGCACCTTCACCGTCACCACGGTGGAGTCGGGAGTGCCGTCCTGACGGCAGTCCCTCCCCGGGCCCGAGGGCCGTTCCGGCGCTGGTGCGTCACCGGAACGGCCCTCGTCGGCTCTCCTCGCCCCCTCGGCGGTGTTACCAAGGTTGACGGAAGCCGTGTCGAGCGCTTCCGCTGCCCACCTCCCCGAGGAGGCACATCGCCATGGATGCCGCACCTGCCACCGCGACCGCCCCGTCCGCACGGAAGGACGAGGAAGAGTCCCCGATCCACATCCTCTGGATCAACGCCGGCCTGAGCTGCGACGGTGACTCGGTCGCGCTGACCGCCGCGACCCAACCGAGTATCGAAGAGATCGCGCTGAGCGTGCTGCCGGGTCTGCCCAAGATCCAGGTGCACTGGCCACTGATCGACTTCGAGTGCGGGCCCACCCAGGGCGCGGACACCTTCATCGAGTGGTTCTTCAAGGGCGAGCGCGGTGAGATCGACCCGTTCGTGCTGGTCGTCGAGGGGTCCATCCCCAACGAAGCCATCAAGCCGGAGGGTTACTGGTGCGGCTTCGGCGACAACCCGGAGACCGGACAGCCGATCACCACCAGTGAGTGGATCGACCGACTGGCCCCCAAGGCGCTCGCCGTCGTCGCCATCGGCACCTGCGCCACGTACGGCGGCATCCACGCCATGGCCGGCAACCCGACCGGTGCCATGGGCGTGCCGGACTACCTGGGCTGGGACTGGAAGTCCAAGGCCGGCATCCCGATCGTGTGCGTACCGGGCTGCCCGATCAAGCCGGACAACTTCTCCGAGACCCTGGTCTACCTGCTCTACCAGGCGGCCGGCGCGGCCCCGATGATCCCGCTGGACGACCAGCTGCGGCCCACCTGGCTCTTCGGCGAGACCGTGCACGAGGGCTGCGACCGGGCCGGGTACTACGAGCAGGGCCAGTTCGCCACCACCTACGACTCGCCCAAGTGTCTGGTGAAGATCGGTTGCTGGGGTCCCGTGGTCAAATGCAATGTGCCCAAGCGGGGCTGGATGGACGGCATCGGCGGCTGCCCCAACGTCGGCGGGGTCTGCATCGCCTGCACCATGCCCGGCTTCCCCGACAAGTTCATGCCGTTCATGGACGAGCCGCCCGGCGCCAAGCTCTCCAGCACCGCCAGCTCCGCCTACGGCAACGTCGTCCGCCGACTGCGCGGCATCACCGCCCGGACCGTGGACCACGAACCCAAGTGGCGGCACCGCGGCGAGCAGCTGACCACCGGCTACCGCCGGCCCTGGTGACCCCACCCCGAACCGACGCTCCGTCAGATCCCCACTCCGGCACGCGAAGAAGGGCATGGCACAGAAATGGCACCGAAGACCAAGACGGCCGGTGACGGCAGCGGTCTGACGGAGATGTCCTGGGACCCGATCACCCGGATCGTGGGCAGCCTGGGCATCCACACCAAAATCGACTTCAAGCAGAAGCGCGTCGCCGAGTGCTACAGCACCTCGTCCGTCTTCCGCGGCTACAGCGTCTTCATGCGCGGCAAGGACCCGCGCGACGCGCACTTCATCACCAGCCGGATCTGCGGGATCTGCGGCGACAACCACGCCACCTGTTCCGTCTACGCACAGAACATGGCCTACGGCGTCAAGCCCCCGCACCTCGGCGAGTGGATCATCAACCTCGGCGAGTCCGCGGAGTACATGTTCGACCACAACATCTTCCAGGAGAACCTGGTCGGGGTCGACTACTGCGAGAAGATGGTGCGGGAGACCAACCCGGGCGTCTGGGAACTGGCCCAGCGCACCGAGGCCCCGCACGCCGGCGAGCACGGCTACCGCACCATCGCCGACATCATGACCTCCCTCAACCCCATCGAGGGCGAGTTCTACCGCGAGGCGCTCCAGGTCAGCCGCTACACCCGCGAGATGTTCTGCCTGATGGAGGGGCGCCACGTGCACCCCTCCACGCTCTACCCGGGCGGCGTGGGCACGGTCGCCAGCGTCCAGCTCTTCACCGACTACCTCAGCCGGCTGATGCGCTACGTCGAGTTCATGAAGCGCGTGGTGCCGCTCCACGACGACCTCTTCGACTTCTTCTACGAGGCGCTGCCCGGCTACGAGGAGGTCGGCCGGCGGCGGGTGCTGCTCGGCTGTTGGGGCGCCCTCAACGACCCCGAGCACTGCGACTTCACCTACCGCAACATGACGGACTGGGGTCGGCGGATGTTCGTCACCCCCGGCATCATCGTGGACGGGAAGCTGGTCACCAACGACCTCACCGAGATCAACCTCGGCATCCGCATCCTGCTCGGCAGCTCCTACTACCAGGACTGGGAGGGCCAGGAGCAGTTCGTCACGCACGACCCGCTCGGCAACCCCATCGACCCGCGCCACCCCTGGAACCAGCACACCATCCCCGCCCCGCAGAAGCGGGACTTCAACGACAAGTACAGCTGGGTGATGTCGCCGCGCTGGTTCGACGGCAAGGAGCACCTGGCGCTGGACACCGGCGGCGGTCCGATCGCCCGCCTGTGGTCCACCGCGCTCTCCGGGCTCGTCGACACCCCGTACGTCAAGGCCACCGGCCACAGCGTCGTCATCGACCTGCCGCGCAGCATGACCCGGCCCGAGACCCGCTTCGAGTGGAAGATCCCGAAGTGGAGCAACGCGCTGGAGCGCAACCGGGCCCGCACCTACTTCCAGGCGTACGCGGCGGCCATGGCACTGCACTTCGCCGAGCAGGGGCTGGAGGAGGTCCGGGCCGGACGCACCCAGACGTGGGAGAAGTTCGAGGTGCCCGACGAGTCCATCGGGTGCGGCTTCACCGAGGCGGTGCGCGGTGTCCTGTCGCACCACATGGTCATCCGCGACGGGAAGATCGCCAACTACCACCCGTACCCGCCGACGCCCTGGAACGCCAGCACCCGCGACTCCTACGGCACCCCCGGCCCCTACGAGGACGCCGTCCAGAACACCCCGATCTTCGAGGAGAACTCCCCGGAGAACTTCAAGGGCATCGACATCATGCGGGCGGTGCGCAGCTTCGACCCGTGCCTGCCCTGCGGCGTGCACATGTACGTCGGCGGCCGGACCGTCGAGACCATGCACGTGCCCACCGGGCTGAGCGGGCTGGCCGGATGACCGCGCCCGTCGCCGCCCCGGACGCCGAACTGACCGGCCGTCGGGTCGAGGAACTGCTGGACCGGCTCGCCGGGCAGGGCGACGCCGCGACCGTGTCGACCGCCGAGGAACTCGTCCGGGTCCTGATGGACTTCTACGGTGCGGGGCTGACCCGCGTCATGCAACTGGTCGAGCGGCGCACCGGCGACGCCGGGCCGCGGGCCGCCCTGTTGGGCGACGCCCTGGTCAGCAGCCTGTTGGTGCTGCACGACCTGCACCCGGAGGACGCCGCCACCCGGATCGACCGGGCGCTGGCCAGTGCCCGCAGCCAGGACGCCGTCACGGTCGAGGAGTTCGTCCCGGAGACCGGGGCGCTGCGGTTGCTGGAGAGCGCCTCCGGCGGCTGCGGGTGCGGCGGCGGGGCCGACCGGTCCGCGGTCGAGGGCGCGCTGTCGTGCTTCGCACCGGAGGTGACCTCGGTCGGATGGGAGACCCGGGCCGTCGCGCCGGAGCCGCCCCTGCTCCAGATCTCCCGCCGTCCGCCGACCGTCGCCCCGGCGACGTGAGCGCCCCGCCGACCGCCGCCGCCCACCGGGGCCTGCGGCGCTTCCGGGCCCCCGCGCCCCCGTCGCCCGAACGTTGCGAACTGTGCGGCGCCGAACTCGGCGGCCGGCACCGCCACTTGGTCGACACCCGCAACCGCGGACTGGCCTGCGCCTGCCCGCACTGCGCGCTGCTCTTCGAGCGGCCGGGGGCCGGCGGCGGACAGTTCCGCACCGTCCCGGACCGCTTCCTGACCGACCCCGCGCACCGCCTCGACGAAGTCGTCTGGGACCGGCTGCGGATCCCCGTCGGCGTCGCCTTCCTGCTGGACAACACCGCCCTGGGTCGGGTGGTGGCGCTCTACCCCAGCCCGGCCGGCGCCACCGAGAGCGAACTCGACCCGGCCGCCTGGCAGGCCGTCCGCGACGCCACCCGGCTCGCCGACCTGCTCGCACCCGACGTCGAGGCCCTGCTGCTGCACCGCGACGACGACCGCACCGACTGCCATCTGATCCCGGTCGACCTTGCCTACGAACTCACCGGCCGGCTGCGGCTGTTGTGGCGCGGCTTCGACGGCGGCGCCGAGGCCCGCGCCGCCCTGGCGGACTTCTTCGCCGACGTCACCTGCCGGGCCCGCGAACCGCGCGAGGAGGCCCGGCGGCCGTGACCGAGCTGTCCTTCGTCTGCACCGGCGTCCGCGCCGACCGCTACGCCGCCGCCCCGACGCTCCTCTTCCGGCTGAAGATCTCCGCCGCCGACGGGGCGCGGGTGCACGCCCTGGCGCTGCGCTGCCAGTTGCGCATCGAACCGGCCCGCCGCGACTACGACGCCGAGGAGACCGCCGCGCTGGCGGACCTCTTCGGCGCCCGGTCCCGGTGGGGCAACACCCTCAAGCCGCTCCAGTTCGCCCAGGTCTCCCAGGTGGTCCCCGGCTTCACCGGCGAGAGCGAGGTGGACCTGCCGGTCCCGTGCAGCTACGACCTGGAGGTCGCTGCCGGCCGCTACATGCACGCCCTGCGCGACGGCGAGGTCCCGCTGCTGCTGCTCTTCTCCGGCACCGTCTTCTCCGGCCCGGGCGGCTTCCAGGTCTCCCCGGTGCCCTGGCACAAGGAAGCCGAGTGCCGGCTCCCGACCGCCGTGTGGCGGGAGATGACCGACACCCACTTCCCCGGCTGCGGCTGGCTGCGGCTGCCGCGCGAGAGCCTGGACGCGCTGTTGGCGTTCCGGTCCCGGCACGCCCTGCCGTCCTGGGAGGCCACCGTCGCGGCGCTGCTGGCCGCCGCGGAGGGCAGCGGGCCGGGCTCCCGCGGCTTCCCCAGCGCCGTCGTCCGCCCCGCCACCGAAAGGACCGCACCGTGACCACCACCGCGCCCACGGACACCCCGGCGGACCGGTTCGCCGCCGCCCGGCAGGTCGCGGACGCCGTGCTCTTCGAGGGCTACGTCCTCTACCCCTACCGGGCGTCCGCCGCCAAGAACCGGCTGCGCTGGCAGTTCGGCGTCCTCGTGCCGCCCGGCTGGGGCACCGACCGGGCCGAACACTCCCACCAGCGCACCGAATGCCTCGTCGAACCCCGCGCCGGCGCCCGGCTCGCCGTCGAGCTGCGGTTCCTGCGCACCCAGCACCGCACCGTCCAACGGCGCACCCCCGACGGGGAGTTCGAGACCGTCGCGGAACTGGAGCTGCCCGACCGGGTACTGGTCCCGTGGGACGAGGGCACCGAGGAACGCTGCCCGCTCGACGTGGCCGTCGCCGACCTCGCCGGGGACGGCGTCACCGTCCCGCTGGTCTGGCCCCCGGGCGAGGACACCGAGTCGGTGCACGACGCGGACGGCCGGGTCGTCGGCCGGTTGGTGCGCCGCCGCGAGGAGATCAGCGCGGTGCTGCGGCTGACCGCGCAGGAGGTCGCCGGCCCGTACGCGGTGCTGAAGCTGACCGCGACGGTGCGGAACACCAGCGGCTGGGTGCCGGACCCGGCGGCCGACGACCGGGACGCGGCGCTGCCCCGTTCCCTCGTCGCCGCGCACCTCTTCCTCGGCGTGACGGCCGGCCGGTTCCACTCCCAGACCGACCCGCCCGAATGGGCCCGCGGCGCGGTCGCCGACTGCCGCAACGAACACACCTGGCCGGTGCTGGCCGGTCCGCCCGGGAGCGCCGAGGTGATGCTGTCCGCCCCGATCATCCTGGAGGACCACCCGGCGATCGCCCCCGAGAGCCCCGGGGCGCTCTACGACTCCCTGGAGATCGACGAGATCCTCGCCCTGCGCACCGCGGCCCTGACCGACCAGGAGAAGCGCGAGGCCCGCGGCACCGACCCCCGGGCCGCCGAGGTGATCGACCTCGCCGACGACATGCCGCCCGAGGTGCTGGAGCGGCTGCACGGTGCCGTCCGGGCGCTGCGCGAGGTCACCGGGCCCGACCCGGCGCCGGCACCGGACCGCCCCGACACGCCCTGGTGGGACCCGGGCGGCGACCGCGACGTGGACCCGCTCACCGACCGGATCACCCTCGACGGCCGCTCGGTCGGGGCCGGCAGCCGCGTCGTCCTACGCCCCGGACGCCGCCGCACCGACGCCCAGGACCTCTTCCTGCACGGCCGCGCCGCGCAGGTCGAGGCGGTCCTGCACGACGTGGACGGCGGAGTGCACCTCGCGGTGACCGTCGACGGCGACCCGGGCGCCGACATCCGGCGCGCACAGGGCCGCTTCCTCTACTTCCAACCCGACGAACTCGCGCCCCTGGAGAACGAGTGAACAGCGCCGCGCCCGTCCCCCCGCCGCCCGGCCGCACGCTGGTCGCGGGCGTCGGCAACATCTTCCTCGGCGACGACGGCTTCGGCGTCGAGGCGGTCCGCGCGCTCGGGGCGCACGCCCTCCCCGACGGGGTGGAACTCGTCGACGCCGGCGTCCGCGGCGTCCACCTCGCCTATCGGATGCTGGACGGCTACGCGACGGTGCTGTTGGTGGACGCCGCGGCGCGCGGCGGCGAGCCCGGCTCGCTCTACCTCCTCGACGCCACCGACCCGGCCGACGCCGCCCCCCGCCCCGGCACCACCCCGATCGACGCCCACCACATGACCCCGGACGCCGTCCTGGCGCTGCTCGACACGCTCAGCGCGGGCACCGGCGCGCGGCGCCCGGAACGCGTCCTGGTCGTCGGCTGCGAACCCGCCGACACCGCCGAAGGGATCGGCCTGAGCCCGCCGGTCGCCGCCGCCGTGGACGAGGCCGTCCGGCTCGTGCTGCGGCTGGTCGGCGCCGGGACCGACGCATCGGAGCCGGCCGCCACCGCTGCCCCGGCCACCACGGAGAGGAACACCACACCATGTTGAAGTTCGCCCTCGGCGGCGTCCTGGCCGCCGCTCTCGCACTGGCCCTGCGCAACCTGCCCGACGTCCGGCGCTACCTGCGGATGCGCGCCATGTGACGCGGCCCGGTCCCACGGGTGGCGGGTGCGGCTGCACCGAACGGTGTATGCCGCCGCGCCACCCCGGCGAGGCACCCGGTCCGCCCGGGGGCCGCACCGTCTAATGAGGCCGGCGGCAACCGGTCGGCACACCAGAGAGAGACGGGCCGATGCACGAGATGTCCATCGCGCTGGCGGTCGTCGACCAGGTGGAGAGCGCGGTACGGCCCGCCGGCGCGAGCGCGGTCGGCCGCGTCCGGCTCCTGGTCGGCGAACTGGCCGGCGTGGTCCCCGACGCCCTGGCCTTCTCCTTCCAACTCGCCTGCGAGGGCACGGTCCTGGCCGGCGCCGAGCTGATCACCGAACCGGTCGCGGCCCGCGCCCGCTGCGCCTCCTGCGACCGGACCTGGCCGGCGGGCATGCCGCCGCGCCTGAGTTGCCCCGGGTGCGGCGGGGCGTCCGTGGAGTTGCTGTCCGGCCGCGAACTGCGGATCGCCGACGTCAGCTGGCTGGACGCCCCGGCACCCCCTCCGACACACGAGGAGCGTTGATCCCATGTGCCGTGTCCTTGACCTGCAGCAGGCGGTGCTCGCCAAGAACGACGCCTGCGCCCACACCCTGCGCGAGGAACTGGCCGCGCGCGGAACCGCGGTCGTCAACCTGCTCTCCAGCCCCGGCAGCGGCAAGACCGCCCTGTTGGAACGCGAACTGACCCTGGCCAGGGAACGCGGGGTGCCGGTCGCGGCGCTCACCGCCGACCTCGCCACCGAGAACGACGCGGTCCGCCTGGCCCGTTCCGGGGTTCCGGTCAAGCAGGTGCTCACCGACGGCCTGTGCCACCTGGAGGCCGAGATGCTCGGCGGGCACCTGGACGGTTGGCTGCCCACCGGCACCCGGCTGCTGTTCGTCGAGAACGTCGGGAACCTGGTCTGTCCCGCCTCCTACGACCTGGGGGAGACGCTGCGGGTGGTGCTCGCGTCGGTGACCGAGGGCGAGGACAAACCGCTCAAGTACCCCACCGCCTTCGGCCTGGCCCACCTGGTCCTGGTCACCAAGACCGACATCGCGGCGGCGGTGGAGTTCGACGAGGTGGCGTTCCGCGCCAACGTGGAGCGGGTCAACCCCGGCGCCGAGGTGGTCCGCACCTCGGTCCGCGGCGGTGAGGGCGTCGGAACGCTGCTGGAGCGGGCGCTGGCCGCCCGGGACGACGGCCCGGCGCACATCCCGGTGATGACCCGCCAGTCGCACCACCTGCACGACGACCCCGAAGACCGGATCGGCGAGCGCGGCACGGTGGGGTCGAGCCGCTCATGACCGTCGGGCAGCCCGGTGCACGCACCGCTCCACACCCTCTCGCGCCCGCCCCCGAGGCATCGACTCCGCTGCCGCAGGCAGGCGCCGGAAGCGCGGGGCAGGCGCCGATCGCCGGAGCGTTGCGCACCGGGCGCCCCGTCGATGTCGACGCGGCCGCCGCCCGCCGTCGGATCACCGTGCGCGGCATCGTCCAGGGCGTCGGATTCCGCCCGTTCGTCCACGGACTCGCCACCGAGCTGGGCCTGAGCGGCCACGTCAGCAACACCGGCGAGGGCCTGGTCACCGAGGTCGAGGGACCCCCGGGCGCGCTGCACCGCTTCGGCGCCCGACTGCGCGCCGAGGCGCCGCCGCTGGCGGTCGTGGAGGCGGTGGACGGCGAGGACATCGCGGTCACCGGCGGCACCGGCTTCGCCATCCTCCCCTCCCACGCCCACGGCCCCGCCCGCACCCTGGTCGCCCCGGACGCCGCCACCTGCGACGCCTGCCTGGCGGAGCTGACCGACCCGGCCGACCGCCGCTACCGGCACCCCTTCGTCACCTGTACGCACTGCGGCCCCCGCTTCACCATCGTGCGGGCGCTGCCCTACGACCGCGCCCAGACCACCATGGCCGGCTTCCCGATGTGCCCGCGCTGCGCGGCCGAGTACGCCGATCCGGCCGACCGACGGTTCCACGCCCAGCCCGTCGCCTGCCACGACTGCGGCCCGCGGCTGCACCTGCGGGCCGCCGACCCGGACGACCCCGGCGGTGCACCGCGACCGGTGCCCGGCGACCCGGTGGCGGGGGCCCGGCGGCTGCTCGCCGAGGGCGCGATCGTCGCCGTCAAGGGGCTCGGCGGCTACCACCTGGTCTGCGACGCGGGCAACGACCGCACGGTGCGGGAACTGCGCCGCCGCAAGGCACGCGGCGACAAACCATTTGCCCTGATGGCCCGTCATGTCGACGACGTGGCGGGGCTGGTGGACCTCGGGGTGGAGGAACGGGCGCTGCTCACCGGGCCGGTGCGGCCGATCGTGCTGGTGCGCCGGCGCGCCGCCGGACCCGCGCCCGGGGCGCCCGCGGTCGCCGCGGCGGTCGCCCCCGGCTGCCCCGACCTCGGGCTGATGCTGCCCTACACCCCGCTGCACCACCTGCTGTTCGGCCTGCCCGGTGACCCGCGCGGACCCCGGCTGTTGGTGATGACCAGCGGCAACGTGGCCGGCGACCCGCTCGTCACCGACGACGCCGACGCTGTGGTGCGACTGGCGAACCTGGCGGACGCCTGGCTCGGCCACGACCGGGCGATCCAGGTCCCGTGCGACGACTCGGTGGTCCGGATCAGCGACGGCGAACCGCTCTACGTCCGGCGCTCGCGCGGCTGCGCACCGTACCCGGTGCCGCTCCCGGTGCCGGTGCGGCCGGCGCTGGCCACCGGCGGCGACCTCAAGACCGTGCTGTGCCTGGGGGAGGGGCACCGGGCCTGGCTGTCCGCGCACATCGGCGACATGGACGACCTGGCCACCCAGCTGGCGTTCGAACGGGCCGGCGCGCACCTGGAGACCATCACCGGGGTCCGGCCGCGCCTGTTCGCCACCGACCTGCACCCCGCCTACCGCACCGGCAAGTGGGCCCGCCGACACACCGCCGGCCGGCCGCTGGTCCGGGTCCAGCACCACCACGCCCACATCGCCGCCGCCATGGCCGAACACGGGCTGGACGGCCGGCAGCCGGTGATCGGAGTCGCCTTCGACGGCACCGGCTACGGCGACGACGGCGCGATCTGGGGCGGCGAGATCCTGCTCGCCGACTACGCCGGATACCGCCGCTTCGCCCAACTCGACTACGTGCCGCAGCCCGGTGGCGACACCGCCGTCCGCCGTCCCTACCGGATGGCCCTGGCCCACCTGCACGCCGCGGGCCTGCCATGGACCGCGGAGCTGCCTCCGGTCGGCGCCTGCCCGCCGGACGAACTACGCCTGCTGGAACGCCAGTTGGAGCGCGACCTCAACTGCGCGCCGACCTCCAGCATGGGCCGACTGTTCGACGCGGTCTCCTCGCTCGCCGGCATCTGCCACCACGCCGGCTACGAGGCCCAGGCCGCCGTCGCGCTGGAGGCCGCCGCCCGCACCGTCGGTGACGACCGCGGCCCCGGCTACACCTTCGCGCTGCGCACCGGCACCGCGGCCGGCACCGGCGCCGCGCTGGTCGCCGTCCCCGGCCCGGTCCTCGCCGCGGTCGTCGAGGACGTGTCCGCCGGCACCGACCCGGCGCTGGTCGCCGCGCGCTTCCACACCGCGGTCGCCGCACTGGTCCGGCGCTGCTGCGGGCTGGCCAGGGAACGCACCGGCCTGGCGACCGTGGCACTGACCGGTGGGGTCTTCGGCAACGCGCTGCTGGCCGAGACCGCGGCCCGGATGCTGCGGCAGGACGGCTTCACCGTGCTGCGGCACCGGCTGGTCCCGCCCAACGACGGCGGGCTGGCGCTCGGCCAACTGCTGGTCGCGGCCCGCCGGCGCGGCGCCTGACCCCACGAACCCGCATCCGCACCCGCACGACGAGGAGGAGCCATGTGCCTGGCGGTGCCCGGCAAGGTGATGGAGATCGAGGAACGGGACGGCACCCGGATGGCCACCGTCGACTTCGGCGGGGTGGTCAAGGAGGTGTGCCTGGAATACGTGCCGGACCTCGCGGTCGGTGAGTACGCGATCGTCCACGTGGGCTTCGCGCTCCAGCGGCTCGACGAGGAGTCGGCCCGGCGGACCCTGGCCCTGTTCGAGGAACTCGGGCTGCTCCAGGAGGAGTTCGGCGATCCGTGGGAAGCGGCCGCCGGCCAGGACGGACCACAGGCGCAGGAGGCGCGGCAGTGAAGTACCTCGACGAGTTCCAGAACCCGGAGCTGGCCCGGCGACTGCTGGACGACATCCGCGCCACGGTGACCCGCCCGTGGGCGCTGATGGAGGTCTGCGGCGGCCAGACGCACACCATCATCCGGCACGGCATCGACCAACTCCTGCCCGAAGAGGTCGAGTTGATCCACGGGCCCGGATGCCCGGTGTGCGTCACGCCGTTGGCCGTCATCGACAAGGCGCTGGAGATCGCCGCCCGCCCGGACGTGATCTTCTGCTCGTTCGGCGACATGCTCCGGGTGCCGGGCACCGACCGCGACCTGTTCCGGGTGCGCAGCGAGGGCGGCGACGTGCGCGTGGTCTACTCCCCGCTCGACGCCCTGAAGATCGCCCAGCAGAACCCGCAGCGCGAGGTGGTGTTCTTCGGCATCGGCTTCGAAACCACCGCCCCGCCCAACGCCATGACGGTCTATCAGGCCCGCAGGCTGGGCATCCGCAACTTCAGCATGCTGGTCTCGCACGTGCGGGTACCGCCCGCGATCGAGGCGATCATGACCTCGCCCAGCTGCCGGGTCCAGGCGTTCCTGGCCGCCGGACACGTGTGCAGCGTGATGGGCATGGACGAGTACCCGGCGCTGGCCGACCGCTTCCGGGTGCCGATCGTCGTCACCGGCTTCGAGCCGCTGGACATCCTGGAGGGCATCCGCCGCACCGTCCGGCAACTGGAGCGCGGCGAGCACACCGTCGACAACGCCTATCCGCGGGCCGTCCGCGCCGACGGCAACCCGGCCGCCCGGGCCATGCTCGCCGACGTCTTCGAGGTCGCCGACCGCTCCTGGCGCGGCATCGGCACCATCCCCGCCAGCGGCTGGCGACTCTCCGAGCGCTACCGCGACTACGACGCCGAACACCGCTTCTCGGTCGAGGGCATCGCCACCCGCGAGCCCGCGGCCTGCCGCAGCGGCGAGGTCCTGCAAGGGCTGATCAAACCCCACGAGTGCGAGGCGTTCGGCACCACCTGCACCCCGCGCAACCCGCTCGGCGCCACCATGGTCTCCAGCGAGGGCGCCTGCGCCGCCTACTTCCTGTACCGCCGGCTCGGCAGCACGCCGACCCTCTTGGAGGCGACCCCCGTTGTCTGACACCACCCCCCAGGCCCCCACCGCTGCGCACGGCCCGCGGGACCTGCCCACCGTCGACATCACCGGCTGGACCTGCCCGACGCCGCTGCGCGAGACGCCGCGCGTCGTCATGGGGCACGGCGGGGGCGGGGCGCTCTCCGCCGAACTCGTCCAGCAGATCTTCGCGCCGGCGTTCGGCGGTGAACTCCTCGCCCAGCTCGGCGACTCCGCGGTCTTCGCGCTCGGTGGCCAGCGGCTGGCCTTCTCCACCGACTCCTACGTCGTGCGGCCGTTGTTCTTCCCCGGCGGCAGCATCGGTGACCTCGCGGTCAACGGCACCGTCAACGACCTCGCCATGAGCGGCGCCCGGGCCGCCTACCTCTCCTGCGGCTTCATCCTGGAGGAGGGCGTGGAGATGCCGGTGGTCGCCGGTGTCGCGGACGCGATGGGCGCCGCGGCCCGGGCTGCCGGCGTGGAGGTGGCCACCGGGGACACCAAGGTCGTCGAGGCCGGCCACGGCGACGGGATCTACCTCAACACCGCCGGCATCGGGGTGGTCCCGCCCGGCGTGGACCTGCGTCCGCAGCGGGTGGTGCCCGGGGACGTGGTGATCGTCAGCGGGCCCATCGGCCTGCACGGCGTGGCCATCATGAGCGTGCGCGAGGGCCTGGAGTTCGGCGTCGAGATCGAGAGCGACTGCGCGGCGCTCGGCGGACTCGTCCAGACCATGCTCGCGGTCACCCCCGACCTGCACGTGCTGCGCGACCCCACCCGCGGCGGACTGGCCGCGGCGCTCAACGAGATCGCCACCGCCTCCGCCACCGGCGTGGTCATCGACGAGCGCGCCGTGCCCGTCCCGCCGGCCGTCGCCAACGCCTGCGCGATCCTCGGCCTCGACCCGATGTACGTCGCCAACGAGGGCAAGCTGGTCGCGTTCGTGCCCCGCGAGCACGCCGACGCGGTGCTGGACGCGATGCGCGCCCACCCGCTGGGCGCCGGGGCCGCGGTGATCGGTGAGGCGGTCGCCGCCCACCCCGGCATGGTGGTGGCCCGCACGCCGCTCGGCGGCACGCGCGTGGTCGACCTGCCGCTGGGCGAGCAACTGCCCCGGATCTGCTGAACCGGATCTGCTGAATCGGATCCGCCGGTCCCGGGCGGGCGGCCGACGGACCGGGGCCGGCCTGCCCACCGTCCGCCCGTCGCCCACCCATCGCCCGACAACTGCCGCTGAAGCGCCGGCAGTTGTCGGGCGATTGTCGTTGGCGCAGCTCGATCCGGAACACCGTGTCCGAGCCGGAGAGCGTGGAGGTGTCGCGTTCGCTGATCACGGCGGAGCCGCCCGGGAGTCAGCCGAGGCGCCAGAGGGTCGACCAGCCGGCGGAGACGGTGGTGGGGGCGGAGGGTGGGGTGCGCGGACGTGCTGCGGAGGCGCCTGGGGTCCTCCGGCCAGGAAGGTGGGGGTGTTTCCTCGGGGGCCGGCCGGCCGGCGGGGGATCGCGGGAGGTTGAGCGGGGGCGGGTGTCGGGCCCGCGGACGGCGGCCGGGGGCCCGTGAGCGGGCGCTTGCGGCCGGTTCGCGCCGCCGCACCGACTGATCCACGGATTGGTATGGACATGCTCACATGTCCACTCGTAGGGTGACCTGGTCTAGACCGCCGTTCCCGTCGATCCTCGCGACCGACGGCTGGTGACGGTGCGTCAACATGCACCTCTCGTACGGAACTTCCCCCCACCGCGGCCGCCGGACCGTCCGCCGGAGCCCGGCGCCGCACGAAGGAGTCACCGCCATGAGAACTCGCCTCGCCGCCCTGTTGAGCGCCACCACCATGGCCGTGGGCCTCGCCCTCGTCGTACCGGCGTCGCCCGCGGCGGCCACGGCGGACTGCCCGTCCTGCACGGCCCCGGCCGGCGCCGCCACCCGGGCGGAGGGATTCGTCGTCAGCGAGGCCCAGTTCAACCAGATGTTCCCGAACCGGAACCCGTTCTACACCTATGCCGGCCTGACCGCCGCACTGAGCGCCTACCCGGAGTTCGCCAACACCGGCAGCGACACGGTCAAGCGCCAGGAGGCCGCGGCCTTCCTGGCCAACGTCGGCCACGAGACCGGCGGTCTGGTCTACGTGGTGGAGCAGAACACCGGCAACTACCCGCACTACTGCGACGCCACCCAGCCGTACGGATGTCCGGCCGGACAGGCCGCCTACTACGGACGCGGGCCGATGCAGCTCAGCTGGAACTTCAACTACAAGGCCGCGGGTGACGCGTTGGGGATCGACCTGCTGAACAACCCCTACCTGGTGGAGCAGGATCCGGCCGTCGCCTGGAAGACCGCGCTGTGGTACTGGAACACCCAGAAGGGTCCGGGCACCATGACCGCGCACCAGGCCATGGTCAGCGGCGCCGGCTTCGGGGAGACCATCCGCAGCATCAACGGCTCCCTGGAGTGCAACGGCGGGAACCCCGCCCAGGTGCAGAACCGGATCGACAACTACAAGAACTTCGTGCAGATCCTCGGCACCACGCCGGGGGACAAGCTGAGCTGCTGACCGGGGGCCGTCGCCGGCGCGGAACCCGTGCCGGCGACGACCGGGCCCCGGTCGCTCAGTGGCCGAATCGGAAGTGGTGGCGCTTGGGCGGTTTGGTCGCGGTGCCGCCCGCCGCCGCGGGCGCCTCGTCGGCCGGGCCGCGCGCCGCGGTGGCCGTCCGGGCTTCGCGGACGACCGTACGGCGCCGGCGCCCCCGCGCCATGCCGGCTGTGATCATGGCCAGGGCGAGGCCCAGGATCAAGGTGAGCGCGATTCCGGCGAGGAAGATCGCGAGGCTGTTCATGGTGGTGATCCGGTTGCCGAACACCGCCACGGTGTAGTCCGGTCCGCCGGCGAGGTTGTCGGCGATCAGCACGCCGATGAACGCGCCGGTAGCAGCGAGGAGAAGCAGTCCCAGTAGCAGCATGGTGGCCACCTTTCTGTGACGTCCACAACCTCCACTGTGGCACCGCACGGGCCCGACCGTCGCGGCCATCGGGGCCGGTACCGCGCGCGGGTCGGCCCGACCCCCACACACCGCGCTGACCTGCGGGCTCGCCCCCGCGCTACGCCCCGGCGGGCTCCGGCGCGGCGTGCCGGCCGGTCAACAGCCCGACGAAGGCCGCGGTGGCCGCGGCGGCGTCGGTGCCCCGCCACGCGACGACGTGATCCGGCCGGATGAGCAGCAACTCCCCGGCGGCCAGGAAGTCCACGTCGTGGCGGTGCACCGCGAGGCCGCCCGGACCCGGCTCGGCGACCGGCGTCCCCGTCCCGGTCAGCAGGGCCCAGCCGGGCCCGGCGAGGTCGATCGTCGACCGGGTGCAGGCCCGGTCGAGCCAGCGGTGCGGGATGCGGGTCCCGACCCGGCCGACCGGCTCGAACGCGGAGATCGGCTCCGGGTCGTCGAGCCCCTGGGGACCGTGGACGAGGGCCCCCTCGGCGTACTGGAAACCGCCCGCGGCCAGCACGAACGGGTGGGCGAGCGCGGGGTCGGGGCCGGCCGCCAGCGCGCGCAGGCCCTGGGTGCGGCGGCTCGACTGGTCGGCCGCGAACCAGCCGGCCGGCCGCCGCTCCGCGTCGTAACTGTCCAGGAGTGCCGGCGCCGCCCGGCCGTGGAGCACCGCGGCGAGCTTCCAGCCCAGGTTGTGGGCGTCGGCGATGCCGGTGTTGGCGCCGCTGGCCGCGAAGGGCGGCATGACGTGCGCGGCATCGCCGGCCAGGTGGACCCGGCCGCGGGAGTAGCGGTCGGCGACGAGCATCTCGGCCCGCCACGGCAGGACGCTGCGGACGTCGAGGTCCGGGGCGGCGACGCCGAGCACGGTGCGGAGCACGGCGGGCCAGTCCCGGTCCGTGGAGTCGCCGGGGCCCATGAACACCCAGCGGCGGCGGCCGTCGACCGAGGCCAGTGCGCCCGGGGCGTCCGGGTGCTCGATCTGGCAGAGGTTGAACTCCCGGCCCTCGACGACCGCGCCGAGGTCCGCGTGGAAGTAGACGCTCACGTTCGGCTCGCCCACGGGCCCGCGGCCCGAGCGGCCGATGCCGAGCGCCTCGCGCAGGGGGCTGCGGGCGCCGTCGGCGGCGACCACCTGGCGGGCCCGCAGCCGGGACCGCTCCCCGCTGCCGTGGTCGAGGAGTTGGGCGACGACCTCGTCCTCGTCCTCGTCCTGCGCGAGGGAGACGAGTTCGGTACCGAAGCGCACCGTGGCCCCGGCCGCGACCGCGGCGTCGCGCAACACCGGCTCCAACACGTCCTGGGCTATCAGGCAGGGCTCCTCCGGACTGACGTCGACGACGGCGCCGCCCGCACCGGACGGCTGCCACGGCGGCAGGAGCTCCGCCTCGACCAGGGTCCGCCCCGCGGCCATCTGGTGGTGGCCGGCGAGGTCCCGGGCCGCCCGGTGGACCAGGCCGGCCAGTTCGAGTTCGCGGAAGACCTCCATGCTGCGCACGTGGAAGCGGCGGGCCTTGGGCTGCGGCGAGGTGGTCGACCGCTTCTCCACCACGGTCACCGCCACGCCGTGATGGCGCAGCACCAACGCGGAGGTGAGCCCCACCAGTCCGCCGCCCACCACGAGCGCTTCCGTCGCCTGTGTACGTTGTCCACTCATGGTGGACAACGTACACCACGTTAGAGTGACCGGACCATGACTCCTTCTGAACGCCGGCCCGCATCCGGTGGGCTGGTGTGGTTCGACGAGCCCGCGCCGCCACGCGCCACCGAGCAGCTCAGCCGCGAGCGCATCGTGGCCGCCGCGCTGGAACTCGCCGACGAGCAGGTGCCCGGCGAGATCACCATGCGGGCGCTCGCCACGCGCCTGGGCGTGCGCAGCCCCATGGCCCTGTACCGCTACGTCGGCAGCAAGGACGGTCTGGTCGACCTCATGACCGACGAGGTCTACGGCCAGATGACGGTGCCGCAGGGGCAGGGCTGGCGGGACGCGCTGCGCGGGCTCGGCCGCACCAGTTGGGACGCGGTGCAGCGGCACCCGTGGTTCGCGCGCCTGGCCTTCAGTCGTCCCCCCATGGGGCCCAACGCCCTGCGCCTCTACGACACCGCGCTGGCCGAACTCGAACCGCTCGGACTGGACGCGGCGCGGCGCATGAGGTTCGTCTCGACGGTGCTCGGCCACGCCCTCGGCTCCGGGCTCGCCCTGTTGGAGGAGCAGACCATGCGGGCCCGGGTCGGCTTCCGCGCCGACAGCGACCTGGACGCCGCCGCGGCCCCCTACCTCGCGCGCATCGCGGCAGAGGGCCACCACCCCCACTTCAGCAGGTGGGCCGCCGACCCCCAACGCCTGGCCCCGGAAGAGCAGTCCTTCGAGCAGGTACTGGAATGGCTCCTCGACGGACTGGCCACCCTCGTCCCGCCGGCGGCCTCGGGCCCGCGCGCCTAGTGGGTGTCCCGCATCAACCGGGAACCGAACCAGTCCTTCTCGTCCCGCACGCCGGGCAGGGCGAAGAAGTAGCCGCCGCCCTCCGGGGTGATGAAACGGGCCAGCGGTTCGTGCCGCAGGCGGTGCTGGACGGTGGCGAACTGCCGCTGCACGTTCTGTTGGTAGCCGCAGAAGACCAGCCCGAGGTCCAGCCGGCCGCGCCGGTCGTAGCCCTGGTCGTAGTTGTAACTCCGGCGCAGGAAGCGGGACTTGTCGGTGTGCCGGGTGCGCGGGTTGGCGAGCCGGATGTGCGCGTCGAGCGGGATGACCCGGCCCTCGGGGTCGGCGTGGTAGTCCGGCGCGTCGTCCTCCTTGACGCCTCCCAGGGGCGCGCCGCTGGCCTTGTGCCGGCCGAAGATCTTCTCCTGACGGTCCACCGGCTCGTGGTCCCAGGACTCGGAGTGGAACCGGATCAGCCGCAGCACCTGGTAGCTGCCGCCCTCGGCCCAGTCCGGTTCCCCGCACGGCGGCGTCACCCAGATCAGCCGGTCCATCTCGGCCCGCGAGGCGGTGTCGGGGTTGACGATGCCGTCCTTGAAGCCGAGGAAGTTGCGCGGCGAGCCCGAGGGGCGGGACGGGTTCATGAACGCGTCCATCCGCCACCGTGGCCGGATCATGCCGTGCGTGTACCGGGCCAGGTCGCGCAGTACGTGCACGATCGCGTCCGGGTGCTCGGCGCAGACCTGGAGGGAGAGGTCGCCGTGGCAGCGCGCCGGCTCCAGCCGGTCGTTGGGGAACGCCGGCATCGCCTTCAGGTGCCGCGGCTTGTGGCCGGCCAGCCCGAACCGGTCGTCGAAGAGGGACGCCCCCAAGCCGACCGTGACGGTCAGCGAGTCGGGGGTCTGCGGCTCCGCGGCCGTCCGCTCGTCCTTCGGCTTCACCCCGGCGGTCAGCACCCGGCACCGCTCGGTGAGCTCCTTGAGCAGCCGGGTCAGGCCCGCCCGGTCCTGGACCAGCACGTCGAACGCGGCGAAGCCGGAGAACAACTGCTGCGGGGTGAGGATGCCGGCCTGGTGGCGCCCGTGGAACGGCACCCGGTCCGGGGGCAGCGTCCGGCCGTCCGAGGCCCGCTGCGGCGCGGGCCCGTGCGGCGCCCCGTCGTCCGCCGACCGGCCCGCCGGCACGGCCACCGCCGCCGGGCAGCCGCCCAGCCCGGCGCCGGCCGCCACTCCCGCGACCCCCGCCGCGTACTTGAGGAACCCCCGGCGCCCGTCGTCCTGCGCCTGGCTCCGGTCGTCGCCGGTCCGCTCACGTCTCATCGCCCGACCATCCCCACTGCGACCTGCGCCGCCGGTGTGCGTGTCCGTATCCGAGCCGCGATCCTCGCCGCCGGCCTCGCGCGCTCCGGGAACAACACGGCCGGGCCC
Organism: Streptomyces lunalinharesii; assembly: GCF_039532155.1. Taxonomy (NCBI): domain Bacteria; kingdom Bacillati; phylum Actinomycetota; class Actinomycetes; order Kitasatosporales; family Streptomycetaceae; genus Streptomyces; species Streptomyces lunalinharesii. Next base: position 30,653 of record NZ_BAAARK010000015.1, read on the forward strand.
ATCGAAATCACGCTTGGGGTGGCCGCCCGGCCGCCGAACGGCGCAGGCCGCCGCGCCGCCGCCGACACCCGCTCCTAGCGTCGGCCGTGTGACCCGCCCGACCGAGGACCCTGCCGAACTGCCGCTGCGCATCGTCCGGGGCCATGCCGAGCCCGAGGAGCTGGCCGCGCTGCTGGTCGTCGTGTACGGCCGGCTGGCCCAGGCCCGCGCGCTCGCCGACGGCCCGCACAAGGAGCCCCCCGACAGCGGACTCACCGACCTCCAACTGCGCAACCACCGGGCTCGCACCTCCTGCTGGGCGGGCTGCTGGACCTGCGCGTGACCGCCTGACGCGGACGCCGGGGCACCGGCGCGCAGGACGGGACGGCAGCGGGCGGGCGGCGGTCGACCGGTGCCGGGACCGACGCCGCGAGCGCGCACCCGGCCGGGGCCGCCGCGAACACCACGGGCCCGGCGAGGGACACCGCCCGTCCGCCGCACCGGTCGGCGAGCCCGGCGCAGGCACGCTTCACGTTGCTGCAACAAACGGCCACCCGCTGGCGCGAACATGTCGAGTAGGGTCCTGACCAGCGCAGACAGCGAGTGGAGGTGCCGTTCCGTGGCGGGACGTCAGGTATCGGGCGGGTCCGTCGAGGGCGCCGGGCCCGAAGTGCGGGCGCAGGAGCGCCGGTTGCGGCGCGACCTGGGGTTCTGGGGACTGACCGGGATCGGCTTCTCCAACATCGTCGGCTCCGGCTGGCTGTTCGCCGCGATGTACGCGGCGCAGACCGCCGGCCCGGCCGCGTTGCTCTCCTGGATCGGCGCGGGCCTGCTGTGCGGACTGGTCGCCCTGGTCATGATCGAACTGGGCGCGTCCCGGCCGGAGGGCGGCGGCACCGTCCGGTGGCCGCTGTTCGCCAACGGACGGCTGGTCGGCACGCTCATCGGCTGGTCGGTGCTGCTCTCCGTGGGCGGCACCGCCGCCGAGATCAGCGCCATCATGCAGTACACCGCGCACTACCTCCCCGGCCTCTACAACGGCCACACCCTCACCCTCGCCGGGCTGGCGCTGGCGTGCGGGCTGACCGTGCTGCTGACCGCGCTGAACTGGTTCGCGGTCCGGCTGTTCGCGCGGCTCAACACCCTGGTCTCGATCTTCAAGATCGCGGTGCCGGTCGCCACCGTCCTCGCCCTGGTCGCCTCCGGCTGGCACGCCGGCCGGCTCACCGACCACGGCGGCTTCGCCCCGTACGGCTACGTCGCCTGCCTGACCGCGCTGGCCGGCGGCGGCATCGTCTACTCCGTCAACGGCTTCCAGGCGCCGCTGGACTTCTCCGGCGAGACCCGCAACCCCCGCCGCACCCTCCCGTGGGCCGTCCTGGCCGGCATCGGCCTCGCCCTGCTGATGTACCTGGCGCTCCAGGTCGCCTACCTGTTCACCGTCCCCGAGCACCTCCTCGGCGGCGGTTGGCAGGGCGTCTCCTTCGACTCGCCCTTCGGTCAACTGGCCCTGATCCTCAACCTGCACTGGCTCTCCACCCTGCTCTACGCCGACGCGGTGCTCTCGCCCGGCGGCTCGGCCTACGTCGGGGTGGCGATCGACGCCCGGCACACCTACGCGCTGGCCAAGAACGGCACCATCCCCCGCTACTTCATGAAGGTCGACGAGGGCTCCGGCATGCCGCGCCGGGCGCTGGTGATCAACCTCGTCGTGATCGTGCTGTTCCTGCTGCCGTTCGGCGGCTGGCAGGACATCGTCAGTGTCATGGGCGACATGTACCTGCTGATCTACGCGGCCTCCGCGGTCGCCGTGGCGGTCTTCCGCACCGAGGCCGGCGGCGGCACCGCCGGGTGGGTGCCGGGACTGCGCTGGATCGCCCCGCTGAGCTTCGTGGTGGCCAGCGAGTTCGTCTACTGGTCGGGCTGGCAGCACCTCCGGTTGGCGCTGCCGCTGGTCCTGGCCGGACTGTTGCTGTTCCTGGGCATGCGGCGGCCCGGCGCCCGGGCGACGGTGGACGACGGCGCCGGACCCCGGCGCCCGCTCGCGGCCGAACTCCGCACCGGCGCGTGGCTGGTGGTCTACCTCCTGGCCCTCACCGCACTGTCCTGGCTGGGCACCTTCAAGGGCTCCGGGCACCTGCCCGCCCCGTACGACTCGCTGACCGTCGCCGCCGTCGCGCTGGCGGTCTTCTTCTGGGCGGTGCGCTCAGGCGTCGGCCAGCTCAGCGCCGCCCGGCAGGCCGCCGCCTGAGCCCACGGGCCGTCCGTAGGCCGTCAAGCGGATGCCGCACCCCCGAAATATGATGGGGCCATGCTTCGGCGTCGTCCCCCGCGGTCGGCGAGCGCCGACGACCTGCTCAGCACGCTGGGGCGGCTGACCGCCCAGGCGCGGGAAGGCGCCGAGTTCCAACGGGCCAGGGTGGAGCTGGCCGAGGCCCTGCAGCGCGAGATGCTGCCGGGCGCCCTCCCGGAGCTGCCCGGTCTGCGCACCGCCGCCACCTACGCCCCCGCCCGGCACGGCCTCGCCGTCGGGGGCGACTGGTACGACGGGTTCGCGCTGCCGGACGGATCGTTGGCCTTCTCCGTCGGCGACGTGCAGGGCCACGACGTCGAGGCCGCCGCGTTCATGGGACAGATCCGGATCGGGCTGCGGGCCGTCGCCGCCTACGCCGCCGACCCCGGCGAGGTGCTCAGCCGCGCCAACGACCTGCTGCTGTCCATCGACTGCGAACTCTTCGCGACCTGCACCTTCCTCCGCTTCGACCCGGCGACCTGGGAGCTGAGCAGCGCCCGGGCCGGGCATGTCCCCGGCGTCTGGGCGACCACCGACCGGCGCTGGAGCCTGATCGAGGACCCCGGAGGCATCCCGCTGGGAGTGTTGCCCGGGCAGCGCTACCCGGTCACCCGCCGGCGGATCACCGCGGCGGGTGCGTTCGTGCTGTTCACCGACGGGGTGATCGAGGGGCCGTCGTTCCCCATCGAGGCCGGGTTGGCGCAGGTGGCCCGGTTGGTCCGGGCCAAGGCGGGGGCCGATCCCGCCGAGGTCGCCGGCGCGGTGATGTGCGTCGCCGAGCTGACCGGCCACACCGACGACGCCGCGGTGATCGTGCTGCGCCACGACGCGGCGCGGCACGGGGCCGGGTGAAGCGCGGAGCGCGCGAGCGTGTCGCGTCCGGTGCCCGGCCACCGGCGTTGTCTGATGGCGGGTGTGGTGCGCACCGGGGAATTCCGTCGGCTTGCTCCGGCAGTCCTGGGGAACCTCGCGCTCGCCGCCGTCTACTACGGGGTCGCGAAGGTCGGCCTGCTGGAGCAGGTGGTGGTCGCGGGCGCCGTGGTCACCCCCCTGTGGCCGCCCACGGGCATCGCGTTGAGCTTCCTGCTCCTGCTCGGCCTGCGGATGTGGCCGGGCATCGCCGTCGGCACCCTCCTGGTCATCTCCACCCTCACCAGCCTGGACGTCGCGGGCATCGGCGTCGTGGCGGGCAACACCGCCGCCCCCGTGTGCGCCTGTCTGATGCTGCGCCGGGTGGGCTTCCGCATCGAACTCGACCGGCTGCGGGACGGGGTGGCGCTGGTGGCCCTCGGCGCCTTCGCCGCGATGCTGCTCAGCGCCACGCTGGGCAGCGGCACCCAGGTGCTCACCGGGGCGCTGCCCACCGGGGACTTCTGGCGCACGTGGGCCTCCTGGTGGGCCGGTGACGCGATGGGCGTCCTGGTGATCACCCCGCTGGTGCTCGCCTTCCGGACGTTCCGGCCGCCGCGGGACATGCCCCTGTACCGGTGGGTCGAGGCGGCCGCGCTGCTGGGGACCGTGGTGCTGGTGTCGCTGGTGATGACCCGGTCCCCGCTGTCCCTGCTCTTCCTGGTGTTCCCGGTGATCGTGTGGGCGGCGCTGCGGTTCCAACTGGTCGGCGCGGCGCCGTGCGTCCTGGTGACCTCGGTCTTCGCGATCAGCGCGGCGAGCGGCCGGTACGGCCCGTTCCGCGGCCTGAGCCTGTTGGAGACCATGGTCAACCTTCAGGCCCTCAATGCCTCGGCCGCGCTCACCGCGCTGCTGCTGTCGGCGATCGTCACCGAGCAGAACACCATCCGCCGGGGCATCGAGCAGGTCTGCTGGGAACTCGCCGAGGTGGTGGACCGGCTGGCCCCGGGGGAGAGCCGCCGCTGGCCACCGGAGGGCTGACCGGCCGCACCGGGTCAGTCGCCCAACAGCTCCCCCAGGTCGTAGCCGACCGGCTCCTCCAACTGCGCGTAGGTGCAGCTCTCCGGCGTCCGGTCGGGTCGCCAGCGGCGGAACTGCGCGGTGTGCCGGAACCGGCTGCCCTCCATGTGGTCGTAGCCCACCTCGCACACCAGCTCCGGCCGCAGCGCCACCCACGACAGGTCCTTGCCCCCGCTCCAGCGGCTCGGCCCGCCCGGCATCCGGCGGGAGGCGTGCGCCGCCCCGTCCGCCCAGTCGCCCCAGGGGTGGTCGGCGGTCTCGTCGTCGGCCATCCGCAGCGGCGCCAGCTCCTCGACCAGGGCGCGCCGCCGGGCCATGGGGAACGACGCGCACACCCCGACGTGCTGGAGGTGCCCCGCGTCGTCGTGCAGCCCGAGCAGCAGCGAGCCGAGAACCGGCCCGCTCTTGTGCAGGCGGTAGCCGGCGACCACGCAGTCGGCGGTGCGGGCGTGCTTGACCTTGTACAGCACGCGCTCGCCCGGCCGGTACGGCAGGTCCAGCGGCTTGGCGATCACCCCGTCCAGCCCGGCCCCCTCGAACTGGCCGAACCACCGCTGCGCCAGCTCCCGGTCGGTGGTGGCGGGCGCGGTGTGCACCGGCGCCCGGGCCGGGCGCAGCGCCTCGACCAGGGCCTCCCGGCGGTCCGTCTGCGGTGCGGCCAGCAGCGAGTCGGAGTCCAGCGCCAGCAGGTCGAAGGCGATCAGCGAGGCGGGCGTGCGGGCGGCCAGCGTCCGCACCCGGGACGCGGCCGGGTGGATGCGCTCCAGCAGCTCCTCGAAGTGCAGCCGGCCGTCGTGCGCGATCACGATCTCGCCGTCGAGCACGCAGCGCGGCGGCAGCTCGGTGCGGACCGCCGTCAGCAGCTCGGGGAAGTAGCGGCTGAGCGACTTGGTGGTGCGGCTGGCCAGCTCGACCTCGTCGCCGTCCCGGAAGACGAGGACGCGGAAACCGTCCCACTTGGCCTCGTACTGCATGCCGGCGGGAATCTTCGCCACCGGCTTGGCGAGCATGGGGGAGACCGGGGGCATCACGGGCAGGTCCATGGTCCCGATCCTGCGGGCCGGCGGGCGTTCCCGCCCGCCGGGAGGGGCCCCTTCGCCGGCGGACCGCCCGACGCGCGGGGGCACCCGGCGGAACCTAGCGTGGAGGCATGGCCGGAACCCGAGCGGTGGAGTTGGACGTCGCGGGTCGCGCGGTGCGCGTCTCGAACCCGGACAAGACCTACTACCCCGAGCGGGGTTTCACCAAGCTGGACGTCGCCCAGTACTACCTGGCCGTCGCCGACGGGGTGCTGCGCGGCCTGCGGGACCGGCCGACCACCATGCAGCGCTTCCCGGACGGCGTCGAGGGCGAGTTCTTCTACCAGAAGCGGGCCCCCAAGGGGCTGCCGGACTGGCTGCCCACCGCCCGGATCGCCTTCCCCAGCGGCCGGTTCGCGGACGAGATCTGCCCCACCGAACCCGCCGCCGTCATCTGGGCGGCCAACCTGGGCTGTCTGACGTTCCACCCCTGGCCGGTCCGCCGCGCGGACACCGAACACCCCGACGAACTCCGGATCGACCTCGACCCGCAGCCCGGCACCGACTTCGCCGACGCCGTCACCGTCGCGCACGAACTGCGCGCCCTGCTCGCCGAGCACGGGCTGCGCGGCTGGCCGAAGACCTCCGGCGGCCGCGGCGTGCACGTCTACCTGCCGATCCGCCCGCGCTGGACGTTCACCGAGGTCAGACGGGCGGCCATCGCGGTGGCCCGGGCGCTGGAGCGGCGGCTGCCACGGCTGGTGACCGCCGCCTGGTGGAAGGAGGAGCGCGGCGCGAAGGTGTTCGTCGACTACAACCAGATGGCCCGCGACCGCACCATCGCCTCGCCCTACTCGCTGCGCGCCCGCCCTCGGGCGACGGTCTCCACCCCGCTGCACTGGGAAGAGCTGGCCGACGCGGTGCCCGAGGACTTCGACCTGCGGACGGTGCCGCCCCGCTTCGCCGAACTCGGCGACGTACACGCGGACATGGCGGACCACGCCTTCGGTCTGGAGTCCCTCTTGGAACTGGCCGACCGGCAGGCCGCGGACGAGGGCCTGGGCGACCTGCCGTACCCCCCGGACCACCCGAAGATGCCCGGCGAACCGGCCCGGGTCCAGCCGAGCCGGGCCCGCAAGCACTGACCGCACGCCCCGGTGACCCGCGGATTCTCCCTGGTCGAGGGCCCGCCCCGACGTCCCGGTGCTGCCTCGATCGGCTCAATTGCGGCGGCCGTTGGAGTGGCCGCGGGCCGCGCCTGCGAAGAACGCCGCGGCGCGAGGTACCCATCACGTTGTCCGATTTCCTGCCAATCAGGAGAAACGCAATGCGTAAGTTCATAGGGCGTTCCCTGGCCGCCGCGGCGCTGGCCGCCGCGACCGTCGTTCCCGTTGCCGGTATGGCCGAGGCCGCTCCTCAGGCCCAGACCGTTACGGTGAGCGGAGACCACGGTCGTGGCCACCACGGCCGCGAATTCCGTCACCGCCACGACGAGTGCGGCTTCTTCGGCTTCGGTCGGTTCGGCAACGAGGGCCGTGAAGGCCATCACGGCCGGCAGGGGCATCATGGCCGAGAGGGCTGCGAAGGTCGCGAGCTGGGGCTGCTGGGACGCATCCTCCACGGCCTGTTCGGCTGGTGGTTCTGACCGTTAGCAGCCCGGCGGGCCGCCGCAGTTGCGCACTGCGGCGGCCCGCCGTTGCTCGTCCGGCGCCGGTGTTGCGGCGCCGACGGGTCGGATCAGACCGCGGCGCCCGACTCCTCGGCGCGGCGGCGCAGTTCCTTCTTGTCCGGCTTGCCCGCGTCGGTCAGCGGCAGCGCGTCGACGAAGGTGATCCGGGCCGGTTCGTACATCGTGCCGCGGACCTCGCGGACCATCGCGCGCAGCTGCTCCGCGTCGACGTCGCCGCCGGGCGTGCGCACCACCGTCGCGTGCACCCGCTCCATCCGGTCCGCGTCGCGGACGCCGTAGACGGCGCTCTGCAGCACCTGCGGGTGCGAGTTCAGCAGGTCCTCCAGCTCGGTGGTGTACACGTGGCCGCCGACCACGACGATCATGTCCTTGAGCCGGTCGACGATGGTCAAGTAGCCCTCGGCGTCGAGGAACCCGACGTCGCCGGTGTGCAGCCAGCCGTCCCGCAGCACCTCGGCGGTGAGCTCCGGCTGCTTCCAGTAGCCCTGCATGATCATGGCGGAGCGGACGCAGACCTCGCCGTGCTCGCCGGGCGGCAGGTCCCGACCGGACTCGTCGCGGATCGCCACCTCGACGTCGGGCAGCACCTTGCCGGCCGAACGCAGCCGGTCGGGGCGGTCCGGATCGTGGTCCTCGGGCAGCAGCACGCTGATACCGCCGGCCTCGTTCTGGCCGTAGCCCTGCAGGAGCACCGGGCCGAACGTCCGCACCGCGTCGGCCAGTCGGGCCGGCGACGCCTGGCAGCCGCCGTAGGTGACCATGCGCAGGCTGGAGGTGTCGGTCTGCGGCCGGTTGGGGTGGTCCATCAGCTGGTACAGCAGCGGCGGCAGCAGGAACAGGGCGGTGATCCGCTCGCGCTCGATGGCGGCGAGGACCTCCTCGGCGTCGAAGTCGTCGAGCAGGACGACGGTGCCGCCGGACTGGAGCATGGTGTCGGCCATGTACCCGGCCGCGTGGGCGAGGGTGGTGCAGACCAACTGGCGGTGCTGCACGCCCTCGTACTCCGGGAGCACGCCCTGGAACCAGCGCACCTGTTGGAAGGTGGTGCAGATGCCCTTGGGGTGGCCGGTGGTGCCGCCGGTGTGGCGGATGGTGCAGATGTCCTCGGGCCGGGCGTCGGAGGCGAACGGCTCGTCGCGCTGTCCGGCCGCGAGCTCCAGCAGGTCGGTGCCCAGCTTGGCCGGCCCGAGCACCAGGACGTCGTCGACGGGCGCCAACTCGACCAGTTCGGCGGCCCGTTCGGCCAGCCGCGGGTCCACGATCAGGGCGCGGGTCTCGACGTCGCGGACGATCGCGGCCTGGGAGTCGGCGGAGAGCTTGTTGTACAGGTGGTTCACCCGGGCGCCGACGAGGTTCGCGGCGTAGCGGGCGGCGACGGTCTCGGGGAGGTTGCCGCTCAGCAGGGTGACGGTGGCGCCGCGTGCGACGCCGCGGTCGCGCAGGGCGCGGGCCATCCGCAGCACGAGGCTGCGGAACTCGCCGCCGGTGACCCGACGGCCCTGGTGGACGAGGACTTCGAGGTCCGGGTCGCGCTTAAGTGCATCGAGGTTCTCCTCCACGTACGTGCGGAACGGCTGGTCGGATATGGGCATCGAGGGCTTCCTCCTGACCCCGGCGGCGCATGGGGGTACGCCGGGGGTCCGACAATCTCTTATTGGTTGCCTCCAGCAACTAATGTCAGGGTAGTCCCAAGAGATCGACATCTCCAAGTCGGGTGTCCCGGCGCGGGCGTTGTCCGGCCACCTTCGAGTGGATCAATATCGTCAACCGGGTCGCCCGGTCGGGTGAGGGCGGCCCATAATGCTCCATCCGGTACGGCCCCGCCTGTGCTGGGCCCCGCTCTGCCTGCGGGTCCGTCCGGTGTCGAGGGATGATGGAGGGCAGCGGCAGCACGGCACGAACCGGCCGTGCACGGAGCGCCACGGCTGTCGGTCAGGAGACCGGCGGAAGGAGTGCCTGGATGGGTGCGACCGACGCGTTCCCGGACAGTGCTGCCCAGGCCGGTGCCGGGCCGGCGCAGCCCGGCGGTCTGCTGGACGTGCTGGGCGTGGCCGCCGTCATGCTCGACGCGAACGGCCGGATCACGCTGTGGAGCCCCCAGGCCGAGGCGCTCTTCGGTTGGACCGCCGAGGAGGCGCTCGGCCGGTCCGCCGCCCGGCTGCTGGTCCACCCCGAGCACGTCGAACTCGTCCTGCGCCTCTTCGCGCAGGTGATGTCCGGCGGCGAGAGCTGGGCCGGGGTCTTCCCCGTCCGGCACAAGGACGGCAGCACCCGGCTGGTCGAATTCCGCAACATGCGGCTCCAGGACGAGCACGGAGCCTCCTACGCGCTGGGCATCGCCACCGACCAGGCCGTGCTGCGCGAGGTGGAACGGGACCTGGCGCTGTCGGTGCGCCTGGTGGCCCAGTCGCCCATCGGGCTGGCGGTGCTCGACGGCGACCTGCGGTTCGTGATGGTCAACCCGGCACTGGAGCGGATCAACGACCTGCCGGCCGAAGCGCACCTCGGCCGGCACGTCCGCGACGCCCTGTCGTTCCTGGAGACCGGCGTCATCGAGGAGCGGATGCGCGAGGTGCTGGCCACCGGCCGGCCGCTGCTGGACCAGTTCTCGATCGGCCGCACCGCCGCCCACCCCGACGTCGACCAGGCGTGGTCGGTGTCGTACTACCGGCTGGAGGACGCCAACGGGCGGGTGCTCGGCCTGGCCACCTCGGTCGTGGACGTCACCGAGCAGCACCGGGCGGCGACCGAGGCGGCCCGGGCCCGAAGGCGCCTCGCGATCATCGCGGACGCCTCGGCGACCGTCGGCACCACCTTGGACGTGGGCCAGACCGCGCAGGAACTGGCCGACGTCATCGTGCCCGAACTCGCCGACCTGGCCGCCGTCGACGTCCTCGACGCCGTCCTGGACGGCCGCCGTCCGCCCATGCCCGGCCGCGGCGGACCGGCCCGCTTCCGGGCCCTGGCGGTCGCCGCGGCCGGCGAGACGCCCGCCGTCCGGGCCGCCGACCCCACCGGACAGCTCGCCGCCTACGAGACCGAGCGGTTGATCACCCGCTGCGTCACCGAGGCCCGCCCGGTGCTGGTCTCGCAGGTGGGCCCGGACGAGCGGCGGCACATCGCCGCCGACCCGCAGGGCGCCGAGCTGCTGCGGGAGGCCGGGCTGCACTCCTACCTGGCCGTGCCGCTGATCGCCCGCGGCGAGGTGCTGGGCGCGCTCTCGCTGTACCGCACGGACAATCCGGTGCCGTTCGACGAGGACGACGCGGTGCTCGCCGTCGAACTGGCCGCCCGGGCGGCGGTCTGCATCGACAACGCCCGCTCCTACCAGAGCGAACGGCGCACCGCGCTCACCCTCCAGCGGCACCTGATGAACCACCGGCCGCCGAAGCCCACCACGCTGGACATCGCCTACCGCTACCAGCCGGCCCAGGCGGCCAGCGAAGTGGGCGGCGACTGGTTCGACGTCATCCCGGTCGCCGGCGAAAAGACCGCGCTGGTCGTCGGCGACGTCATGGGCAGCGGCATCAACGCGGCCGCCACCATGGGGCAGTTGCGCACCACCACCCGCGCACTGGCCGACCTCGACCTCGCCCCCGCCGACGTGCTCCACCACCTCGACCACATCGCCGGCGGCCTCGACCCGGCCTTCGCGACCTGCCTGTATGCCGTGCACGACCCGCACCGCGAGGAGTGCCGGATCGCCGTCGCCGGCCACCTGCCGCCCGTCGTGGTGCGCCCCGGCCGGCCGCCGGAACTCCTCGACCTGCCCACCGGCGCCCCGCTCGGCGTCGGCGGCGTCGGCGACGTCACCTTCGAGCAGACCACCGTGCCGTTGCACGCCGGCGATCAGCTGGTGCTCTACACCGATGGCCTGATCGAGACCCGCGACCAGGCCATCGACGCCCGTCTGGACCGTCTCCTGGGACTGCTCGCCGAGCCCGAACGGCCCCTGGAGGAACTCTGCGACCGCCTCCTGGGCGAGCTGCGGCACGGCAACGACCACGATGACGTGGCGCTGCTGATCGCCCGCGTCCGGGGGCCCGAGGGCTGACGTGGCCGCCGCGGCGGGGCGGCGGGGGGAAAGTCGTCGGACCGTGCGGCCGAAGAATCCGCAGCCTGCCGCAGGCCCGCGGAATCCGCGCGGACGGTGCCTGCGTGACGTGGATAACCGTGTTTGGTGCTCCGACGGCTACGGATTCCGTTGCCATGCGGCGTTAACGAACTCTTGACGGGAGTGTCTGACGGAGGTTGTATTCCGGTCACCGAAGCGGCCCCGCAGTGCCTCTGGTGCGACCGCTTTCCGGCACTCCCTCCGACAGTGCCGCCCCTTCCTGCCCTCCAGCACCGATGGGACCCGGATGACCGATATGCCCACCACGCCCGTTGTCACCGCCACCGCAGCGCCGGAAGTCCGGAGCACGACCCCGGCGGACAGCCCCAAACTCACCCGGTCGATCGGTGTGGTCGGCGGCACCCTGCTCACCCTGTCCTGCCTGACCCCGGCGTCCTCGCTCTTCGTGATCGTGCCGGACTCGTTCGCCACGCTCGGCACCGGTACGGCGCTGACCATCGCCATCGCCGCGGTGCTCTGCGTGGGAGTGGCCTTCACCTACTCCGAGTTGGGCACCCTCGTCCCCAGCTCGGGCGGCGAGTACGCCATGGTCGGCACCCTGATGGGCCGGCTCGCCGGTTGGCTGGTCTTCGTGCTCTCGCTGATCGTCGTCATGATCGTGCCGCCCATCATCGCGTTGGGCACCGCCGACTACCTGGCCCCGATCGTGCACCTGGACAAGCAGATGACGGCCGCCGCGGTGATGCTGCTGGCCACCGCCATGGGCCTGCTCGACCTGCGCGCCAACGCCTGGATCACCGGCATCTTCCTGGTCCTGGAAGTGGTGGCCGCCGGCGTCGTGGCCTTCCTCGGCTTCAGCCACACGCACCGCTCCGCCGCCACCCTCGTCCACCCGGTGATGGACGCCGGACACGGCACCAGCACCGCGGTCACCGGCGGGCTGATCGTGGCCGGCCTCGCCACCGCGCTCTTCATCCTCCAGGGCTTCTCCACCGCGGTGTACCTCGCGGAGGAGATGGAGAACCCGCGGCGCAACGTCTCCCGCACCGTGCTGTGGACGCTGGGCATCGGCGCCGCCGTGGTCCTCGTCCCGGTCGTCGCCATCACCCTCGGCGCCCCCGACCTCAAGACGCTCGGCGCCGGCGACGTCGCGGGCATGGTGCAGGGCTGGAGCAACTCCGCCATCGGCACCTTCGTCAGCCTCTGCATCGCCCTGGCGATCATCAACGCGGCGATCGTGATGGTGATCCAGAACTCCCGGGTGGTCTTCTCCTCGGCCCGCGACGCCGCCTGGCCGACCCCGGTCAACCGGGTCTTCTCGCACGTCAGCAAGCGCTTCGGCGCACCCTGGGTGGCCACCCTCGCGGTCGGCCTCCCCGGTGCCGCGCTGTGCTTCGCCACCCTCGACACCCTCAACGAGGTCACCGGCGTGGCCGTCGCGGGGATGTACGTCTTCGTCGCCCTGGGCGCGCTGGTCTCCCGCCGCGGCGAGCACAAGCAGCGGCTCGCCTGGCGGATGCCGCTGTGGCCGGTGATCCCGGTGCTGATCGTGCTCGTCCTGGCCTGGGTGCTGACGCAGCAGAGCGCCAGGAGCCTGCTGATCACCGGCGGGTTGATCGTGGTGGCCACCGCCTACTGGGCGCTGTACCTCCGCCCGCGGCAGGACAGCCACTGGGTGATCTCGGTCCCCGAGGACGAACCGGCCACCGGTCCGGATCGGTCCTGACCGGCCCGCGCCGCCCTCACCGGCCGTTCGGCCGGGCCAGGGCCAGCGCGTCCAGCAGCAGACAGACGTGGTCGACGGCGTCCCGCCCAGCGGGGCCGTCGGCCACGTCCGAGTCGTCCAGCAGACCGGCGGTGGCCCGCAGCAGCGCCCGCAGCCCGGCGGTCGCCGGCGCCGCCGGCTCCGGGCCCGTGAGGGCGGTCCGGATCTGCTCGCCGCTGAGCGGCAGCCCCGTCTCCAGGCAGCGGAACAGCGCGAGCGCGGCCCGGCGGTCCGCGTCGTTCGGCTGCCACGTGCCGCGCGCGTGGTGGTCGATGAGCACCGCCGCCTCGGCCCGGATCTCCTCTGCTGCAACATGCATGCCCACGAACGTCTCATACGCGCCCGCCGGCCCCCGGCCCGGCCGCGGGCGCCCACCGGCCGCCCCCGCGCCTCGACGGACTCCCGAGTAAGCACCGCTGACCAGGGACGTTGCGCACGGCTCGGGCCGCGGCCGGCAGATCCGGGGGCCGTCCGCAACCGGTTTGACCTGTGGGAAGAGTTACACGCGGCGGTTCGGGGAGTGCACGACCGTAGCCGGGAAACCCGCCGAAAGGTTTTACTGACGCTGCTGCGCCGCAGGATTCCGGGGTCCGCTGCGCTGCGCTGCACGCGGCTCGCCCACGGTATGCGGGAGGTGTAGAAAGAGGACATGGCCGGACGCATCGGCCGCCCGCGTTCGGTTCTGAGGATGCGAACCCTCGCTGGTCAGGTCTTTCTCCTGCAAGTGGCGATCGTCGTCTTGCTCGTCGCCGCCGCCATCGCGGCCCTGGTGCTGCAATCCAGGACCGACTCCGAACGGGAGGCCCGGCACCGTTCGGTCGCCGTGGCCCAGGCCTTCGCGAACGCGCCGGGCACCGCGGCCGCCCTGACGGGCCCGGACCCCAGCGCCGTGCTCCAGCCCCGCGCGGAGGCCGCCCGCAAGGGCTCCCAGGTCGACTTCCTCGTCGCCATGAACAGGCAGGGCATCCGCTACACCCACCCGCTTCCCGACCGCATCGGCAAGAAGTTCGTCGGCGACATCGGGCCCGCGCTGGCCGGCCGCGTCACCACCGAGAAGGTCAACGGCACCATCGGCCCGCTGGTCCAGGCGGTGGTGCCGGTGGTCGGCCACGACGGCAAGGTCGTCGGACTGGTCTCCGCCGGCATCACCATCACCAAGGTCAGCGGCGTCGTCAACGACCAGTTCCCGCTGCTGTTCGGCGCCGCGGCCGGGGTGCTGCTGCTCACCACCGGCGGCACCGCCCTGGTCAGCCGCCGCCTGCGGCGCCAGACCCACGGGCTGGGACCGGCCGAGATGACGCGGATGTACGAGCACCACGACGCGGTGCTGCACGCGGTCCGGGAAGGCGTGATCATCGTCCGCGGCGACGGGCGGCTGGTGCTCGCCAACGACGAGGCCCGGCGCCTGCTCGACCTGCCGCCGGACGTCGAGGGCCGGCAGATCGCCGCCATCGGACTGGACCCGGCCACCGCGGTGCTGCTGGAGTCCGGCCGGGTGGTCACCGACGAGGTGCATCCGGTCGGGGAGCGGCTGCTCGCGGTCAACCAGCGCTCCACCGAACGCGCCGGCGGCCCGCCCGGCAGCGTCACCACGCTCCGCGACACCACCGAACTCCGGGCCCTGACCGGCCGCGCCGACCTCGCCCGCGGACGGCTGAAACTGCTCTACGACGCCGGCACCGAGATCGGCACCACCCTCGACGTGGTGCGCACCTGCGAGGAGCTGGCGCGGTTCGGCGCCGAGCGGTTCAGCGACCTCGTCACCGTCGACCTGGCCGTGTCGGTGCTGCACGGCGAGGAGCCCGAGACGAACGGGCCGGCCGTCGAGATGCGCCGCACGGCGGTCGGCGGCGAGGTGCCCGAGGGGTCGCTGTACCCGGTGGGCGAGCCGATGCGGTTTGACCCCGGCACCGTGCTCGGGACCCGGCTGCCGGCCGGCGAGCCGGTCCTGGAGGCCGACCTGGCCGGGTTCTCCGGCTGGCAGCGGCAGGACCCCGAACGCGCCCGGCAGATCGTCGCGCACGGCATCCACTCGATGATCGCGGTCCCGCTGCGGGCCCGCGGCGTGGTCCTCGGCGTGGTCCTCTTCTGGCGCTCGCACACCCCCGAGCCGTTCGACGAGGAGGACCGCTCGCTCGCCGAGGAGCTGGTCGCCCGGGCCGCGGTCAGCATCGACAACGCCCGCCGCTTCACCCGCGAGCACACCATGGCCGTCACCCTCCAGCGCAGCCTGCTGCCGCGCGCCCTGCCCGACCAGAACGCCGTCGAGGCCGCCTTCCGCTACCTGCCGGCGCACGCCGGACTCGGCGGGTTGGGCGGCGTCGGCGGCGACTGGTTCGACATCATCCCGCTGCCCGGCACCCGGGTCGCCCTGGTCGTCGGCGACGTCGTCGGCCACGGCCTGCACGCCGCCGCCACCATGGGCCGGCTGCGCACCGCCGTCCACAACTTCGCCAACCTCGACGTCCCGCCCGACGAGCTGCTGTGGCACCTCGACGAGCTGGTCACCCGCATCGACCAGGACGAGGGCGCGGAGGGCGCCGGCAACGACGCCAAGGCCGGCGTCACCGGTGCCACCTGCCTCTACGCCATCTACGACCCGGTCACCGGCGACTGCACCATGGCCCGCGCCGGGCACGTCCAGCCGCTGGTGCTGCGGCCGGACGGCAGCGCGGAGTTCGTCGAGGTGCCCGGCGGACCACCGCTCGGGCTCGGCGGGATGCCCTTCGACACCTGCCGGGTCCGGCTCCCGGAGGGCAGCCGCCTGGTGCTCTACACCGACGGCCTCGTGGAGGACCGCTCCCGGGCCATCGACGACGGCATGGCCGTGCTGGGCCGCACCCTCGGCGGCCGCCCCGAGCGGACCCCGGAGGAGACCTGCGAGGCCGCGCTCGACGCGCTGCTGCCGGACCGCCCGACCGACGACATCGCCCTGCTCGTCGCCCGCACCCGCCGGCTGCCCGCCGGTCGGATCGCCGACTGGGACGTCCCCACCGACCCCTCCGCGGTGGCCCAGGTGCGCGCCGCCGCGGTCCGCAAGCTGATCGAGTGGGGGCTGGCGGACGAGGCGTTCACCACCGAGTTGATCCTCAGCGAGCTGGTCACCAACGCGATCCGGTACGCCGCCGGGCCGATCCGGGTCCGGCTGGTCCACGACCGCTCGCTGATCTGCGAGGTCGCGGACCACAGCAGCACCTCGCCGCACCTGCGGCACGCGGCCAGCACCGACGAGGGCGGCCGCGGCCTCTTCCTGATCGCGCAGCTGGCCGAGCGGTGGGGCACTCGTTACACCGGCGACGGCAAGGTGATCTGGACCGAGCAGGCGCTGCCCGAACCGGGCCGGACCCCGCCGCCCGCCCCCGACGACACCGGTCCCTGATCGGGACAACTCCCGGCTGCTAGCCTCATGTTGCGCGAACCACGCAACTCGGGGCAGTCGGGAGAGCGGCGACGCGCGACGAGGAGGGGCGCAGTCACGTGACCAGTGGGGAACGTCCGACCACCCGGCACCGGCGGGACCGCATGGTGGAGCTGCTCGGTGCCGGGGACGGCAGCGTGCACGACCTGGCGGCCGCCTTCGGGGTCTCGCTGTCCACCGTCCGCCGCGACCTCGCCGCGCTCGCCGGGGACGGCCGGATCACCCGCACCTACGGCGGTGCCGTCGACCACCGGGCCGCCGAGCGGTCCTGGCACGACAAGGCCCGCCAGCACCGCACCGAGAAGGACGCCATCGCCCGGACCGCCGCCGCCCTGGTCCGCAGCGGCGACGTGGTCCTGCTCGACGCCGGCACCACGGTGGCGCGGCTGGCGCACGAACTGCGCGCCCGCACCGACATCACCGTCGTCACCAACGGGCTGTCCACCCTCGTCGAACTGGCCGACGCGGAGGTGGAGGTGGTGGTGCTGGGCGGTCGGCTGCGGCGGCCCAACGAGTCGCTGCTGGGCACCCGCACCGACCAGGCGCTGCGCGGGATCACCCCGGACCTCGCCTTCCTGGGCGTCGACGGCCTGGACCCGCGGCGCGGGGTGAACTGCCCGGACCCGGAACAGGCCGCGCTGAAGGAGACCATGGCGCGGTGCGCCCGCACCGCCTGGGTGCTCGCCGACGGCTCCAAGCTGGCCGGCGGCGGGGGCTTCCCCTACTGGGCGGCGGTGCCGTCCGGCACCGGGCTCATCTCGGGCGTCGCGGAGGCCGGTTGCGGGGCGGGCGAGGGGGACGACGGGGGAGCCGCGCGGCGCCTGGCGGCGTTCGCCGCGGCCGGCTGGTCGGTGCTGCCGTGCGGCCGGCGGCCGGCGCCCGAGGAGGGTCGCGGCCCGGCGCCCGGCTCTTGACAGGCGTCCCGCCGCTCGCCACCCTGCCAGTGCGTGAATCGCGCAACTTCCTTGCGCGGTCCGGTCATTGCGGAGCCGGCGGGAGGGGGAGCCCATGGCCCAGGTGCTCGTCATCGGCGACGACCTCACCGGCAGCAACGCCACCGGCGCCCTGTACGCGCGCCGCGGCCTGCGGGCCGTCACCGTCAGCGACCCCACCCACGTGGCCCGCTACGCCCACCGGGTGGACGTCCTCGTCGTCAACACCGCCTCCCGGCACTGGTCCCCGGCCCGCGCCTACGCGGCGGTGCGGGCCGCCGCCGCCACCGCCGGGGACGCGCCGCTGGTCGTCAAGCGGGTGGACACCACCCTGCGCGGCAATCCGGGCAGCGAACTCGACGCGGTGGCGGACGCGTTGGCGGCCCGCGCCCCCGCCGGCCGGCTGCGCGTCCTGGCCGTCCCCGCCTTCCCCGACGCCGGCCGGACCACCGTCGGCGGCCTGCACCTCGTCGACGGGGTGCCGCTGACCCGCACGGCGGTGGCCCGCGACCCGTTCGACCCGGTCCGGCACTCCCGGGTCACCGCCGTGCTGGGCGCCCAGAGCCGTCGCACCCTGGGCGAACTGCCGCTGGACGTGGTCGAGTGCGGCCCCGGCGCGGTGGCCGCCGCGCTCCGGGCGAGCCCGGCCGAGGTGGTGGTCTGCGACGCCACCGACAACGCCCACCTCGAAACGGTCGCCCGGGCCGCCGCGGCACTGGCGGTGCGGGACGGCATCCACTGGCTGGCCCTGGACTCCGGCCCGTTCGGCGCCGCCCTCGCCACCGAACTCGGCATCCGGCCCGCCGTCGCCCCGGTCCGGGTGCTCGCCGTCGTCGGCAGCGTCACCGACCGCACCCGCGACCAACTCGCCCGCACCGAGGCGGCGCTCGGCGCCCGCTGGACCGAACTCGACCCGGACCGTCCCGACGCCGAGCGGGCACTGGCCGGGCTGCGCACCGCCGCGACCGAGGGCGCCACCGTCCTCGGCGTCCGGGTCCGGCCCGCCGCACCGGGGCCGGCGCCGTGCGGGGCGGACACCGCGGCGGGCATCCTGCGCTGCCTGGCCGACGTCGCCCGGCGGGCGGTGGACGAGCTGCGCCCCGGCGGGCTGTACGCCTCGGGCGGCGACGTCGCCGCCGCGGTCACCGCGGCACTGGGCGCCGACGGCTTCGCCATCGACAGCGAGGTGCTGCCGCTGGCCATTTCCGGACGCCTGGTCGGCGGCCCCCGCGACGGACTGCCCTTCGCCACGAAGGGCGGGCTGATCGGCGGGCCGGACGCGGCCCGCGACTGCCTGGAACACCTGCGCGCGGCCGCCACCCGCACCGCGCTCACCCCGGAAAGGTAACGGTTGACGATGACGGAAACGACCGAGACGACGAGATCCGGGCGGTCGCCCGGCGGGCAACTCCCGCTGTTGGCAGTGACGTTGGGCGATCCGGCCGGGATCGGGCCGGAGATCACCGCCCGTACCCTCGCCGACCCGGCGAGCGCCGCGCTCGGCCGCGGGCTGGCCGTCGGCGACGCCGCCGTACTGCGCCGCGCGGTGGCGCTCTGTGGACTCGACGTCCGGGTGAACCCGGTGGGCGGGCCCGGCGAGGCACGGTTCGCCCCCGGCACCATCGACGTCTGGGACCTCGGCGTCGCCCCCGACGACCTGCCCTGGGGGCGGGTGAACGCGCTCGCCGGCCGTTCGGCGGTGGCCGCGATCGAGGCGGCCACCCGGGCCGCGCTGGCCGGCGAGGTCGACGCCGTCGTCACCTCGCCGATCAACAAGGAGGCCATCTGGGCGGCGGGTTCCCGGCACCTGGGGCACACCGAGATGCTCGGCGAGCTGACTGGGGCGGCCCGCGTGGACACCATGTTCGTGGTGCGCGGCCTGAAGATCTTCTTCACCACCCGGCACCTCGCGCTCCGCAAGGCCCTGGACCAGCTCACCGAGGACCGGGTCGCCGCGAGCATCCGCCACGCGGTCACCGCACTGCGGGTCTTCGGCCACGACGCGCCGCGGCTCGCGGTGGCCGCGGTCAATCCGCACGGCGGCGAGGGCGGCCACTTCGGCGACGAGG
The DNA here is from genome assembly GCF_039532155.1 of Streptomyces lunalinharesii. Lineage (NCBI taxonomy): Bacteria > Bacillati > Actinomycetota > Actinomycetes > Kitasatosporales > Streptomycetaceae > Streptomyces > Streptomyces lunalinharesii. The sequence continues at coordinate 49,822 of NZ_BAAARK010000015.1, forward strand.
AGATCACCGTGCTGGGCCCCGCGGTGGCCGGTGCGGTGGCCGACGGACTGGACGTGCGCGGACCGGTGCCCGCCGACGCGGTCTTCCACCAGGGGCTCGAAGGCCGCTTCGACGGCGTGCTCTCGCACTTCCACGACCAGGGCCACATCCCCGCCAAGACGGTCGACTTCGCCGGTACGGTCTCGGTCACCGTCGGCCTGCCGATCCTGCGGACCTCCGTCGACCACGGCACCGCCTTCGATCTCGCCGGCAGCGGGCGCGCCTCGCACGCCACCATGGCCGCCGCCTTCCGCGCCGCCGCCGACTTCAGCCGTTGCACGGACCGGATCCGCGCCGCCTACGGGACGGCCGTGGCCCGATGAACGACGCTCCACGGCCCACCGGTGACCACCCGGCCGCCACCGCACCGACCGGCGGGGTGCCGGCCAAGCGCTGGGTCTACGTCATCCCGGTCGCTGCGGTCATGTACATGCTGGCGTACCTGGACCGCAACAACGTCTCCGTGGTCCTGCCCTACATGCACGGCGACCTGGACCTCTCCAACGCCGACAAGGGGCTGGCCGGCGGCATCTTCTTCCTCGGCTACGTCTTCCTGCAGATCCCGGCGGCGGTCCTCGCCCAGCGCTGGAGCGCCCGTAAGACCGTGCTGATCCTCATGGTGGCCTGGGGCCTGTCCGCGGTGCTGTCCGGGCTGGTGCAGACCCGCGCCCAGTTCTACGCCGCGCGGTTCGTGCTGGGCTTCTTCGAGGGCGGCGTCTGGCCGGCCGTGCTGATCCTGCTCGCCTCGTGGTTCCCGCTGCGCGAGCGGGCCCGCGCCAACGCCCTGTGGATGGCCTGCCTGCCGCTGTCGTCGGTGCTGATGGCACCGCTCTCCGGCTGGATGCTCGACCACACGAGCTGGCGATGGGTGCTGGTGCTCCAGGGGGTGCCGCCGTTGTTGTGGGCGGCACTCTGGTGGTTCGCGGTCGCCGACCGCCCCGCCGAGGCCCGCTGGATCTCCCGCGCGGAGGCCGCCCACCTGGCACGGGAGATCGCCGCCGACGAGGCGGCCAAACCCGCGGTCGGCGGCGGCTCCTACCTCGCCGCGGTCCGCCAGCGCACCGTCCTGGTCCTCATCGGGGTCTACTTCTTCTGGATCACCGGTTTCTACGGCTTCAGCCTGTGGCTGCCGGCCGTCATCAAGGAACTCACGCACGACGGTTCGGCCACCGAGGTCGGGCTGCTGACCGCGATCCCGTTCACCGTCGCGCTGGTCGTGATGATCGCCAACGCGGCCTGGTCGGACCGCACCGGCCGGCGGCGGCCGGCGGTCGCCGTCCCCCTGGTCGTCGGCATCGTGGCCCTGCTGCTGGGCCAGGTGGTGGACGGGGCGTTGCCGCGCATGCTGCTGCTGTGCCTCACCGCCGCCGCGGTGTACGCGCCCTACGGTCCCTTCTGGGCCATCCCCGGCCAGTTCCTGCGCTTCGAGGTGGTGGCGGTGGCGATGGGCCTGATCAACGCGCTGGGCAACCTCGGCGGCTTCGCCGGCCCCTACCTGGTGGGCTGGCTCACCGACGCCACCGGGAGCAGCCTGACCGGTTTCGCGGTGCTCGCCGGCTTCCTCGCGGTCGCCGTCGTCCTGGCGACGCTCGGGTTGCGGCCGGGGCCCGCCCGGCCGAGTGACGGCTCCCAGGACGCTCCGGCGCCGGCCGCCAACACCGCTTCCAACGGCGGGAGTTGACGTCGTGCGGCCGGCCCGTCCGCGAGCCGACCACGCCTCACGCGATTGGCGGTAGGGGTGGTTTTAATCATATTCGTCGGGGTGATTCCTGAGAGGGTCGATTGAACCCCCTCGATTCCCCTGAGGAGCAGACATGCGCATCCGCGCCGCGATCGCAGCCGGCGTCCTGACCGCCGCCATCGTCCTGGGTGGGGCGAGCACCGCATCGGCCGGTGGGAAGCACCACCACTACGGCAAGGGGTGGTACGCCGGCTACTCGTTCGACGCGGCCATCATCAACGGCAACCCGATCTTCCACGACGGCGCCCACAAGGGCCGGTTCAAGCACGGCGGCTGGAAGTGAGGGACGCGGGCGCCGTCTGACGCCCCCGGACGCCGCGCCCGCGGATGCCGGTCGGGACCACCGCCCTCGGGTGGCCCGGCCGGCGTTCTGTGTCGTGTGGCGGCCGGGGTGGCGCCGGCCCGCTCAGGCGCCGGACGAGGGCTGGTGCGGGGGGATCTCAGGCAGCGCGTGGAGCGCCACGAGGCCGCGCACGAAGCCGTCCCGGTCGGCGGCCGGGAGGTGGGCGAGCAGGCGTTCCTCGCCGCGCTGGATGTCGGCCTGGACGGTGTCCCGCAGCCGTCGGCCCTCGGGGGTGAGCGAGACCAGCCGGACCCGGCGGTCCCCGGGGTCGGGGCGGCGGTGGATCAGCCCGCGGGCCTCCAGGTCGTCCAGGATCGGAATGATCCGGGTCTTGTCGGCCCGGATCGCCTCGGCCAGGGCGGCCTGGGTGCGGATCGGGGTCTCGTCGAGGTGCAGCAGCACCGCGTAGGCCCACATCGCCAGCCCGTGCGCGTCGAGCACCGGCCGTTCGGCGTCCACCAGGGCCCGGCACAACGGGACCAGCATCGCGGCCAGGTCGGGACGGTCGGTGGGGCGCCCTCCGGGCGGGGTGTCGCGGGGTGCTGCGTGCTCGGCCATGCACAGGAAAATACCCCTTGACAGATCGTACGCTCGGGCAGATCGTAAGCGCATGCATATGAATTCGGCACGGGCCGACGCGGACGACGCGTCGGCGCCGGCGGCCCTGGACCGGCTGCGCCGGCTCGACGCCCGCGCGGTGCGGGACAGCGTGGCGCTGGTGAACCGCTTGGCCCCCGGCGACCTGGCCCGGCCCACGCCCTGCGCGGGCTGGGACCTGGCGGCGCTGCTCGCTCACCTGACGGCGCAGCACCACGGTTTCGCGGCGGCCGCCCTGGGGCGGGGGCGGGACCTGACGCACTGGGCGGTCCGTCCGCTCGGCGACGACGTCGCGGTGGCGGCGATGCGCTACCGCCTCGCCGCCGAGGGCGTCCTCGCGGCCTTCGCGACGGTGACGGACCCCGACCGCCCCTTCGCCCTCCCGGAATTCACCACCGACCGCACCTTCCCCGCCGTCCAGGCCGTCGGCTTCCACCTCATCGACTACGTCGTGCACGGCTGGGACCTTGCGCGGAGCCTGGGCCTGCGGTACGACCCGGACCCCGAACTCCTCGACGCGGCCCTCCCGATCGCCCGGGCCGTCCCGGACGGCGCGGCCCGGCTCGCGCCCGGCAGCGCGTTCCGCCCCGGGCTCCCGGCCACGGCGGACGCCGGGGCGCTGGACCGCGTTCTGGCCGTGCTGGGCCGCTCCCCGGAGTGGCGGGTGCCGGCATGATGCGGACCTCGTGGATCGCCGGCCCGGACGACGGCCGGCCCGGACCCGCCCTCGTCAGCGTCACCGACCTGCGGCTGCGCCGCCGCGCCGACCTGCCCGGCGTGTACCGCGCGGCGCGCCGCCTCGCGGCCGACTGGCCCGACCTGGACGGCGCGCACGGCGTGTGGCTCTGGGTCCGTCCGTGGCAAGGCCGCTGCGGGGCGGTGGCGATCTGGCGGGACCAGGTCGCCCTGGCCGGCTTCCTGGGCGCCCCGGCGCACGTGGCGGTCATGCGGCGGTACCGGGGGTGCGGCACCGTTGCCTCGTCCGTCTGGGAGGTGGCGAGCGCCGAGCCGGACGAGGTCTGGTCCCGGGCGGCGGTCGCCCTGCGGGCGTAGGACGGGGCCGGACCCGGGCTCCCGTCGCCCGCCGTGGTCCGCCCGTCGCCCACCCGGAGACGGGTCGCAGCCGGGCCGGCGGCGGGATCGGCGGGCGCGGGCGTTGCTGAGCGGGGAGCGAGGAGCGGGGAGCGGGGAGCGGGGTGGAGGTGGCGGTCCGTCGGTCGTTCGGTATGCGGCGTGGCCTCCTCGGATACAGGGGAGGCGAACCGGCATCTCGGCCAACGGGCGGCTGGTTTCGGCTCGTTCACCGCGGGGTCGTTAACAAGACGTTCATCAAACTGTTGAAGCGGATAGGGGTGGGTGGGCGCCGCGGGGGACCGCGGGGCGCCGCCGGAGAGGACCGAGCACGACGGAAGGAAGGCATGCGATGGGCAGGGCCACGGCCGTGAACGGCGTACTCGACGTACCCGTCATCGACATCTCCGCCTGGACGGACGGCACCGCCGCCGACCGGGCCGGCATTGCGGGCGAGATCGACCAGGCGGCGCGCACCGTCGGATTCATGCAGATCCGGGGGCACGGCGTTCCCGAGGCCGCGGGGCGGGAGTTCGCCGCGGCGCTGGACGGCTTCTTCGGCCTCCCAATGGACGAGAAGAAGGCGCTGTGCGCCCCGTCGCCGGACGTCAACCGCGGCTACACCCCGCCGCGCACCGAGAAGCTCAGCCTGAGCCTGGGCGTCCCCGCGGCCGCCGAGGACCTCTTCGAGGCGTTCAACGTCGGCGCGGAAGCGGCCGCCTTCCCCGGCCTCGCGCTGCCCGAGGCGCACTACCCGGCCAACCTCTGGCCGCCGGTGCCGGGGTTCCGGGACGCGGTGACCGAGTGGTGCGCGCAGGCGGGCGGGCTCGCCCGGCGGCTGACCGGGATCTTCGCGCACGCGCTGGGGCTCCCCGCCGACTACTTCGCCCCGTTCACCGACCATTCGCTCGACGTGCTCCGGATGAACCACTACCTGGTCCCCGAGCAGGAGCTGGTCGTCGACCGCGACCAGATGGGGATGGGCGCCCACACCGACTATGGCATCGTCACCGTGCTGTGGGCCGACCGGGTCCCCGGGTTGCAGATCCTCGACACCGAGGGGCGCTGGCACGACGTCCTGCCGGAACCGGGCTGCCTCCTGGTCAACCTCGGTGACCTGCTGGCCCGTTGGACCAACGACCGGTGGCTGTCGACCCTGCACCGGGTGCTGCCGCCGACCGACGCCGGCGGTCGCGTGGTGCGCCGCCGGTCCGCCGCGTTCTTCCACGACGGCAACTGGGACGCCGAGATCAGCTGCCTGCCCGGCTGCGTGCCGGCGGGGGCCGATCCGCTGTACCCGCCCACCACCGTCGGCCGGCACCTCGCCGAGAAGTTGGGCGGCTCGCGCGCCGGGAAGCCCAACGCCAACTCGCCGCGCGAAGCCGCCCGGCTGCTCGCGGCCCGCGGCGACTGACGCCGACGCGTCCGTACCGCAGGTCAGTTGCGACCGGCCCCGCGCCGCACCGAGCGGGGGTCGGGTGCCGCCCCCCACCGCCCGGCCCCCTCCGTGCCCGAGAGGTCTGTCATGTCCCTGGCATCGCGCTGCGCGTCCCTGCGCCGCCCCCGCCCCGCCCCGGCAGGCGGCGCCCCGCACCCCACCCCCGGGCGGACCCTGGGCCTCGGGGTGCAGCACGCACTGGTGATGTACGCGGGCGCGATCGCCGTCCCGCTGATGTTCGGCGCCGGCGCCGGGCTGGACGAAGCGGCGGTCAGCACCCTGGTCAACGCGGACATCTTCGTCGCCGGGATCGTCACCGTCGTGCAGAGCCTGGGCGCCGGGCGGTTCCTCGGCGTCCGGCTGCCCCTGGTGACCGGCGGCTCCTTCGTCTGCGTCACCCCCATGATCATGATCGCCCGGCAGTACGGCATGCCCGCGGTCTACGGCTCGATGATCGCGGCGGGGCTCTTCGGGATGCTGGTGGCGATCCCCTTCGCCCGGGCGCTGCGGACCTTCCCGCCCCTGGTCAGCGGGGTGGTGATCACCGTCGTCGGGCTCGCGCTGATCGGTGCCGCCCCCGGCATGATCGCCGGGCCGGACCCCGCGGCGGCGGACTACGCCCCGCCCGCCCACCTGGCCCTGGCCGGCGGGGTGATCGGCTTCCTGCTGCTGCTCCGACGGTTCCTGCGCGGCTTCCTGGCCCAGGTGAGCGTGTTGTTGGCGCTGCTGGCCGGGACGCTGGCGGCGCTGCCGATGGGGCTCACCGACTTCTCCGGCGTCGCCGACGCGGACTGGTGGGGGCTGGTCTCCCCGTTCCGCTTCGGGGCCCCGACCTTCCCGCTCGCCGGCGTGGTGTCCATGTGCGTGGTGATGCTGGTGGTGTTCGCCGAGTCGACCGCGCAGATGATCGCGGTCAGCGAGGCGGTCGAACGGCCGCTGACCGACCGGGCGTTGGGCCGCGGACTGGCCGCCGACGGCCTGTCCGGGGTGCTCGGCGGCGCCATGAACTCCTTCCCCGACACCGTCTTCGCCGGCAACATCGGACTGACCCTCATGACCGGCATCCGCAGCCGGTACGTCACCGCCGCCGGCGGCGTGGTGATGGTGTTCCTGGGGACCCTGCCCAAACTGGGCGAGACGATCGCCTCCCTGCCCCAACCCGTCATCGGTGGCGCCTCGTTGATGTGCTTCGCCACCGTCGCCGCGGTGGGCATCAACATCCTGCGCCGGGCCGGCCTCGACCAGGGGGACAACCTGCTGATCGCGGCGGCGGCGATCGGCACCGGCATGCTCCCGGTCGTCGCCCCGCACCTGTACCACCGCTTCCCGCAGTGGTGGCAGCTGGTCTTCGGCAGCCCCTCGACCGCGGCGCTGGTGGTGGCGCTCGGCCTGCACTTCGCGTTCCACCACCGGCGGCGGGTCGAGGGGGTCGACGCCTGACGGGCGCAGGGTCAGACGAGGCCCTGCATCCGCCGGGCGACCCTGGTGTGCTCGGCCAACTTCTCTTCCAGCGCCGGGAGTTGTAGTTCTCCGCCGTCGACGAGGACGCGGCCGCCGACGACCGTCGTCCAGGCCCGGGACGGGGCGCAGCGCAACCACGCCTCGACCGGGTCGGTGAGCGCCCCGGCCAGTGCCACCTCGGGGGTGTCCCAGACGACGAGGTCCCCGCAGGCGCCCGGGCGCAGCTGTCCCAACTCGTCCGCCCGGCCCAGGCAGCGCGCCGAGCCGCGGGTGGCGATGTCCAGGGCGTCCCGGGCGGTCATCGCCGACGGGCCGCCGCGGTAGCGGCCCAGCAGCAGGGCGCCGCGGGTCTCCAGCCACAGCGAGGCGTGGTCGGTGGAGGCGGAGCCGTCGCAGCCGATGCCGACCGGCATGCCCAGGCCGCGCATCTCCCGGACCGCCGCCGTACCGCCGGCGATCAGCATGTTGGAACTGGGACAGTGCGCCACCCCGACCCCGGCGGCGGCGAGCCGCGCGCGTTCCTCCTCGGTGGGGTGGATGCAGTGCGCGACCCAGGTGCGGTCGGTCATCCAGCCGACCGACTCGAAGTACTCGACGGGCCGGCAGCCGTACGTCTCCAGGCAGTACGCGTCCTCGTCCGGGTCCTCGGCGAGGTGGGTGTGCAGCCGGACGTCGAGCCGCTCGGCCAACTCGGCGGTGGCGGTCATCAGTTCCCGGGTCACCGAGAACGGCGAGCAGGGCGCGAGCGCGACCCGGGTCAGCGCGCCCGGGGCCGGATCGTGGTAGGTCTGCACCAGGCGCTCGCTGTCCGCCAGCACCTCCTCGGCGGTCTGGGTGACCGAGCGGGGCGGCAGTCCGCCGTCCTCGGTCGAGCGGGTCATCGAGCCGCGGGTGGCGTGGAAGCGGAAGCCCACCTCCTGGGCGGTGCGGATCTGGGCGTCGATCAGCCGCGGCCCGGGATGGACGTAGTGGTGGTCCATCGAGGTGGTGCAGCCGCCCAGCAGCAGTTCCGCGATGCCGACGTAGGTGGCCAGGTGCACGGCCTCCTCGTCGAGGGCGGCCCACAGCGGGTAGAGGGTGGTGAGCCAGGTGAAGAGGGTGCCGTTCACGGCCGGGGCGTAGGCGCGGGTGAGGTTCTGGTACATGTGGTGATGGGTGTTGATCAGCCCGGGGGTGACCAGGCGACCGGCGGCGGAGAGGGTGCGGGCGGCGCCGGCCGGCTCCGAGCCGGCGGGTCCGTACGCCGTGACCCGGCCGTCCCGCAGGGCGATCCAGCCGCCGGGGACCTCGGTGTCACCGTCGATGACGAGCAGGCGGGCGTCCCGGACGAGCAGGTCGCAGTGGGCCGTCGGGTCGGCGGTGCCGTCCGGACGGGCGTGGTGGTGGGTGTCGGCCATGCGGGGACTCCTGTGATGCGGTGTGCCGAGGCTCCGGCACGGGGCACGATGGATGCGCGCGGGCCCTGTACCGGTGTGGTGCGCGGCCACCGGATCGTCACCGCCGGGTCTGCCGGCGGGCGGGCGGTCCTCCTTCTCGACGTCTCACGCCCCTGGCGCGGGGCGTAACTCGGCGCTGTGCACACGTCGTTGGAGCCCTGCCCGGAATTCGCCGGGCCAGTCCCCGGCCCGGCGGTGTCAGGTCGGTCGGTGCGCCGGCAGCGGGCGTCGCAGCACGTACCCGCCGACCGTCACCGCCACCGCGATGACGCACCCCGCGAAGGCCAGCCCCGCGCCGCGCAGTCCCAGTGCCATGGTCAGGGCGCCGATGCCCACCACCGGCAGGGAGATGCCGAGGTAGGCGACGAGGAAGAAGGCGGAGAGGGTGCCGCCGCGGTGCTCCGGCGGGGCGGCGGCGCTCACCGCGGTGAGTCCGGCGCGGAACGCCAGGCCCTGGCCGATGCCGCCGCAGAGCGCGCCGGCGACCAGGACGGGCAGCGACACCGTCGCGAGCGAGGTGCCCACCAGCAGCAGGCCCACCACCAGGATCAGACAGCCGGCCGGCAGCGCGGCGCGGACGCCGATCCGGCCGGTCAGCGCCTGGCCGAGGGTCGAGCCGAGGAAGACCGTGCAGACGACCGCCCCGGAAACCGCGAGGTTGTGCACGCCGAGGGTCTGCGCGACGAAGCTGGGGGCGATCGCGGTGAACAGTCCGAGCAGGGCGAAGCCGGCGAACGCGGCGACCGCGGCCGGCGCGAACACCGCACGGACCGCCGGGGGGATGACGAGCCCCTGGGGCCGCAGGGAGCGTGGCCGGTGCGGGTGCGCGACGGTCTCCGGCAGGAACCAGGTCACCAGCGCGGCGACGGCCAGCAGGAGCAGGTGGACGAGGAAGGGGAGGGCGAGCGGCCGGGGCGCGTACTGCGCGAGCAGACCGGCCAGCAGCGGGCCGCAGCCCAGGCCGCCCATGTTGGCGGCGGTGGCCGCGAAGCCGGCCCGGGACTCCCGGCCGGGGCGGGCCAGTTCCAGGACGGCGGCGGTGGCGGCGCCGCTGAACAGCCCGGCGGCGAAGCCGGACAGCACCCGGCCGAGCAACAGCAGCCCCAGCCCGCCTTCGAAGAGGAAGCACCCGGCGCTCGCCGCCGACAGGCCCAGCGCCGTGAACAGCACCGGTCGCCGACCGGTCGCGTCGGAGAGGTTGCCCGCGCCGAACAGCACCGTGATCACGCCGAGCGCGTAGGTGGCGAAGACCACGGTCACCGTCAGCTCGGAGAAGCCCAGCTGCTGGCGGTAGAGCCCGTAGAGCGGGGTGGGCAGGGTTGTTCCCGCCATGCCGATCGCGAAGACGCCCGCCGCGGCGGGGCTGCCGGGGCGACGGGGCGGGCCGGTGCGCACGGTCATGGCGTCAACGTAAGCGGCGGCACCGCGCCCCGGCCAGGACGCGGTGCCGCCGCGCGTGGCGGTGCCACCGCGTCCCGTGGGGCGGTTGCGCCGCCTGGCGTCGTCGGGTCGTACCGGGTCAGCGGGTGGGCGTGTTGGCCGCGCTGACGTTGACGGCGGCCCAGGCGCGGTCGACCGTCTTGTAGGCGGTGCTGTTGGCGCCGTAGAGGTCCTTGGCGGCCTGGAGGGTGGCGGTCCGGGCGTCGTGGAAGTCGGTCGTGGAGACCATGTACCGGGTGAGCGCCCGGTAGAAGATCGCCGTGGCCTTGTCCCGGCCGATGCCGGTCACCTTGGCGCCGTCGTAGGTGGGGGAGTCGTAGGCGACCTTGCCGATGGTCTTCTTGCCGCTGCCCTCGGCCAGCAGGTAGAAGGCGTGCGAGGAGACGCCGGAGCCGGCGTGCACCTCGGTGTCGTAGGTGTCCTTCGACCAGTAGTCGACGGCCCCTTCGAGCTTGTCCAGGGACGGTTCGTCCAGCCGGCGCAGGAACTTCTGGGCCAGGCCGAGGTTCTCGCCCATCAGGTAGTTCGGCGGGTTCTTCGGGTTGTTGGTGGCGAACTCCACCGCGCTGCCGAAGATGTCCGCGAGCGATTCGTTGAGGGCGCCCGGCTCGCCGAACTGACGGCCCTCGGCGTCGACGCGGGTGGGCTGGAGGTTGGCGGTGGCGTCGACCACGCCGTGGGTCAGCTCGTGGCCGGTGACGTCGAGGACCACCAGCGGCTTGGTGAAGAGCTGGCCGTCGCCGTCGCCGTAGAGCATGCAGCCGCAGTCCGAGGACCAGAAGGCGTTGCCGACGTTCTTGCCGAAGTGGACCAGGGCGTGCGCGCCGTCGCCGTCGTTCTTGATGCCGTTGCGACCGAAGGTCTTCTTGTAGAAGTCCAGGGTGCTGGTGATGCCGAACTGGGCGTCGACCGCGGCGGTGGCCCGGTTGGCGGTGGTGCCGTCGCCCCAGCGGTTGGTGCCGTTGGCGAGCGGCTTGGCGCCGATGAACTTCTCCAGCTCCTTGCCGCCGGCGTCCCGGGTCTCGGTGTTGCCGCGGGTGCCGTCGCGCAGCACGAAGGCGTTCTTGGCGGTCTGCGTGGTGGTCAGCGGCACCGTGCCGACGAAGAGGGACGCGCCGGTGCCGGTGGCCTGTGCCGGGAAGCGGCCGGCGGTGGACTTGTGCGGAGCGGTCGGGGTGGCGGCCGCCCCGGGCTTGGGGGTGAGGCGCTCGCCGCGCTGGCGCAGCTCGCGCAGCACGGAGGGGGAGAGGAACGGGTCGTTGACCGGCACGTTGCTCAGGACGTTGCCGGTGGTGGCGTCGACGACGACGGTCCGGGCGCCGCCGGCCTCGGCGGTGCGGCTGTCGGCGACCGGCACCTGGTAGGCGAGGGTGGTCCGGCCTGCGCGGGCGTCGACGACGAGTTGGGGCTCGCCGGCGGTGCCCTGCGCCACGGCGGCGGCCTTGGTGGCGGCCTGACCGGCCGACAGCTTCGGGTCGGTGGCGGGGAGGTCGACCCGGTGCCGGGCGGCCCGGGTCACGCCCTGGTAGGCGGAGTCCGCGCCGAGGTGGACGACCAGGTCGCCGCCGAGCACCGGCAGGCCGCGGTGCATCCGGACGAACCGCACGTGCCGGCGGCCGTCGGGGTCGACCAGGGTGTCGGTGGCCTTGAGGGTGTCCTGTTGGCTGACGCCGGTCGTCGCGGAGTGCGCGTAGGCGGCGGCGCGGGCGGCCGCCACGAGCGAGGGGGCGCCGGCGGCCGAGGGGGCGGCGGGGGCGGCCGGCGCTGCGACGGCGGCGCCGGCGGTGAGGGTGGCGGCCGCGCTGACGGCCAGGGCTATCGCCAGGTGGCGGCTGCGTATGTGGGGTCTACGCACAGTGGGGCGTCCTTATGTGCTGTGGGTGGTGGCATGCGCCAACCGCCCGTACACGCGGTGGCGTTGCACACCGCGGGGGCCGTCCGGCCCCGCACAGACCCTGGTATGTCTGGCATGAGCATGTAAAGAGAAATGATCAGTTTTCAACGGTAGGTAGTCAAAAATTGATAATTGATCACCTTTAGGTAGTCGGAAGGTGACCAATTGTGTTCTGACGGGAAAGACTCACCGGGCCGCACGGGGGTTGTGCGGGCGCCATGAGGAATTTCCGGGCACGACGACGGCCGGGACGGCGGCTGCCGTCCCGGCCGGGTTCGACCAGGGGTGCTCCGACGGTCCTAGCCGGTGCGGAAGAGCTCCTCCAGCGACGCCTGCGCCTTCTCGCCGCCGCGGACCGCCTCGACGACCGCCTGGTGGAAGGCGCGGCTGTCCGCCTCCGAGTGACAGGGGACGGGGCTGCCGATCATGGTGTACCAGTCCGAGGACCCGGTGTACTGGACGGCGACGTGCGCCTCGTCCTCCGACCACGTGGTGTGGATGGTCAGGTCCCCCTGCATGGGGCCGACCTCCTCGGTCTGCACCGCGCCGGGGCGGGCGTGGATCCCCACCGTGGTCCAAGATGCCCAGGTCATGTCGTTCCCCTCGGTCCCCAGGCCCCGGCCGGCCGCCGGGCGCGGTGCTTCAAGTCTGGCACTCGACGTGCGGCGGCGCACCGCATCGACGGGCCGCCACGGCTCCCCCGCACACTGTCACCATCCTCGCCACTCGGCCCTCACCCGCTCGTCACGCCACGGTCACACAGGGTGCCGGACAGCCACGCGGTGGCCGCCTCCAGTGCGGCGTCCGCGGCCGGCAGCGCACCGGCCGCGCCGAGGAACCCGTGGAAGGTGCCCGGGTGTTCGTCCACCCGTACCGCGACGCCGGCGGCCCGCAGCGCCCGCCCGTACGCGCGCCCTTCGTCCCGGAGCGGATCGCACTCGGGCAGCACCAGCAGCGCCGGCGGCAGGCCGGTGAGGTCCGCGGCGCGCCCGGGTGCGGCGTACGGGTGCTCCCGGTCGCCGTCCGGGCCCAGGTACTGGTCCCAGTACCAGCGCATGTGGGCCGTGGTGTGGAAGAAGCCGGCGGCGTAGTCGACGGGCGAGCGGCCCGCCAATCGGGGGTCGAGCGCCGGGTAGGCCAGCAGTTGGGCGGCGAGCGGCGGCCCGCCGCGGTCCCGCGTCATCAAGGTGACCGCGGCGGCGAGGTTGCCCCCGCTGGAGTCGCCAGCGACGGCCACCCGCGCCGGGTCGCAGCCCAGCTCCGCGGCGTGCGCGACGGCCCAGCCGGTCGCCGCGTAGGCGTCCTCGGCGGCGGCCGGGAAGCGGTCCTCCGGGGCCCGGCGGTAGTCCACCGAGACCACCACCGCGTCGCAGCGCCGGGCGAGTTGCCGGCAGAACCCGTCGTGGGTGTCCAGGTCGCACAGGACCCAGCCGCCGCCGTGGAAGAAGACGACCAGCGGGCGGGGGCCGGCGGCGGGGGCGTCCGGGCGGTAGACGCGGACGGGGAGGTCGGGGGCGCCGGGCGGGCCGGGCACGGTGCGGCCGGTCGAGGTCACCGTGCCGTCGCCGGGTTCGGGCGGCGCGGCCCGGGAGGCGCGGCGCAGCGCGCCGGCGTCCAGCGGGGCGCGCGCCGGGTCCGGGAAGTCCGCGGACATCGCGTCCACGATCCGCCGGGCCAGGGGAGACAGCGGGTCGGCGGCGCCGGGCGCGGGGCCCGGCCGGGCGTCGGTCATCGCGTGGTCAGCCCCCCGTCCACGGCGAACTCCGCACCGGTGATGTACGCGGCGGCGTCGGAGGCCAGGAAGCGCACCAGCTCCGCCACCTCGTCCGGGCGGCCGACGCGGCGCAGCGGCACCCGCGGCCACTCCTGCTCGCCGGGGGTCGGGCCGAGGACGTCCGCCACCATCGGCGTGTCGATCATGCCGGGGTGCACGGAGTTGACCCGGATCCGGTCTCCGGCCAGGTCGAGCGCGGCGGACTTGGTGAGTCCGCGCAGCCCGAACTTGCTCGCACCGTAGGCCGAGTGCCCCGGGATGCCCCGCAGCCCGGCGGTCGAGGAGATGTTGACGATCGAGCCGCCGCCGGCGTCCCGCAGGGCCGGGACGGCCGCCTGGATGCCGAGGAAGGGGCCGAGGAGGTTGACCCGCATCAGCAGCTCGAAGTTCTCCCGGGTCTCCTGGTCGACCGGCGCGGTCCGCCACAGGGCGGCGTTGTTCACCAGGACGTCCAGCCGTCCGAAGGCGGTGACGGCGGTGTCGACGACCGTCCGCCAGCCGTCCGCGTCGGTGACGTCGTGCCGGACGAACCGGGCCGCGTCGCCCAGCTCGGCGACGAGCGCCCGGCCCTCCTCCTCGCGGACGTCGCCGAGCACCACCCGGGCGCCGCAGGCCACGAACAGGCGGGCCTCGGTCGCGCCCTGTCCCCGCCCGGCGCCGGTGATCACCGCGACCTTGCCGTCCAACCGCGCCGTGTCGCTCGTCATGCCTGCTCCTCCAGGGCCCGGAAGTGCGGGATGACCGTCTCGCCCCAGTGCCGGATGGTCTCCAGGCAGGCTTCCTGCGGCACGGTGCCCATCTGGATCAGGCACATCACCTCGTCCACGCCGATCTCGCGCAGCTGCTCGACGTAGGCGATGGCGTCCTGGGGGGTGCCGTAGGCGTGCTGGGCGTTGTAGGTGCCGGTGTCGACCGGGCGGGCGGGGATGTTGGCCTCGTGCAGCTTGGCGACCAGCTCCTCGCGCTCCTGCGCCAGCGCGGCGACGTGGTCGTCGTGCTCGTCGTGGACGGCGGGTGCCGGGCCGTTGCCGTACCAGTGGGCGATCGCCTCGGCGAAGAACCGCTGACCGCGGGTGCCGATGCGGTAGGCGGCCGGTCCGTCGTCGAGCACGATGGTCGGGCAGAGCGCGGAGAAGTGGTCGTTGGTCTCGGTGGAGACCAGCCGGTCGCCGCTGCGGGTGGCGATCGCCTCGTCGTAGACCTTGCGCATGGTGCGCACGTCGTCCGCGCCGGCGAAGCCCATCACCAGGGCGCCGATGCCGAGTTCGGCGGCGAGCTTGAGGGTGTCGTGCTTGCTGCACGCCATGAACAGCGGCGGATGCGGGCCCTGCACGGGCCGCGGCAGGATCGCGCCGGGGCCGATGTCGAGCCCGCCGTGCCACTCGAAGGTCTCCTCCCGCCAGGCGTTGCTGAAGATCTTCAGCGCCTCCTCCATCTGCGGGTAGGTGTCCTCGGGGCGGACCCCGTACATCGACATCTCCTGCTTGGTGGCGCCGCGGCCGGCGCCGATGTCCACCCGGCCGCCGGAGAGCACGTCGAGCATCGCGGCCCGTTCGGCGACCCGCACCGGGTGCTGGTAGCCGAACGGCATGGTGACCACGCCGTGGCCGATCCGGATGCGGGAGGTCCGGGCGGCGACCCAGGTGAGGAAGATCTCCGAGGCGCTCATGTGCGCGTACTGGGTGAGGGAGTGGTGCTCCACCGCCCAGATGCGGTCGAAGCCCATCTCCTCTGCGTAGACGGCCTGTTCGACGCAGTCGTTGATGACCTGGCGCTCCCGTTCGGGCGTCGGGTCGGCGAGTTGTGCCTCGAAGATCATCGAGAACTTCACGGAACTGCCTCCTTGTTCTGGAGGGTGGGGAGACTATTTCTAATAGGAATATGTCTATCAGGCATATGTGGCGCGAGGGAAGGGGGTCGACGATGTCCCGTCAGGTGGGGGATCGGGGAGGCCGTAGACTGCGGAGCGTGACGGAGAAGAAGGTGCGCGGAGCGCAGGCCGGGGACGACGCGGAGCGCCCGACGCTGCCGGCGACCAGCTGGGCGGTGCTCGGACTCCTCTCCTTCGGTGAGGAGTTGTCCGGTTACGACCTCAAGAAGTGGTCGGACTGGTCGCTGCGCTTCTTCTACTGGAGCCCGTCGTTCAGCCAGATCTACGGCGAGCTCAAGCGCCTGGAGAAGGTCGGCTACGTCAGCTCGCGGATGGTCGCCCAGGAGACCGGCAACCGCGACAAGCGGGTCTACGTCATCACCGACGAGGGCATGGCGGCGGTCCGCCGGTGGGCGCGCGAGGCGCCCGTGGAGCCGCCGGTGCTCAAGCACGGCGTGATGCTGCGGCTCTGGCTGGGGCACCTGCTGGAGGTCGAGCAGATGCGCGACGTGCTCGGGCGGCACCGGGAGTACGCGGAGACGATGCGGCAGCGCGCCGAGGCGGACTTCGCCGGCGCCCGCGCCGAAGCGGCCTGGGCCTACCCCTCGCTCGCGCTGAAGTGGTCGGAGCGGTACTACGCCTCCGAACGCGACCTGGCGGACGCGATGCTGGCCGATTTGGACGAGCTGGTGGCCGCGGACGGCGCCGACGGTGTCGAGGGCGAAGCGGTCAAGCGCCCGTAGGCGCGCCGGAAGTAGAGCAGCGGGCTGGTCTCGCGCAGCCGTTCCGGCGGTGTCAGGGCGGTGACCCGGCCGAGTGCGATCAGGTGGTCGCCGCCGGGCAGCACGTCCGCGAGTTCGCACTCGATGGTGGCGAGCGCCGCGGTCAGCAGCGGCGCGCCGTTGACGCCGGAGCGCCAGTCGACGCCGGTGAACTTGTCGCCGCCGGTGACCGCGAACTGCCGGCACAGCTCTTCCTGGTCGGCGGCGAGGACGTTCACCGCGAACCGGCCGGCGGCGCTGATCCTCGGCCACGTCGTGGACGTACCGGCCGGGCAGAAGCACACCAGCGGCGGGTCCAGGGAGACCGAGGAGAACGACTGGACGGCCATGCCGGCCGGTTGGCCGTCGGCCTGGATCGCGGTGATCACCGCTACGCCGGTGCAGAAGCGACTGAGGGTGTCCCGCATCGCGGCGTCGTCGAACGGCGTGGTGGGGGCGGTGGGCGGGGTGTAGATGGACACGCGTCCTCCCGAGTGGGGTGAATTTCTTCTACGTGTTTCTACTAGGTATATGCCTAACCGAAACACTGTGATTGGATACCGGCCACGTCCGCACGTCAAGTAGGCGGCTTCGCACCACACACCGCCGCCACCTCCGAGCAAGGGAGCGGGAGGGCCAATGACCTGGGCACACCACACCCCTCAAGGGCCGCCGCAGCCGGCGGCACCGGCCACCGTTGCACAACTCACCGCCCACGCGGCCCGCGCCCACGGTGACCGGGAGGCGCTGTCCGACGGCGAAGTCCGTTGGACGTTCACAGAGTTGGAGAAGGAAGTCACCGTCGCGGCACGGGCCGCGCTCGCCCACGGCGTACGGCACGGGGACCGGATCGCCGTCTGGGCCCCCAACTGCCGCCAGTGGATCACCGCCGTCCTCGGCGCGGTCTCCGTCGGCGCCGTCCTCGTGCCCCTCAACACCCGTTACAAGGCGGGCGAGGCCGCCGACATCATCCGGCGCAGCGGCGCCACCGTGCTGTTCACCGCCCGCGGCTTCCTCGGCTGCGACTACGACGACCTGCTGCACGACTCCGGCGAGGACCTCGGGCGGCTGCGCAGCACCGTGCTGCTCCGCGACGACGCCCCGCCCCGGGACCGGGAACGCCCCGGCACGGTCTCCTACGACGCCTACCTGACGGCCGGCCGGCAGGTGGACGACGCCGAACTGGCCGCCCGCACCGACGCCGTCGGCCCCGACGACCTGTCCGACATCCTCTTCACCTCCGGCACCACCGGCCGCCCCAAGGGCGTGCTCGCCACCCACGGCCAGACCATGCGGGTCTTCGACGCCTGGGCGCGGCTGGTCACCCTGCGTGCCGGCGATCGCTACCTGCTGGTCAACCCCTTCTTCCACACCTTCGGCTACAAGGCCGGAATCCTGGCCTGCCTGCTGCGCGGCGCCACCATGCTGCCCGAGCAGGTCTACGACGCCGACCGGATCCTGCGGCGCACCGCCGAGGAGCGGATCAGCGTGCTGATGGGCCCGCCGACCGTCTTCCACGGGCTGCTCCACCATCCGCAACGGGCCCGCTACCGGCTGGACTCGCTGCGGCTGGCCGGCACCGGCGCCGCCCTCGTGCCCGCCGAACTCGTCCTGCGCATCCGCGAAGAACTCGGCATCCCGGACGTCTTCACCGCCTACGGGCTGACCGAGTCCGGCGGCGTCGTCAGCATCTGCCCGACCGACGCCGACGCCGAGACCCTCGCGCACACCGTCGGACCGCCGCTGCCCGGCACCGAAATGCGGATCGTCGACCCGGCCAACCAGCCGCTGCCGCCGGGCGAGCCGGGCGAGGTGGTGGTCCGCGGCTACCACGTCATGGCCGGCTACCTCGACGACCCCGCCGCCACCGCCGCGGCCGTGGACTCCGACGGCTGGCTGCACACCGGCGACGTCGGGGTCCTGGACGACCGCGGCTTCCTCACCCTCACCGACCGCATCAAGGACATGTACGTCGTCGGCGGCTTCAACGCCTATCCGGCGGAGGTGGAACGGGTGTTGCGCGACCACCCGGCGATCGGCGAGGTGGCCGTGGTGGGGGCGCCCGACGAGCGGCTCGGCGAGGTCGGAGTGGCGTTCGTCGTCCCCGCCGACGGCGCCGCGCCCGACCCGGCGGAGCTGACCGACTGGGCCCGCGCGCGGCTGGCCAACTTCAAGGTGCCCCGGAGCTACCACCTCGTACCGGAACTGCCGCGCAACGCCGGCGGCAAGATCCTCAAGGGCGAACTGCGCCGGACGGCCAGGAACCAAGGGAGGGACGGCGGATGAGGCCGACCGAGGAACAAGAGGAACTGCGGTCCGCGGTACGCCAGTTGCTCGCGCGACAGCCCGGGCCGGATGCCTGGGGTCCACTGACCGGGCAGATCGGCGCGGCCGGACTGGCGGTGCCCGAGGAGTACGGCGGGGCCGGCTGCGGGCCGCTCGAAGTCCACGTGGTGATGGAGGAGTTGGGGCGCGCCCTGGCGCCCGTGCCCTTCCTGGGCTCCGCGGTGCTGACCACCCAGGCGCTGCTCGCCTGCGCGGACGCAGCCCTGCTCCCCGGGCTCGCCGAGGGGAGCGTGGTGGGCGCGCTCGCCTGGGCCGAGGACGGCTCCTGGGAGCCGGCCGCGATCCGCACCGCGGCCCACCGCGGCCCGGACGGTGCCTGGCGGCTGACCGGCACCAAGGACCACGTCCTGGACGGCGCGGACGCCACGCTGCTGGTGGTGGCCGCCCGGACCGCCGCCGGCAGCGCGCTCTTCGAGGTCCCGGTGGACGGGCCCGGCGTGCGCCGCGAGCGGCTGGTGCCGATGGACCCGACCCGGGCGCAGGCCCGGATCACGTTGGACGGGGCCGCGGGCCGGCTGTTGGGCGCGGACGGCGACGGCGCACGGGTGCTGGCCCGGGTGCGCGACCTGGGGAGCGTGGCGCTCGCCGCCGAGCAGGTCGGGGCGGCCGAACGCTGCCTGGAACTGACCGTCGCCTACGCCCGGGAGCGGGTCCAGTTCGGCCGCCCCATCGGCTCCTTCCAGGCCGTCAAGCACCGGTTGGCGGACGCCTACGTGCAGGTGGAGGCGGCCCGGTCGATCGCGCTGGGCGCCGCGTACGCCGCCGCGGACGGTGCGGCGGAGCTGACGCGGTACGCCGCGGCGGCCAAGTCCGCCTGCTCGGAGGCGTTCTCGGCGGTGGCCGGGGAGACGATCCAACTGCACGGCGGGATCGGCATCACCTGGGAGCACGACGCCCACCGCTACTTCAAACGGGCGCACGGCAGCGCCCAGCTCCTCGGTGCGCCCGCCGCGCACCGGCGGCGGCTGGCTGCGGAACTGGAGTTGACGACGCGTCAAGTAGCGTGATCTGCCCCTGATATGACGGATCGGGAGGCGTCGGCCCCGTACCTCCGGATCACCTCCGGGAGTACGGGGCCGACGCCTGGGTGCGTCAGCCCGCCAGGACCCGGGCCCGGCAGGCGGCCGGGGTGCCCCAGGCGTCGCGCAGCGGGCGGGCCTTGCGGATCCACAACGAGAGGTCCGGCTCGTCGGTGTAGCCGACCGCGCCGTGCAGCTGGAGGGCGGCGCGGGCCGCCGCGTAGCACGCCTCGCCGGCCGCCACCTTCGCGGCCGCCACCTCCGCGCCGGCCGACGGGGCGCCGCCGGCCAGCGCCAGCGCCGCCGCGTGCACCAGCGGCTGGGCGAACTCCAACCCGATCAGTACGTCCGCCAGCCGGTGCTTGACCGCCTGGAAGGAGCCGATCGCCCGCCCGAACTGGGTGCGTTGGCGCACGTAGTCGACGGTTCCGGTGAGCAGCGCCCGCCCCAGGCCGAGTGCCTGGGCGGCGGTCAGCAGCCGGGCCAGGTCGACGGCGTGGCCGGCGGCCGCGGTGACCGCCGGGCCGCGGGCGAGGACGGTGCCGCCGAGCGGCCGGGACACCCGCCGGGCCGGGTCGAGGGTCGCCTGGACCGGGCCGTGGGTCTCGGTGCGGCACACCGTGTCGCCCCCGACGACCAGGACGGTGTCGGCGGCGTCCGCGTCCAGGGCGAACGGGGCGCCGTCCGCGCACAGGCCGACCACGGCGTCACCGGCGGCGATCCGCGGCAGCCAGTCGGCCGCCGCACCGGCGTCGCCCAACCGGTCCAGGAAGGCCGCCGCCGCGACGGTCTCCACCAGCGGGCCCGGGACCGCGTGGCGCCCCAACTCGACGAAGGCGACGGCGAGTTCGAGGGGAAGTGGGCCCATCCCCTGGTGTTCCTCGGGGACGGCGAGGGCGAACACCCCGGTCTCGGCGAGCCGGGCCCACAGGGCGCGGCCCGGCTTGTGCTCGCCGGCGGCCCAGGCGCGGACCGCGGTGGCAGTGTCGGCCGCGCCCAGCAGGGCGTCCAGGGTGCGGGCGAAGTCGCGTTGCTCCGCGGTCAGCAGGAAGGGCATCGGTGGGCCCCTCCCGCGAGACCGGTGCGGAGCGGGCCGCCCCGGACCGTTCGGTGCGGCGTCATGCCCGGGCCTCCTTCGGCAGGCCGAGCAGTCGCTCGGCGATGATGTTGCGTTGGATCTCGTTGGTGCCGGCGTAGATGGGCCCGGCGAGGGAGAAGGTGTACCCCTCGGCCCAACTCCCGTGTGCGGGCGCGTCGTCGGCGTCGTCGGCGAGCATGCCGTAGGGGCCCAGCAGGTCCAGTGCGGTGTCGTGCAGGGCGATGTCCAGCTCCGACCAGAAGACCTTGTTGAGGCTGGACTCGGCGCCGAGAGTGCCGCCGGCGGCGATCCGGGAGGCGTTGGCGTGGGTGAACAACTGGTAGGCCCGGGCGCCGATCACCGCGTCGGCCACCCGGTCGCGCAGTGCGGTGTCGGCCGGGTCGCCGCTCTCCCGCCACAGCGCGGTGAGCCGGTCGGCGGCGGCGGTGAACCGGCCGGGGCTGCGCAGGGTCAACCCGCGTTCGTTGCCGGCGGTGCTCATCGCCACCCGCCAGCCCTGGCCGGGCTCGCCGATGACGTCCGCGTCCGGGACGAAGACGTCGTCGAGGAAGAGCTCGGCGAAGGCCGGTTTGCCGTCCAGTCGGCCGATCGGCCGCACCGTCACGCCGGGCGCGTCCAGCGGGAACATCAGGTAGGTCAGGCCCTGGTGCGGGCGGGCGGTCCCCGGCTCGCTGCGGAACAGCCCGAACGCGCGGTCGGCGAAGGCGGCCCGGGAGGACCAGGTCTTCTGCCCGCGCAGCAGCCAGCCGCCGTCGGTCCGCACGGCGGTGGAGCGCAGCGCGGCCAGGTCCGAACCGGCCTCAGGCTCGGACCACGCCTGGGCCCAGATGACGTCCCCGGTCGCCATCGGGCCGAGGACGCGGGCGCGCTGTTCCAAAGTGCCGTGCTCGAAGAGGGTGGGGGCGAGGAGGTTGATGCCGTTCTGGCTGACCCGGCCGGGGGCGCCCGCGGCGTAGTACTCCTCCTCGAAGGCGAGCCACTGGAAGAGGGTGGCGTCCCGGCCGCCGAACTCGGCCGGCCAGGACACCACCGACCAGCGGTCGGCGGCGAGTTGTCGCTCCCAGGCGCGGTGCGCCGCGAAGCCCTCGCGGGTCTCCAGCGACGGCAGGGGCGTCGCGGGGACGTGCGCGGCGAGCCAGGCACGGGCCTCGGCCCGGAACGCGGCGTCGGCGTCGCTTGCGTCCAGGTCCATCAGGAACCGGCCTCCTTCATCTTCTTGACGTCCATCCCGCCCAGCGAGTCCCGGGCGGTCTCGGCGTTGTGGGCGTGCGCGAGGTGGTGCAGGCCGAAGACGGAGTCCAGGCCGGTGTGCAGTCCCTGGAGGTCCTCGGCCTGGTTGACGGCGCGCTTCGTCAGCGCCAGGCCCATCCGCGGCATCTCGGCGATCCGCTCCGCCAACTCCCTTGTCTTCTCAACGAGTTCGGCTCGCGGGACGACGCGGTTGACCATGCCCAGTTCGTACGCCCGCTGGGCCGGCATGCGGTCGCCGGTGTAGAGGAACTCCTTGGCGATCCGCGGCGGCAGCACCCACGGGTGGGCGAAGTACTCCACGCCGGGGATGCCCATCCGCACGACCGGGTCGGCGAAGAAGGCGTCGTCGGCGGCGACGATCAGGTCGCAGATCCAGGCCAGCATCAGGCCGCCGGCCACGCACGCCCCCTGGACCGAGGCGATCACGGGCTTGGGCAGCTCCCGCCAGCGGCGGCACATCCCCAGGTAGACCTCGGACTCGCGGGCGAAGCGGCTCTCCGCGCCGGCCTTGTCCGAGTGGTCCCACCACAGTCCGGCCTTGCGGTCGAAGGGGAGGTGGGCGTCCCGGCCGGGGCTGCCGATGTCGTGGCCGGCAGAGAAGTGCCGGCCCTCGCCGGCCAGCACCACGACCTTGACCTCGTCGTCCTCCGCCGCGCGGTAGAAGGCGCGGTCCAAGGCGTAGGTCATCGCGGAGTTCTGGGCGTTGCGGTAGTCCGGTCGGTTCAACGTGACGGTGGCGACCGGGCCTTGCCGGGCGTAGCGCACCACGGACGTTTCCTCGCTGGCGGTCATCGGCGACCTCCTTCCCTAACAAGTGTTTGGTAGGTTAACGTACGGCCATGAGCAGCGTCGAGGCCCCCACCACCGTCGAGAGCTTCCGCACCGAGATCCGCAGCTGGCTGCGGGCCAACCTCACCGGGGAGTTCGCGGCCCTGCGCGGTCGCGGCGGCCCCGGCCGGGAACACGAGGCGTTCGCCGAACGCCTGGCCTGGGAGCGGCACATGGCCGCCGCCGGCTGGACCTGCGTCGGCTGGCCCGTGGAGTACGGCGGCCGCGGGGCGACCCTGGAGCAACAGGTCGCCTTCCACGAGGAGTACGCGCTGGCCGACGCGCCCGCACGGGTCAACCACATCGGTGAGCAACTCCTCGGCCCCACCCTGATCGCCTTCGGCACCGACCAGCAGCGGGCCCGTTTCCTCCCGGAGATCGCCGCCGTCCGGGAGCTGTGGTGCCAGGGGTACAGCGAGCCGGACGCCGGCTCGGACCTGGCGAACGTCCGGACCCGGGCCGCCTTCGACGAGGAGCGCGGCGACTGGGTCGTCGACGGCCAGAAGATCTGGACCTCGCTCGCCCAGGACTCCCAGTGGTGCTTCGTCGTCGCCCGCACCGAGGCGGGCTCCGTCCGGCACCGGGGGCTCTCCTACCTCCTCGTGCCGCTCGACCAGCCCGGCGTCGACGTCCGGCCGATCACCCAACTCACCGGCACCTCGGAGTTCAACGAGGTGTTCTTCGACGGGGCCCGCGCCCCGCACGTGGTCGGTGCGCCGGGTGACGGCTGGCGGGTCGCGATGGCCACCCTCGGCTTCGAGCGCGGAGTCTCCACGCTGGGTCAACAGGTCGGCTTCCGAAGGGAGTTGGAGACCCTGATGGAGGTGGCCCGACACAACGGCGCGGCCGACGACCTGCTGATCCGCGACCGGCTGGCGCGGGCCTGGATCGGCCTGGAAACCATCCGCTGCAACGCGCTGCGGATGTTGGAGGGCGTCGCCGCCGGCGCCCCCGGCCCCGAGGCGTCGATCGGGAAGATCTACTGGGCGACCTGGCACCGCGAGTTGGGCGAACTCGCCATGGACGTCTGCGGCGCGGGCGGCATGCTCGCCGCCGGCGAGCCGTACGACCTCGACGACTGGCAGCGGCTCTTCCTCTTCTCCCGCGCCGACACCCTCTACGCGGGCTCCAACGAAATCCAGCGGAACATCATCGCCGAGCGGGTGCTCGGCCTGCCGAAGGAGGCGAAGGCATGACGGCACCGTCCTACGTGCCCGGGCACGACCTGCTCAAGGGGCGGACGGCCGTGATCACCGCCGCGGCCGGCGCGGGGATCGGCGGCGCCACCGCCCGCCGGTTCCTGGAGGAGGGCGCCCGGATCGTCATCGGCGACGCGCACGCCCGCCGGCTGGCCGAGAGCGTCGACGCGCTCGCCGCGGAGTTCGGGGCCGACCGGGTCGCCGGACTGCCGTGCGACGTGACCGACGAGGCGCAGGTGGCGGCCCTGTACGCACTGGCCGAGGAGCGGCACGGCCGGCTCGACATCGTGGTCAACAACGCCGGACTCGGCGGCACCGCCGATCTCGTCGACATGACCGACGACCAGTGGGCGAAGGTCCTCGACGTCACCCTGGGCGGCACCTTCCGCTGCACCCGGGCCGCGCTGCGCCGGATGCAGGCCACCGGGGCGGGCGGCGTGATCGTCAACAACGCCTCCGTGATCGGCTGGCGCGCCCAACGCGGCCAGGCGCACTACGCCGCCGCCAAGGCCGGGGTGATGGCGTTGACCCGTTGCGCCGCGGTGGAGGCCGCCGCGTACGGCGTGCGGGTCAACGCGGTCTCGCCCAGCCTGGCCATGCATCCGCACCTGGTGAAGGTGACCACCCCCGAGCTGCTGGCCGAGCTGACCGCGAAGGAGGCGTTCGGCCGCTACGCCGAGCCGTGGGAGGTGGCCAACGTGATCGTCTTCCTGGCCGGTGACTACGCCTCGTACATGACCGGGGAGACCGTCTCGGTCAGCTCGCAGCATGCGTGAGGAGCGGCGCGGCGAACTCCTGGCCACCGCCGCCGAGGTGTTCGCCGCGCAGGGCTACAACGCCACCACCGTCCGCCAGATCGCGGACGCGGCCGGGATGCTCGCCGGCAGCCTCTACTACCACTTCGCTTCCAAGGAAGCGATGGTGGACGAGATCCTCACCGCCTTCCTGGACGAGCTGTGGGCCGGCTACGACGCCGTGCTGGCCGCCGGCCTCGGCCCGCGGGAGACCATCGAGGCGCTGGTCACCGAGTCCTTCCGGGAGATCGACCGGCACCACGCGGCAGTCGCGATCTACCAGAAGGAGGCCCGGCACCTCGCCGACCGGCACCCGCGCTTCGGCTACCTCGCCGACGCCCGGCGCCGCTTCGCCCGGGCCTGGCTCGGCACGCTGGAGCGCGGCGTGGCCGACGGCGTCTTCCGCACCGATCTCGACATCCGGCTGACGTACCGGTTCGTCCGCGACACCGTCTGGGTCGCCGCCTCCTGGTACCGGCCGGGCGCACGCCACAGTCCCGAGGAGATCGCCCGCCAGTACCTCTCGATGGTGCTGGACGGCATCGCCTTGCGCGACTGACCGGTACATCCGCAGAATCTGACCAAGGAGTTCACCATGTCCGAGGCGTACATCGTCGATGCCGTCCGCACCCCGGTGGGGAAGAAGGGCGGCGGACTGTCCGGCGTCCACCCGGCCGACCTCGGCGCCCACGTGCTGAGCGCGCTGATGGGACGCACCGGGATCGATCCGGCCGCGGTCGAGGACGTCGTCTTCGGCTGCCTGGACACCGTCGGGCCGCAGGCCGGGGACATCGCCCGCACCTGCTGGCTGGCCGCCGGGCTGCCCGAGGAGGTGCCCGGCGTCACCGTCGACCGGCAGTGCGGTTCCTCGCAGCAGGCCGTGCACTTCGCCGCCCAGGGGGTGCTCTCCGGCACCCAGGACCTGGTCGTGGCCGGCGGGGTGCAGAACATGTCGCAGATCCCGATCGCCTTCGCCAGCCGCCAGGCCGCCGAACCGCTGGGCCTCACCCAGGGCCCGTACGCCGGCTCCGAAGGCTGGCGCGCCCGCTACGGGGACCAGCCCGTCAACCAGTTCCACGGCGCCGAGCTGATCGCCACCAAGTGGGACATCTCCCGCCAGGACATGGAGGAGTTCGCGCTCCGCTCGCACCAGCGGGCGATCCGGGCCATCGACGAGGGCCGCTTCGACCGGGAGATCGTCGCGTACGGCGAGGTCACCACCGACGAGGGGCCGCGCCGCTCGACGTCGCTGGCGAAGATGGCGGGACTGGCGCCGGTGGTGGAGGGCGGCCGGCTCACCGCCGCGGTCTCCTCCCAGGTCTCCGACGGGGCCGCGGCGATGCTGCTGGCCTCCGAGCGGGCGGTGGCCGAGCACGGGCTGACCCCGCGCGCCCGGATCCACCACCTCTCGGTCCGCGGCGAGGACCCGATCCGGATGCTGTCCGCACCGATCCCGGCCACCGCGTACGCGCTGAAGAAGGCCGGGATGACCATCGACGACATCGACCTGGTCGAGATCAACGAGGCGTTCGCGCCGGTGGTGCTGGCCTGGCTCAAGGAGACCGGCGCCGACCCGGAGCGGGTCAACGTCAACGGCGGTGCCATCGCACTGGGCCACCCGCTGGGGGCGACCGGGGTCCGGCTGATGACCACGCTGCTGAACGAACTGGAGCGCACCGGCGGCCGGTTCGGCCTCCAGACCATGTGCGAGGGCGGCGGCCAGGCCAACGTGACGATCGTCGAGCGGATCTGAGAGCGGTCCGGCGTCCCCCGGCGGTCCGTGCCTTCAGGCCGGATCTGATCGACGGCTTCGGGGGCGCCGCGCGCTCGGCGATCGCCCGGTGCATCCGTCGGGCGGACGTCGGCCGGGTGGTGCGGTGGGACGACGTCGGCGCCGTGTCTCATGTGCGGGTGTGCGCGGAGGGAGGGAGAAGCCCCAGGGCTTGAGCGCGTAACACGGTGGCCATCCGGTCCCTGGTGTCGAGTTTGCGGTAGAGGTTCGCCACGTGCTTGTGGACCGTGCGGACCGATATGCCAAGGCGCCGGGCGATCGACACGGCGGGCAGCGCGTCACCCAACAGCGTGAGCACCGTGATTTCCCTCGGCGTCAGCTCGTAGGCGGCGGCGCACGCGTCAGGGGCGGGACGCGGGTGGCCCGTCGCGGATCGCCAACGGCGCAGCAG
The DNA here is from genome assembly GCF_039532155.1 of Streptomyces lunalinharesii. Classification (NCBI taxonomy): domain Bacteria; kingdom Bacillati; phylum Actinomycetota; class Actinomycetes; order Kitasatosporales; family Streptomycetaceae; genus Streptomyces; species Streptomyces lunalinharesii. The sequence goes on from NZ_BAAARK010000015.1 coordinate 76,406, forward strand.
ATGGGCCTGCTTCTCGACGCCGATCAGCAGTGGCTGCACGCGCTGCGCGTAGCCGAGCTGGGCGCTGGTGAAGTCCGTGCCCGAGCGGTACACCAGGCACCCGCGGATGACCCTTGCCCGGTCCGGAAGGGGTATGCCCAAGACGTGCCGGGTGCCGAAAGCCCGTCGGGTGAGGCTGCCCACCAGACTGTTGTGCCACTCGCGTGCACCGGCTGCCTGGGCGGCTGTCACGGGGGTCCGGTCGGCGGACCATTCGTAGTGGTCCCGGAAGGGATAGCCGTTCATGATCAGCTGCCGAGTCCGGATATCGAGGGGGACCTCCCTGAGCCCGCTGCCCGGCTCCCAGAAAGGGACCTCGGCGGTGTGACCGTCCCAGTCACTGGTTTTGCACACCCCGATCTCCCCGCCCACGGAGCGCAGGAGTTCTTCGATGATCAACGGCCATAACCGCTCCGGCTCTTGTTCACCCAGTGCGGTGATCGCCAAGTCCAGCATCCGTGCGACGTCGTGCTCTGACACGCCCCCGGTCCCTCCGCTGCCCAGTGCCGTAGAAAGGTCCGTACCATTGTGGGCCGCTGGTAGGCCGGTACGGGGCCAGGAAGGCGTGCAGCGTGACGTTTCCGGCCACATCGGATGTTCACCGGGGGGCACGGGGTGGGGCCGGGGCCCGGGCGAGCGCAGGGGCCGGCACCACGGGGTTGTGCGTGCCAGGGTTCCTGTGGGGGAGCAGGAGTCGTCGTGGCGATCGGCCGGAGGCTCGACTCACGGCTCTGGGCGCAGGGGCACGGAGTCCAAGTCGTCCGGCCACACGGGAGTTCGCGCACCAGGACCTTGGCCTGGGCCGCGTCATCAGCGTCAGCCGGGCGGGTGACGCGGCCCTCGGCGTTGCGTGATCACGATCCACAGCAGCCCGGCGAGAACCACCGCGATGCCGTAGAGCGTGCTCAAGGAGAGGTGCAGGCGGCTGTCGAACAGTTGGAGGAGGTAGGTGAGCAGGGAGTTGAGGTTGGTCATCGCCATCACCACGAAGGGAGCCACGTTGCGGATCCCGATCTGCAACAGGAGGAGGACACCGGAGCCGATCACACAGAACGGCAGCAGGTATCCCGCACTGTCCACCAGGGCCGACCAGTTCGCGTCCACGCCGATGCTCAGCCCGGTGCAGCACGCGATCGTGAAGTAGAAACGATGCGCCAGCACTGCCGAGTTGCTCCAGCCCAACTGGGTGAGGCGTTTGGCGCACAGCGTCAAGAACACCATCGCCAGGCCGGAGACGAGCACCGCAGCGACACCGATGGCCGTGCCACCGGTATCGGCGTTCCCGAGCGCGGAACGCCCGGTGAAGGACACCCACATCAGCAGACCGCTGCCGGCCAGGATGACGGCCCCACCGCACCACTCGGCGGGACCGGCCGTGAACCGCCGTGCCAGCAGGCCGGTGACCAGGATCGTCATCAAGGGGGCGGCGCCGGCCTGGAGTGCCGTGCCCACCGCGGGTTCCAGGTATTTCAGGCCGACGACCAGACAGACGTACGCTCCCGCCGACGCCACGTTCAGTCCGATCGCGGCACGCCAGGTGTCCCTGTTCAGCAGCGGCCGCCGGCCACGGTTGACGATGCCGAAGACGATCGCCGAGACGGTCACCATGCACAACGTGACGACGAAGGGGTTCACCGCTTGCGCGACATGGCTGAACACCACGTTGGTGGAAGCGCCGAGCACCGATCCGAGGCCGAGAGAGGTCACCCCGCGCGGGTAGGTGCTGCGGTGCGTCGCCACGGTCACTCCCGCACCCCCCGGTTCGGCTGGTGGTGTCCCCGGGCGCAGGCGTCGAGGGGTGGCACGGGCGTGCCTTCGAGGGGGGCGGCAGACGTCATGGCTCTCCATGCACTCAGTGGTTGAGCAACCTGACTCGGGTGGCCTGGCCGGGATCGGGGGATCAACTGATGCGGTAGAAGTCGGGCCCGTCAAGGTGCCGCATCGTCGCGATGTCGCGCATGACCACGGCCTCCACCTCGTGGAGCAGATAGAGGACGACGGGGAAAGTGAAGTCGTTGACCGTGCGTTGGATCCTGTCGCCGGGGCGGACCAGCACCTTCAGCTCGTGCAGGCTCTCCAGGCCCTCGATGAGCGCGAGGTCGCGGTAGGCCTGTAGGCGTCCGCCCGCCGGACTGACCATGCCGACACACGCGGCGAACCGCCGCACTTCGTAGTCCTGCTCACAGGTCGCGAAGAACCGGTCCGGCCGCGTGTAGGCGTCCACGGTCGATTCCAACTGCCCGTTGCCCAGCGCGAGTCGCGCGAGGTGCGGGAGGTCGCCGCCGCACAACCGTGCCCCGGTCTCGATCAGGGCCGGCCCGTCCGGCGTGTACTTGACCTCGGTGTGCGCCGGTCCGTTCCTGATGCCCAGGGCATCGAGCGTGCGCAGGGTGTACCGCACCAACTCGTCCTGCACCGCTCCCGCCCTCGGTAACAGGTGCGCACCTTCCAGCAGGTCGAGTACCCCGTTCGCGGTGAGGTGCGTGGTGCGCCAGATGTCGCAGACCCGGTGCTGTCCGTCCAGGCTCACGGTGTTCACGTAGTACTCGTCGCCCGGCAGGTATTCCTGTGCCACCACGGCGTCGTTCTGCGTGGCCAGGGCGCTCTCCGTGCCGAGAACGGACTTCAGCGCGGTCGCTGATTCCTCGGGCGTCTCGCAGAAGGACACCCCATCGCTTCCCGCGCTGCGCAGGGGTTTGACCACGATGCGGCCGCCGGTCTCGGAGTGCCAGGCGGTCAATGTGCCGGGGTCGGCGGTGCGGATCTGTGCCGCGGTCCGCAGTCCCGCAGCACGGACCGTCTCGATCATCCGGTACTTGTCCCGGCGCGCACCGCTCAGCGCCGTGCCGTTGGAGCGCAGACCGAGCCGTTCACCGAGCGTGTCCGCGAGTTCCACGCCGGTCTCGATCCCCGCGATCACCTGGGACGGCCGCAGTCGGGCGAGGGCATCGAGCGTCTGCTGAAGGTCGCCGCGGTGCACGTGGTTCGTCATGAAATCGGACACGTCGAATGAACCTGCGTACAGGTTCGGGATCGCTGGTGTGCTCTGGACGTGCACGCACTCGTATCCCTGGGCGGTGAACAGCGGTGCCAGCCGTCTGGCCGAGGAATAGGCGTCCACGATGGCGATGCGCTTCGGAGTTGCCATGAGGGCTCCTCTGAAAGGTGGTGGAGTGACGTCTTGGCGTACGGGGACGGGGACGGGGACGGGGCCGTGCCAGGCGCCATCGTGGCGCCGGCGTTCCGGGGCGGGCTGGTGCACCTGGTGGAGATCAGGTCAGCCTGATGACCCGTCGGGCCGCTCGTTCGCCGGCGAAGCCGTCAGCGATGAGCTGGTAGAAGCCGGCGAACAGGGCATGGGTGAGCTGCTGGTCATGCAGGAAGGACAGTCGGCGGCCCACCTCCGGGGACACTTCCTGGCCGGCGGCCAGCTTGATGAACCCCTGGGTGAGGTGCCGGGGGGTGAGCTGACTCCCCGCGTGTGCGTCCTCGAACAACCAGTCCCGACTCGGCTCTTCGGCGATGCGCGGATTGCGGCGACGCCGGATCGCGATGCGGTAGTCCTCGCCGACCACGTCGTTCTTGCTCATCACCAGGTGCTGCAGGCTGCCTTGGTTGATGTCCATCACGAACTGCGACATCCGGCCCTTCTCCCGGAAGGGCACCAGGCCGGCACGGTCGACCTCGCTCATTCCGCTCGTGCGGTGCGAGTAGGTGTTGTTGAAGCAGGAGTAGGTGATCAGCCCGAGTTTCCGCTGGTCCTCGTCGAGCAGCTCGGCGTGGAAGACGAAGTCCACTTCGGCGCGGAGCACCTGGAACGGGAGTCCTCCTCGGTCGTCCCCGTCGGGGCCTTCCCCCAGGATGCGGCCGAGCACCCCGGACTCGGCGGTCTGCAGATAGTCGCCGAGCCGTCGCAGGTAGGGGTTGGTGAGTGCCAGCTGCGTCGCCTGACCGAGGGCGAGCGACAAGTACCAGGCGATCACGTCGATGAAGTGGTAACTGGAGAAGGCCAGTGAACCGACGCCGGAGCGGTACCCGTGGGCGTCGCCGAGTCCGTATTCGGCGGGGAGCCGGTACATGCCGGCGTTCTTCACCAGATTGATGCTGGTCAATCCCTGCTTGTGACTGTCGTAGACGTCGCTTATCTCCTGTGCCGCTGTGAGGTAGGCGTCGTTGGCCCGGCGGCGTAGTGGTACCACGAGGTGACACGGACCCCTTTCCTGCTGCCGTGCGAGACTCCGCAGGAGGGCGTCGAAATCGTGCTGGATGCTCAAGGCCGCGGCCGGATCGAACGACGCGTTCTCGGCGCACACCACGGGCTTGTCGCATAACGCGTGCACGCCCCGGTCGACCGCCCACCGGAGATACACCACGTGATGGACGGGGTCACACGCGATGACCAGCGCGTCGAACGGCTCCTTGGCGTGCAGGTCATCTAGGGCTCGGTGCAGGGCATCGGCCGACAGCCCCGCGGGGTCCAGCCACTTCGGCCGGTCGACCCGCAGGAGTTCGGTCAGCGGGGCCATCCCCAGTTCGCCGAGGTTCTCCCGGTACGGATCACGATGGTCGCAGATCGCGCCGACCCGGACGGGGAAGCGTTGGGCCTTCAATTCCAGCAGGGCCGGAACGTGGTTCTCCTTGGCCGCCCAGTGCCCGCAGCCTCCGACCAGGAGGACGTTCACCGTCTTGGGCCGGTTCATCGGGCCTCACCCGCGGTCCGTCGGCGGTCTGTCGGGCGAGCGGGCGCGCAGGCGGCACCTGCGTATGCGGATCGGATGGTACGCACGGTACATTCCTCAACTCTTGGCGATGTCAGTGGTGGTGAGCCGCGTGGACGGTCCGTGCCGGCCCCACGGCGTGCGTCGTGCACGACGGGCCCCGGTATGCCGTTCCCGTGCCGTGCTGCGGTGCGGTGCGGTCGGATCAAGGGGCATGGACGGGCGGCAGGGCGAGGGGCGCCTCGACCAGCACGCGCCGCAACACGGGCAAGAAGCGTTCGGTGGTCCCGACGTCGGCGACGGTGAACCGTACGCATCCGGTGAGGCCCGGCACCTCGGACAGATCGCAGACGGCGTACCCGGCGTCGGCGAGCCCGGCCGCGCAGGCCGCCGCCCGTTGGGCCCCGCCGAGGGGAACGGTGACGAAATTGCCACCGGACGGCAGTGGTGCATGCCCTAACCCGTGCAGCATCCCCGCGGCCCGGGTCCGCATCTGCCGGATCTCGCTCCACACGTCCTGGAACATCTCGTGGTGTTCGACCGCGACCCGGGACGCCAGTAGGGACGTGCTGGACACGGCGTGTTCCAGCGGCCCTGCGGCCAGACCTCCGATGAGTGCGGGGGCGCCGACCAGTACAGCGACCCTGGAACCCGCCAGCGCATGCGACTTGGACAGGGACTGGACGACCAGCACCCGGCCGCCCGCCCGCGCGACCTGCTCGGTGAGCGGGCCGTGAAATGCCTGGTAGCAACTGTCCAGAACGAGAACGTGGCCGCGCTCCTGGGCCAGTTCACAGAGTTCGGTCAGCGCGGCCGGTGACAGGACCCCGCCCGCCGGGCCGTTGGGAACGCTGACGGCGACCAGGGCCTGCGCCGTGGTGCGCGCTGCGTGCAGCAGCCGGCGTTGTTGTCCGGCCACGTCCCCGTCGTCCAGGGTGATCCGGCGCAGGGTGAGGCCGAGCAATCGGGTGGTGTCCGCCCACGCCGGGTAGTTGGGGTCCTGTAGGAGGATGGTGCCGCCGCCCTGGGTGCTGCGCCTGTAGTACTCGCACACCAGACGGATCGCGGCGTCCGAGCCCGGCGTCAGCACCAAGTGGTCGGGATCGGTGCCGAAGTACGCGGCCAGCAGGGCCGCGGACTCCGCCGTCGCCGGGTAGTGACGCAGCAACTGTGGCGAGAACGCCCTGCCCACGGCCCGCAGCAGCTCGTCCGCCCGCGGGTGGATCAACTCGTTCTTGCTCAGGTCGGTACCGTTGCGCTGCATCTGTCGCCGTACCGGCATGAGATGACGTAAGTCGACGGTCATGTCGTCGCCCTCCCCCGTCTTTCTGGGGCAGGCAGGACGGTTGCAGCCACCGGCCCGGCGGTCGACCCGTTCCGGGCCGGGGCCGTTCCCGGCCTCGGCGGGCTCAGGCCGGCGGGACGATGCGCGCGGTGACCACCGCGATGCCGGGCGGGTGTGCCTGCGAGCACCGCGGCAGCGCCGGACTTTCCTCTCACGTTTCGTCTCCCCCGTGCCGGTCGTGCGGCGCGACGAGCCGGGGCAACACCCCCCGGCCACACGCCGATCCGAACGCCACCACATTGCTGGGTGCCTCGGACTCGCTGGTATGGGCACATGTGCCACTTGACACCGGAGCAGGGGTGTGCTTGAGCGGGGCACCGGACGGTCTCGCGTCGCGGCCCGACGGCCTTGCCGACCGGGCGTGCCGGCAGCGGCCGGCGCGGCTGACGAGGGGGCCGCCCGGGCAACCCGTCCTGGACGGGGCGCAGGTCGTCCGGGTTCTGGTTGAACCCGGTGACCGGTTCACGGCGGCAGGCAGCAGGTGCCTGCCGCCGACCGTCCGGGCGGCGGCCAGGCCAACGTGACGATTGTCGAGCGGATCTGACGGTACGTCACTCAGTGGACGCTACGTCACCCGGCCGCCGCCCGGCGGTGGTGCGCGGTCCGGGTCAGCGCAGCAGTAGTGCGCGGATCCGGGCCGTCGTCCTGGCGTCCACGCCCAGTCCGGTGCTCAGGTAGCGCGGGATGCTGCCGTAGTCGCGGTGCAGCCGGTCGAGGCCGGACGACAGGTACCCGGTGCGCACTTCCTGGAGCGGGATCAGCAGGTCCGGGTCCTGCATCATGCCGGCCTGCTTGAGCTGTGCGCGCAGCGCGGCGTCCGCCTCGCGGCGCAGGGTGTTGGAGAGCAGGTAGTCCTCCAGCGCGGTGGCGTGCGGGACGCCGAGCAGGCGCAGCAGGAGGTAGCTCAGCCAGCCGGTGCGGTCCTTGCCCGAGGTGCAGTGGAAGAGCAGCGGCACCCGGTCCCCGTCGGCGATCCGGGCGAACATGGTGCCGAACGCGGCGCGGTTGGCGGCGTTGGTGACGAATGTCGGGTACATGTCACTCATGAGGGTCGCCGCCTTGCCGTTGCCCAGCAGGCGCTGCTGCGCGACCGGGTCCTTGGTGGCGATGGCCGCCTGCATGGCCGCGAACAACCCCGTGTCGTCTATCGGCAGCGACGTGCCGGCCAGCCCGGAGGGCAGCCGGTCCGCGCCGTCGAACGAGACCTCCGAGGGCACCCGCATGTCGATGACGGTGTGCAGCCCGAGGCGGCCGACCGCCGTGACGTCCTCGGGGGTCAGCTTGGCGAGCGAGTCGGAGCGGAACAGGCGGCCGTACCGCAGCTGCTTTCCGTCCTCGGTCCGGTAGCCGCCCAGATCACGGCAGTTGACCGCGCCGTGCAGCGGGACCCGGCGGTCCGGCGGCGGTGGCGTGCTCCGCCGGTTGCGCGGGGCGGTGGCGGCGTCGGCGGAGGTCTCGCAGCCGGTGGCGGTGAGCCCGCCGAGGGCCAGCGCGGAGCCGAGGAACAGGGTGGTGACGCGTCGTCGGGAGGGGTGCACGCGGCAGCTCCTGAGGGGGAGGGGAGGGAGCCCGGGGCGCGGACCGGTGTCGGCCCGCACCCCGGGCGGTGGGGGTCAGCGGGGCAGGCCCGCCAGTGACCGGTGCGCCTCGGTCATGATCCTGCCGACCAGTTCGGCGCACGACGGAAGGTCCTCGATCACCCCGGCCACCTGGCCGGAGGCCATCACGCCGAGGTCGGTGCGGCCGTCCACCATCGACGCCTTGAGCAGCATCGGGGTGTTGGCCGCCAGCAGGATCTGACTCCAGGTCAGGTCCTTGCCGTGTTTCATCGCCAGCCCGTCGCGGACCATCTGGGCCCAACTCAGGCCGGACAGCTTGCGGAACGACGCGGCGTGCCGCACCGCCCGGAGCAGCGCCCTGGTGCGCCCGGAACGCTCCAGCGCCTCGACCAGTTCGCTGCGCAGCATCCGGTGCGGCAGCCCGTCGACCTTCGTGGTGACGGTGACGTCCTTGACGGCCGCCTCCAGGTAGCGCGCCTGGACCGCCGGCGGCACGGTGCTGTCCGACGTCAGCAGGAAGCGGGTGCCCATCGCGATCCCGGCCGCCCCGTAGGCGAGCGCGGCTACCAGGCCCCGGCCGTCGAAGAAGCCACCGGCGGCGATCACCGGGATGTCCACCGCGTCCACGACCTGGGGGAGCAGCACAGTGGTGGCGACGTTCCCGGTGTGCCCGCCGCCCTCGCCGCCCTGGACGACGACCGCGTCGGCGCCCCAGGCCGCGACCTTCTCGGCGTGCCGCCGGGCGCCGATGGACGGGATGACGACGACCCCGGCGTCCTTGAGCCGGGCGATCAGCTCCCGGGAGGGCGCCAGTGCGAACGAGGCGACCCGGACGCCCTCGTCGACGATGATCCGCACCCGCTCGGCGGCGTCACCGGCGTCCGCCCGCAGATTGACCCCGAACGGCTGGTCCGTGCGGGACCGGACCTCGCGGACCGCGGACCGCAACTGGTCCGGGCTCATGGTGGCGGAGGCCAGGATGCCCAGCGCGCCGGCGTCGGCGGCGGCGGACACCAGGCGGGGGCCGGCCACCCAGCCCATCCCGGTCTGCACGATCGGGTGCCGCACGCCGACCAGTTTGGTCAGTCGCGTGGCGAGGGCCGGGGCGTCCCCGGTGGTGGGGGCGGAGCCGGGGACCGGGGCGCGGTCGGCGCTCACGCCGGCACCTCGCGGTCGCGCAGCCCCTTCGGATCGATCACCTCGCGGATCAGCCGCAGCTCCTCGGCGGTCGGCTCGCGGGTGTACGGGACCTCGTCGGCCCGGCCCAGCGGGAAGCCGGTGGCCTCCTGCACCTCCTCGACGGTGACGCCCGGGTGCAGCGAGGCCAGCCGCATCGAGCGGTCCGCGGTGGCGAAGTCGAAGACGCCCAGGTTGCTGACCACCCGCGGGATGCGGTGGTAGCGGGTGGCGGACGGCCCGGCCGCGGCCGCGCGGTCGTAGCCGACCCCGCAGACCATGTCGACCTGCTCGACGAAGACCCGCCGGGAGTGCTTGGGTACCCAGTAACTCGTCGGGTTGTTCAGGGTGTTGACGGGAGCGCCGCGGACGCCGAGGAGCTGCCGGTCGGGCCGCTCCCAGTCACCGATGCAGGAGATGTTCTGGTTGCCGAACCGGTCGAGCTGGCTGGCGCCCATCATCACGTGCCGCTTGCCGCCGGTGACCATGGCCAGGTGCTGGCGGTAGGGCAGCCAGCCCTCGGCCCGCCCGTCGAGGCCGACCAGCAGCGCCTCGCCGTCGGTCAGCAACAGGTCGGGGGAGAAGGTGCGCTTGGCGAGCCGGGCGCCGATCGACGGGACGGCGCCCATCGGGCTGGCGAGCACCTCGCCGTCGTCGCGCCAGGCGTCGGCGCAGGCGAGCACGCAGTATTCGGCGCGGCTGGTCATCGGGTCTCCTCGTGCCAGGTCTGGACGGCCGCCTGGTAGTCCTTCTCGTCCCCGTGCAGGAACCGGGCGGCGAACTCCGGCCAGGGGGTGGTCGCGTAGAGCTTCTGGAACGCCTCGTCGCGGTCGTAGTCCGGGACGCAGGAGGTGAAGTGCGCGCCGTGCGGGGTCGCCACGACGCCGGTGACCGCGTGCCGCTTGACCAGCAGGGTCTGCGGGGCGGTCGACCCGAAGTCGTCCACCAGCTCCTCGCACGAGACGTAGGCGCTCTCCGCCGCCTCGCAGAACAGGTCGTCGAAGTACGGATCGGGGCCCAGGTACTGGCCGTTGCCGAGCCGGTCGGCCCGGTTGAGGTGCACCAGCGCGGCGTCCAGCCGCAGTGCGGGCATCGCCACGAAGGTCTCGCCGTCCTCGTAGGGCGAGGTGACCGTCTTCAGGTCGGGGTTGACCCGCATCACGTCCGAGCCCAGACCGGCCCGGATGGGGAGGAACGGCAGCCGGTTGGCGGCCGCCCGCAGCCCCCACATGAACATCGCCTCGTCGATCTCGCTCAGCTCGAAGCCGCCGGCCTGCCGGGCCGCGCGGAAGTGCGGCTCCAACGGGATCGAGTCCAGCGTGGCGAACGCGGTGACCAGCTTGCGGATCTTCCCGGCGGCGGCCAGCAGCCCCACGTCCGGTCCGCCGTAGGAGACCACGGTCAGATCGGTGACGTCGGACCGCAGCAGCGCCCGGACCAGTGCCATCGGCTTGCGGCGGGAGCCCCAGCCGCCGATGCCCAGGGTCATCCCGCTGTGCAGTCGCGCCACGACGTCCTCGGGGGTCATGGTCTTGTCGGTCACGATCGGTCCTCCTCGTCCTTGTGGGGCCCGTCGGCGCCGAAGGCGTCGCGGACCCGGTCCGCGACCCCGCTGAGGTTGGCCTCGAAGGTGAAGCCCTGCTCGAAGCGGTAGCTACGGCGTACGTCGACCGGGTCGATGCCGTTGATGGCGGCCTTGGCGAGCCGGATGAGGAAGCCGTCCTTGCGGGCGATCTCCCGAGCCAACTCCATTGCCGCGTCGGACAGTTCGTCACGCGGCACGACCTTCCAGACGGAGCCGTGCGCGTGCAGTTCGTGGGCGGTGGCGGTCCGCGAGGTGTAGTACAGCGCCCGCATCAGGTGCTGGGGGACCAGCCGGGCCAGGTGGGTGGCGGCGCCCAGCGCGCCGCGGTCCAGTTCGGGCAGGCCGAAGGTGGCGTCGTGGCTCGCCACGATCGCGTCCGCGTTGCCCACCAGGCCGATGCCGCCGCCCAGGCAGAAGCCGTGCACGGCGGCGACCACCGGCACTTCGCACTCGTAGACCGCGGCGAACGCCTCGGCGCAGCCGCGGTTGGCGCCGATCAGTGCCCCGTGGCCGCCGGCCGCGGTGTCCCGCTGCATCTCCTTGATGTCGACGCCGGCGTTGAACCCGCGACCCGCGGCGGTGAGCACCACGCACCGGACGTCCGGATCGCGGCCGGCGGCCCGTACGGCGTCGGCGAGGTCGTACCAGCCCTGTACGGGCAGTGCGTTGACCGGGGGGAAGTCGACGGTGACGACCGCGACGCCCTGGTCGGGTGCGGAGGTGGAGACACCCATGAGCAGATCAGCTACCTTTCCACCAAGCGTTTGTTAGGTAGCGAAGTTAGCAGCGGATCGCCCGCCGCGGGAGGTACCAGTTGTCCCTGAACCTCGATCTGACCGGACGGGTCGCCGTCGTCACCGGCGGTACCCGGGGCGTCGGCGCCGGCATCGCCCGGTCCTTCCTCCGGGCCGGCGCCAAGGTTGTGGTGTGCGCCCGGCGCCCCCCGGACGCCGCCGTCACCGCCGACGGCCGCACCGCCCGCTTCCACGCCGTGGACCTGCGGGAACCCGCCGCCGTCCAGGAGTTCTTCCAGGGCGTCGCGGCCGACCACGGGCGGCTGGACTGCCTGGTCAACAACGCCGGCGGCAGCCCCTACCGGCTGCTCGACGGCACCACCGCCGAACGCCACGCCCGCGTCGTGGAACTCAATCTCATCGCCCCGTTGACCGCCGCGCTCGCCGCCTACGAGGTGATGCGCGACCAGCCCGAAGGCGGCTCGGTGATCATGATCGGCAGCGTCAGCGGCACCCGCCCCTCACCCGGCACCGCCGCGTACGGCGCCGCCAAGGCCGGACTGGACAACCTCGCCCGCTCGATGGCCGTCGAATGGGCGCCGCACGTCCGCGTCAACACCCTCGTCCTCGGCATGGTGCGCACCGAACTGTCCGCACTGCACTACGGCGACGAGGCCGGCGTCGCCGCCGTCGGCGCGACCGTCCCGCTCGGCCGGCTCGCCGAACCCACCGAGATCGGCGACGCCTGCGTCTTCCTCGCCTCCGGCCGCGCCGGCTACGTCAGCGGCGCCAGCCTGCTCGTCCACGGCGGCGGGGAACGCCCCGCCTTCCTCGACGCCGCCACCGTCAACCACTCCAAGGAGTCATGAGATGACCGGAATCTGCACCGGACGCGTCGCCGTCGTCACCGGGGCCGGCCGGGGCTTGGGCCGCGCCCACGCCCTCGCCCTCGCCGCGGAAGGAGCCGCCGTCGTGGTCAACGACCTCGGCGTGGCGGCCGACGGCGCCGGCGCCTCCGGCGGACCCGCCCAGCAGGTCGTCGAGGAGATCCGGGCGCACGGCGGCCAGGCCGTCGCGCACACCGGCGACATCACCACCGACGACGGCGCCCGGTCCCTCGTCACCACCGCCCTGGACGCCTTCGGCCGCCTGGACGCCCTGGTGAACAACGCCGGCTTCCTGCGCGACCGGATGCTGGTCAACCTCGCCGAGGACGACTGGGACGCCGTGATGCGGGTCCACCTCAAGGGCCACTTCCTGCCCCTCAAGCACGCCGCCGCGCACTGGCGCACCGAGGCCAAAGCCGGCCGCACCCCCGACGCCCGGGTGGTCAACACCAGCTCCGGCGCCGGACTGCTGGGAAGCGTAGGCCAGGGCAACTACTCCGCGGCCAAGGCCGGCATCCTCGGCCTGACCCTCGTCGCCGCCGCCGAACTGGGCCGCTACGGAGTCCAGGTCAACGCCCTCGCCCCCGCGGCCCGCACCCGCATGACCGAACAGACCTTCGCCGACACCATGGCGGCCCCCACCGACGGCGTCTTCGACGCCATGGCCCCCGAGAACGTCTCGCCGCTCGTCGTCTGGCTGGCCTCCGCCGACAGCGCCGGCGTCACCGGCCGCGTCTTCGAAGCCGAGGCCGGCCGGATCACCGTCATGGAAGGCTGGCGCCCCGGCCCCACCGCCGACAAGGGCGCCCGACGGACCCCGTCCGAGGCCGGCGAGACGGCCCGCCACCTCCTGACGAAGGCGGAGCCGGCACGGCCGGTGTATGGCGCGTAGGGGTTGGTTTCCCACGTTGTTGGCTCTCCCGCCGTGGTGGTTGCTGTCTTTGCGCCTGCGGCGCGTTGCCGCTGCGCGGGGCTTGTAGGGAGGCCGCGGTGCCGGGTTGGTGGGAGGTGGGGTGCCCGGACTGCTGCGCTTTACGTCCGGGCACCCCACCTCCCACCAACCCGACACCTCCCGTGGATGGGTGGAAGAAAGCTGAGCGGGGGCCTGTGTTGGTGGGTTCCTGCGACTCCGTGGGTGGATTCACCTCCGTGAGCGCGCTCAGTGGCGGCGCCAGTACCAACCCACCGGGGCCCGGCCCCCACCCACCCGGTTTCAACCCACCCTCAACGGGAGGGGGCGGGACTACTCCAGTTCGCCGGGCAGGGCCCGGCACGATGCGGATCATGCAGTTGGGCAGGCGTAGACGGCCACGTCACGTCCGCTTGCGCGAGGAATGCAACGCACCGGTACGGGGGTGCGGGTCGGCTTCTAGCAGCGGCAGCAGGTGACTGCCCGTTCCGACGGTACGAGGGGGAAACGTTGGCGAGGCCATTGGGCAGTCATGCGGCGCTCCCTCGGTGAGAGAGGCGGAATGCGACCCCTCAAGCGCGTACGGGTAGTCCTCGCCGGGGATCGGCGTCTGCCGTTCGGCTACGTGCCGCGGCGTCGAGGTCGTCCACGGGTGGGACCAGGGGGTCACGGTGATAGGCGCGGGAACCGGCTCGGGGGCGAGTGCGTCGTTTTTGTTCTCGACGGTAAGGGCTCCGATCTACCTTCGCCGACGTTGGGTGTACGGAAGCCCCCGCCCTGGTGCGAGCGGGGGCTTCCAACCCGACTCCCCACCGGGGGCGCGTCCGGCTGCGGGAGACTCAGCGCCTGGTCACTCGTCGCCATTGGCTGGCGGAGCTTCCGGGGCTTCACTTCCCGGCCAGATGAACCCCCGACGCGGTGTCGAGACACTTTCCTTGCCGGCTTGCATCTGGGCGTCGCGCCATGCTTGTACGAGCGATGCGTACCGAGGGTTGATCCACTCAGTCATGGAGCCTCCAATCCAGTGCCCGACGTACGCCCAATTGGCCAGCCAGCTAGGAAGGTTCACTCGCGGGGGTCTTGGGGTGTGAGCATCGGCTTGATGGCGCATTCCGTGGAGTGCTGGCAGTTTGCCGCCACGGACACCAAGGGGGCACCAATACCGGCAGGCGGCCCCCAGAGTTCCTCATCGACGTTGTAGCCGCACTCCCGGATTCTGTCGCGGGTGCGCCCCAGGACGCTGGGGTCGCAGTTCATCGGGTCCCAGCCGGGGAAGTGATGCACGAGGTCTCCGCCCAGATGCTCGCACAGATCCGCGTACACCTTGGTGTGGAGGATGAGCCCGTGCCAGCCTTCGTCGACCACGCGGGACGGCGCCAGGCCATGGCCAGGGAAGCGGGAGCAGGCGGCTACGTACTTCAGCCCCTCCTCGACGATCCGTTCGGCGAGGCCAAGTTCCATACCGGGGTTGTTGTCTTTCACCGTGCTGACGACGCCCGTGAAGGACGCCGCACCGACTAATGCACTTACCATGTTCATGTACGGCCTCTCGTTGAGTGCGTCGCGCATGGGGCCGTCTCCGGTCGTGATCGCTGTCCAGGCTTGGCGACCAGAGACGTGCGTTGCGCCTTTCGTGGAGCGGTGGTGGATCCTGAAGTTTCCCCGTGATGCTGGACACGTGATGTCTATGCCGCGAGGGTGTGCTGGTGCCGTTGCCTGGTCTCGGCCGGGGTGAGGTAGCCGAAGACGTTGTGCTTGCGTAGGCGTCGGCGGTTATAGAAGGTCTCGATGAAGGTGAAAACCTCGGTGCGGGCGGTGGCCCGGTCGGGCCAGGTGCGGGTGCCGATTTCTTCTTTGAGCAGGGCTCAGAAACTCTCCGCGGCCGCGTTATCAAAGCATGACCCGGTGCGCCCGCAGCTCTGCTGTAGGCCCAACTCGCCTACCTGGCATCGGAATTCAGCTGACGTGTATTCGCTGCCGTGATCCGAATGTGTGATGCATCCAGGCTGCAGGTCACCGCGGCCGTGGGCCATCTTCAGCGCGTCGACGACCAGGGATGCGCGATGGTGGTCGGCCATCGCATAGCCGACGACCTCCGGGGTGGCCAGGTCGAGCCAGCAGGCGAGGTAGAGCCAGCCTTCGGCTGTCGGGAGGAAGGTGATGTCCCCGACCAGCTTCGTGCCCGGCACACTCGCGGTGAAGTCGCGGCCGATCAGATCCGGAGCCGGGCGGGCCTTCTTGTCCGGCCGGGTCAGCGAACGGCGCCGGCGGCGCGTCATCTGCGCTGAATGGGCTGCCGAGGATGATGACGGCCGGGTGCATCGGCATGTTCCGGATCTACCGTTTGTCCAGTGGATGCCCGTTGGGTTGACTTGACGGCTGGGTGCGTCGCTCGGCGGCGTCGAACGCGGGCGCGAGCGGGGCCAGCGCCTCGCGGAGCTGGTCGCGCAGTGAGCCGGAGGGCACGACGAGTCCTCCGGCACCGAAACTCCCGGCGGCCTCTGCGCCCTCGGCCGGCCGGAGCCAGCTTTCCAATGCGATGCGAACCGCCGCGGCGACGCTCGCTGCGAGAACGCGGGCTGTGTGCGCTCCGGCGTCACCTAGGCGTTCGGCGATCACCGCCGTGAGAGGCGGCTCGATGTCGGCGGTGGTATCGAGGAACGCGTCGCGCAGCGCGGTCCGGGTGGTGATCAGCAGCAGCACCTCGTGTTTGCGCTCACCGGTCTTCGTGTACTGCTCGACCACTGCTTCGGTGACGGCGTCAGCCAGGCGCACTCCTGCGGGCTGGGCCGCGACCGCCGTCGCGATCCGCGACTCCCGGTCCGCGGTAACAGCAGAGACGATCGCCTGCTCGCGGCTTGCGAAGTAGTTGTTGTAGGTGCGCGGCGAGACCCCGGCCGCCTCGGCGATGTCCTCGACCCGCACCTGGTCCGGTCCGCGCTCCATGGCCAGACGCAGGGCCGCCTCGCGTAGCGCCTCGCGTGTGGCCTGCTTCTTCCGCTCCCGCAGCCCTGGTGGTGGTGTCGTCACGATGTCAGCATTCCACACAGGAATGCGTACACGCAAACTTGCGTGCACGCACTTTTCTTGTCAGTCTCGACCCCACCGAGACCGACAGAGAGAGGACGTCACCATGCGGGCAAGGGGAATGACCTATGACACCGGATTCGTCGTGCACGGCCAGACATCCCGCGAGCACTTCGACCCCGCGGTGGTCCGGCGCGAGCTCGCCATCATCCGCGACGACCTGCACTGCAACGCGATCCAGATCATCGGCGGTGACCCGGAGCGGCTGGAGTTGGCCGCCGGTGCCGCGGCCGAGCTCGGCCTGGAGGTCTGGTTCTCGCCCTATCCGCTGGAGCTGGATCCGGAGCAGATCCTCACGCTTTTCCGCGACTGCGCCGAGCGAGCGGAACGGTTCCGGCAGCAGGGAGCCACGGTCGTGTTCGTCGCAGGGGTCGAGCTGAGCGTGATGAACCGCGGGTTCCTGCCCGGTGAGAGCCCCGAGGAGCGGGTCGAGCAGCTGATGGGTCGACCCGAGCGGCGGGCAGAAGCGATGGGCGAGCTCGGCCTGCGCATGAACGCATTCCTCCGCGACGCTGTGGCCGCGGTCCGCGAGTGCTTCCAGGGCAAGCTCACCTACGCGTCCATCCAGTTCGAGCAGGTCGACTGGACTCCCTTCGACATTGTGACGTTCGAGCTGATCCGCTCCGCCGAAGTCGCCGACCGGTTCCGGGACGCGGTGCGCACCCTGGCGCAAGGCCCGAAGCCGCTCGCCATCACCGGGTTCGGCACCGCCGCCTACCGGGGCGCGGGAGACCGCGGTGGGCGGGTGCTGGAAGTGGTCGAGTACGACCCGGAGACCAAGGCTCCGGTACGGCTGAACGGCGTGTACGAGCGTGACGAGGCCGGCCAGGCCGCCTACCTGAGCGAACTGCTGGAGATCTTCGAGACCGAGGGCGTGGACAGTGCGTTCGTGTTCTTGTTCGCCTTGCCTGGCTACCCGCACCGCCCGGACCGCGACCCCAGGGACGACTTGGACCGGGCCGGCCTGGGCATCGTCAAACTCCTCGAAGGGCGCCGAGGGCACGCCTACCCCGACATGGGCTGGGAACCCAAGGCCGCCTTCGCCGCAGTGGCGCAGCGGTATCGGAGGTGACAGGCCCCGCGCACGGTCGCTACCGCTCGGGATCTGCGCTGCGGCGCAGTGCAGATCCCGAGCAGATGGTGGTCGGCGGCAGTGCCCGCCGCCGGACTCGAACAGGGAACACCGTGGGCCTCAAGCCGCGTTCCTCTTGCCAATTGGGCTAGACGGGGGAATGAGCGGCCCCCACGCGCGGCGCACGTCGTCGGTCGGTCATGACCACTCGTAGGACGCTCACGGCCCTCGGCGTCACCGCCGCCGTGCTCGGGGCAGGACTGGCAACCGCCGCTCCGGCATCCGCCGGCGGAATCCTGGTCTTCCTGTCTCCGTCGATGGACAACAGTTGCACCAACCACGGCACCGCAACTCAAAGCAAGGGCAAGACGAAGCACGCCAGCGGGACCGCCGGGGGACTTCTTGCCGAACTGCCCGTCGCCTCCCCGCTCAATCACTGTGGTGGTGCCGATCTGCCCGACCAATTGGGAAGCAGTACGGCCGAGGAGAGCACCGACGGGTCGGGGCGGTAACGCGCAAGCCCCCGCTCAGCTCTCCTCCACCCATCCACGGGAGGGGTCGGGTTGGTGGGAGGTGGGGTGCCCGGACGTAAAGCGCAGCAGTCCGGGCACCCCACCTCCCACCAACCCGGCACCGCGGCCGACCAGCCCCGCGCAGCGGCCCCGCCCGCCGCAGGCGAAACGGCGGGACGGCCGACAACGTAGGAGCAAGCCCCGCGCAGCGGCAACGCGCCGCAGGCGCAAACCGCAACCCCCACGGCGGAAAAGTCAAAAGCGTGGGAATTACCCAGGCCAACGGCCGAGCAGGTGGAATTTTGTGGCGCTCCCGAACAGGCCGAAGTTGTCGTCGGCCACCAGGATCAGGGCGCGGGTGCCGTCCGGGAGGCGTGGGCCCCAGGTGAGGCCTTCGACGTTGTCGGTGTTCACGCCGGTCGTGCGGGAGTCGAAGACCAGCCGCTTCGGCATCGGGTGTTCGTGGCCGGTGAGGGCCCCGCGGTCGCGGACGTCCGTGGCGCCGCGGGTGGTGGTCCAGTAGATGCGGATCGGGTAGCCGAGCCCGGAGGCGTAGGTGCGTTCCACGACCAGGAAGTCGGTGGCGTCGAGGGCCAGGACCTCGGAGGCGCCCCGGGCCGCCGCGTAGGTGTCGGGGGTGCCCGGTACGGGGGCGGTGGGGGTGTCGGTGACGCGGCCGACCTCGTAGACGTGGGCGGCCAACGGGCGTCCGGTGGTGTGGTCCTGGACCAGGAGGCGGGCGGGGCTGCCGGTCTCGGGTGTCGGTGCGGGGCCGTCCTGCACCAGTGCGCTCTCGGTGAGCGTCACGGTCCGGCTGCCGCCGGCGGTCGTGGTCAGTCCCTCCAGCGCCTCGTTGTCGCGGACGCCGGCGACCTGTCGGCCCGCGGCGTCCAGTACGGGCCGGTACGCCGGGGGGAGGGGGAGTTCTCGTAGGGCCCGGCCGGACGCCGCGTCCGTTTCGGTGACCGTTGCCGGTTGGCCTTGCGCGCCGGCGCCCTCGCTGGTCCACACCACCCGGGTGCCGCCCGTCGTCCAGCGGATCGATTCGGGGTCCACGGAGCGGCGCGGGTACGGGCGGCCGGCCTGATCGGTGAGGGTGGTGACGGCCGTGACGTCGGGCTGGCGGTGGGCGAAGCGGTAGCCGTCGAGAGGGAGGTCGAGGGTGTAGAAGCGGGCCGGTGCCCGTTCGGCGCGGTCGTCGCTCAGGGCGGCGTACCGGCCGGTGCGCGGGTCGAAGTCGATTCCGGAGAGTCCGCCGAAGGGGGTGCCGAGGGCGTCCGTGCCGGCGGGGACGGAGAGGGTGTCCAGCAGGCGCAGGGACCACGGGTGGGGCGCGTCGGCAGCGGCGGGTGTGGGGGCGGCGGATGCCGGAGCGGCCGGAATCAGGGCGGCCAGCAGGGCTGCCGCTGCGGGGCCCGTGCGGCGCCGGCCGGGTCCGGTGGAGCGGGGTAAGGCGGTCATGACATGGATATAGCAGCTGCTATTTCGGATCGGAATAACTCCCTGGCGTCGAAATCCCGCTGAGCGGGAACCCGCCCTCCCCGGTCGTCCGCCGCCGCGCTTAGCCTCCCGGAACAGACCGACCGCCCCGTGGAGGACCACATGCTCACGGACCGCCAACGGAAGCTCGCGGCACGGCAGTTGCGCGACGCCGAGCGCGCCGGCCGGCCCATCGCCCCGCTCACCGAGGAATTCTCCGCCCTCGACGCCGACGACGCCTACGAGATCCAGCTGCTCAACATCCAGGAGCGGATCCGGGCGGGCGCCACCGTCACCGGCCACAAGGTCGGGCTCTCGTCCGAGGTCATGCAGCGCATGATGGGCGTCGACGAGCCCGACTACGGCCACCTGCTGGACGACATGGAGCTGCACCCCGGCACCCCCGTCCCGCTCGCCCGGTACTGCGCCCCGCGCATCGAGGTCGAGGTCGGCTTCGTGCTGGGCGACGACCTGCCGGGCGAGGACTGCACCCCCGATGACGTCCTCGCCGCGACCGAACGGGTCGTGCCCGCACTGGAGTTGATCGACAGTCGGATCCGCGACTGGCGGATCACGCTGCCCGACACCGTCGCCGACAACGCCTCCTCGGCCGGCTACGCCATCGGCGACGGCCGCGACCCGCGCGAGCTGGACCTCAAGGCCGTCGACGCGGTGCTGCACCGCGACGCCGAGCGGATCACCGAGGGCCGCAGCGACGCCGTGCTGGGCGACCCCACCCTGGCCGTCGCCTGGCTCGCCCGGACCGTCGCCCGCTTCGGCGTGCCCCTGAAGAAGGGCCACCTGGTCCTGCCCGGCTCCTGCACCCGGGCCGTCGACGTCGCCCCCGGGGCGACGTTCACCGCCGACTTCACCGGGCTCGGCCCGGTCTCGCTCTCCTTCGTCTGACAGGCCCCGCCGACCGGGCGGCCCCGCGGCCCGGCCCGGCCACCGGTGCATCCCCAGCTCCCCTCAGCCCCTTCACCCGAGAGGTGATGATGACCCGCACGACCAAGGCCACCGCGGCCATCGTCGGTTCCGGCAACATCGGCACCGACCTGCTGTACAAGCTCCAGCGCTCCCCGCTGATCGAGCCCCGCTGGATGATCGGCGTCGACCCGGACAGCGAAGGGCTGGCCCGGGCCCGCCGCGCCGGCATCGAGGCCAGTCACGAGGGCGTGGACTGGCTCCTGGCCCAGGACGAGACCCCGGACCTGGTCTTCGAGGCCACCTCCGCCGCCGTCCACCGGGCCAACGCCCCCCGCTACGCCGAACGCGGCATCAAGGCCGTCGACCTGACCCCGGCCGCGGTCGGCCCCGCCGTCGTCCCGCCCGCCAACCTCACCGGGCACCTCGACGCCGACAACGTCAACATGATCACCTGCGGCGGTCAGGCCACCATCCCCATGGTGTACGCGGTCTCCCGGGTCGTCCCGGTCCCCTACGCGGAGATCGTCGCCTCGGTGGCGTCCGTCTCGGCAGGGCCCGGCACCCGCGCCAACATCGACGAGTTCACCCGCACCACCGCCCGCGGCATCGAGCGGATCGGCGGCGCCGGGCGGGGCAAGGCGATCATCATCCTCAACCCCGCCGAGCCGCCGGTCATCATGCGCGACACCGTCTTCTGCTCGATCCCCGAGGACGCCGACCGGGACGCCATCGCCCAGTCCGTCAAGGAGGTCGCCGAGCAGGTCGCCGGCTACGTCCCCGGCTACCGGCTGCGCGCCGAGCCGCAGTTCGACGACCCGTCGGTGGTCAACGGCGGGATGGCCCGGGTGGCCGTCTTCCTGGAGGTCGAGGGGGCCGGCGACTTCCTGCCGCCGTACGCCGGCAACCTCGACATCATGACCGCCGCCGCCACCAAGGTCGGCGAGGAGTTCGCGAAGGGCATGCAGGCATGAAGAGCTACTCCGACACCCTCGACATCCGCATCACCGACTCCTCGCTGCGTGACGGCTCGCACGCCAAGCGGCACCAGTTCACCGTCGAGCACGTCCGGTCCGTCGTCGCGGCGCTGGACGACGCCGGCGTGCCGGTGATCGAGGTCACCCACGGCGACGGGCTCGGCGGCTCCTCGTTCACCTACGGCTTCTCCAAGACGCCCGAGCAGGACCTGATCAAGACCGCCGTGGAGACCGCCCGGCAGGCGAAGATCGCGTTCCTGATGCTGCCGGGGCTCGGCGTCAAGGACGACATCCGCGCCGCGCACGGCAACGGCGCCACCGTCTGCCGGATCGCCACCCACTGCACCGAGGCCGACATCTCCGTCCAGCACTTCGGACTGGCGCGGGAGATGGGGCTGGAGACCGTCGGGTTCCTGATGATGGCGCACTCCACCACCCCCGAGGCGCTCGCCCGGCAGGGCCGCATCATGGCGGACGCCGGCTGTCAGTGCGTCTACGTCGTCGACTCGGCCGGCGCCATGGTGATGGACGACGTCACCGGGCGCGTCCAGGCACTGGTCGCCGAACTCGGCGAGGACGCCCAGGTCGGCTTCCACGGCCACGAGAACCTCGCCCTGGGCACCGGCAACTCCGTCGTCGCGATCCAGGCCGGCGCCCGCCAGATCGACGGTTCCACCCGCCGGCTGGGCGCCGGCGCCGGCAACACCGCCGTCGAGGCGCTGGTCGCGGTCTGCGCCAAGATGGGCATCCGCACCGGCATCGACGTCCTGAAGATCATCGACGCGGCGGAGGACGTGGTCCGCCCGGTGATGGACGACGAATGCCAACTCGACCGGCTGGCCCTCCTCATGGGCCACGCGGGGGTCTACTCCAGCTTCCTCAAGCACGCCTTCCGGCAGGGCGAGCGGTACGGCGTCTCCGCCGCGCAGATCCTGCTGCGGGCCGGCGAACGCCGGCTCGTCGGCGGCCAGGAGGACCAGCTCATCGACATCGCCGTCGAACTCGCGGCGCAGAAGTAGCAGGGAGAGAACGATGACCGCACTCAACGACGAGGCCCGTGTCATCGAGGCGGCCGAGCCGCCCACCCGGTTCGCCCGGGGCTGGCACTGCCTGGGCCTGGCCGGGACCTTCAAGGACGGCCAACCGCACGAGATCGAGGCGTTCGGCACCAAGCTCGTCGTCTTCCAGGGCGCGGACGACGGTGAACTGCACGTCCTCAACGCCTACTGTCCCCACATGGGCGGCAACCTCGCCCGCGGCAGCGTCAAGGGCGACACCGTCGCCTGTCCGTTCCACGACTGGCGCTGGTCCGGCAACGGCCGCTGCGCCGGCATCCCGTACGCCCGCCGGGTCCCGCCGCGGGCCCGCACCCGGGCCTGGACCGTGCTGGAGCGCAACCAGCAGCTCTACGTCTGGCACGACCCCGAGGGCAACCCGCCGCCGCCCGAGGTGACCATCCCGGAGATCGAGGGCGCCGGTCACCCCGACTGGTCCGCCTGGTCCTGGAACACGCTGCGGGTCGACAACTCCAACTGCCGCGAGATCGTCGACAACGTCGTGGACATGGCGCACTTCTACTACATCCACTACTCGTTCCCGACGTACTTCAAGAACGTCTTCGACGGGCACATCGCCACCCAGTACATGGAGTCGTCGGCGCGCGGCGACATCGAGGTGACCACCCCGGCCTCGGCCGGCGACCTCCGCTCCGACGCCTCGTACTTCGGCCCGTCCTACATGATCGACAAGCTGTGGACGGACGTGGGCGCCGGGGTCGACATGGAGTCGGTGCTCATCAACTGCCACTACCCGGTCGACGCCAACAGCTTCGTGCTGATGTACGGCGCGACCGTCAAGAAGCTGCCCGGCATGTCCGACGAGGAGGCCGCCGCGGCCGCCCAGTTGGCGTCCGAGGGGCTGAAGGTCGGCTTCGAGCAGGACGTGGAGATCTGGCGGAACAAGGCCCGGATCGACAACCCCCTGCTGACCGAGGAGGACGGCCCGGTCTACCAACTCCGCCGCTGGTACGAGCAGTTCTACGTCGACGTCGCCGACGTCAAGGACGAGATGGTGCGCCGGTTCGAGTTCGAGATCGACACCGAACGGGCCAACACGGCCTGGCGCGCCGAGGTCGCCGACAACCTCGCCCGCCGCGCGGCCGGGGCGTGACGGTGCGGCCCGTGATCTGCGGGACCTGTGGGAACCAGGTCCTCTGCGAGAAGTTCAGCCCCGCCCACACCCAGGTGCAGTGGACCGGTGACGCCGCCGACAACTGCCCGCGGATCGCCGCACGGGTGGCCGCCGGCGAAGCGAGCGCCCGGGTCCGCTCGTGCGACGCGCTGCGCGCCAGCATCGCCCGCGCGGTCGAGGACGGCACGCTGGTGGTCGCCGACAAGGACGGCAACCCGGTGCCGGACGCGACCGCGCGACCGGTGGTGGCCGATGCCTGAACCGCGCACCCACCGGCTGCGGGTCGCCGAGGTGATCGAGGAGACCGCCGACGCCCGCTCGCTGGTCTTCGCACCGCGGCAGCAACTCCCGTACAAGCCGGGGCAGTTCCTGACCTTCAAACTGCCGGGGCGGGACGGCGGGGCGGCGGCCCGCTGCTACTCCCTGGCCAGTTCCCCGCACACCGGCGAACCGATGAAGGTCACCGTCAAACGGGTGCCGGGCGGCCACGGTTCCAACTGGCTGTGCGACCACGCCCGGCCCGGCACGGAACTGGAGGTGCTGCCGCCGGCCGGCACCTTCACCCCGCCCGACCTCGACACCGACCTGCTGCTCGTCGCCGGCGGCAGCGGCATCACCCCGGTGCTGTCGGTCCTGAAGTCGGCCCTCACCGAGGGCACCGCCCGGCACGTCCTGCTCTACGCCAACCGCGCCGAGTCCGCCGTCATCTTCCGCGGCGAACTGCGCGAACTGGCCGAGGACTACCCGGACCGGTTGGTGGTGCTGCACTGGCTGGAGACCCTCCAGGGGCTGCCGGACCCGGCCCGGCTGGCCGCCGTGCTCGCTGGGCACGCCGACCGCGAGGCGTACCTGTGCGGTCCGCAGCCGCTGATGGACGCCGCCGAACAGGCCCTGCGCTCCCTGGGCGCGCCCCGGGAGCGGCTGCACCGGGAGCGGTTCTTCTCGCTCAGCGGGGCCGCGGCGTTCGAGGCACCGGAGCCGACCGGGGCGGCCGCCGCGCCCGTCCCGGTCGACCGGGACGACGCGGCGGCCGCGACCGCCCACGTCGAGCTCGACGGCGAGACCCACCAGGTCCGTTGGCCGGCCGGCACCCCGCTGCTGGACGCCCTGCTGGCCGCCGGGGTCGACGCGCCGTACTCCTGCCGCGAGGGCGCCTGCGCGGCCTGCACCTGTCGGGTCGTCAGCGGCGAGGTGTCGATGGCCCACAACGAGGTGCTGGACGCACAGGACCTGGCCGAGGGCTACGTCCTGGCCTGCCAGGCGGTCGCGGCCGGCGGCGAGGTGAAGATCAGCTACAGCTGACCGGGGCGGGCGGCGGGGGCGGCGGGCACGGTGCCCGCCGCCCCCGCCGGCGTTCGCGCGCGTTGCGGGGGCGGTGCCCTCACATCCAGTCGCTGTCCCGCATCCAGGCCAGGGTGTTCGCCATCGCCGCGGGCGACATCGGCGGGCCCAGGTGCGGCACCTGAGCGGGCCGGTGCGGCCGGACGGTGCGCCGCCCCGGCCCGAACAGCGACCGCCACACCGTCCGCGCGCAGTCCGCCACGGCCGGGGAGAGCCGGTGCAGTTCCCGGTGGGCGCCGTTGCCGGAGAGTGAGATCGCGGCGATCGCCCGGCCCGAACCGCGCAGCGGCACGGCCACGCACGACACCCCCCGGTACGCCTCCTCGTGGTCGTAGGCGACCCCGCGGGCCCGCGCCGTCGCCAGTTCGGCGCGCAGCGCCTCCGGCCGGGAGATGGTCCGTGGCGTCCGGGGCCGCAGCCCCCGCCGCACCACCTGGTCCACCACCGCGTCGTCGCTGAACGCCAGGATCGCCTTGCCGGCGGCGGTGCAGTACGCCGGCTGCCGGCCGCCCACCCGCGAGGGCACCGCGGTGTCCGCCGCCCCGCCGATCCGCTCCACGTGGACCACCTCGGCGTCGTCCAGCACCGCCAGGTGCACCAGGTGGCCGGTCGCCTCGTGCAGCTCGTGCAGGTGGGGCAGGGCGGCCCGGCGCAGCCGGTGGTGGTGCGAGGCCAGTGCGCCCAGCTCCAGCACCCCCATGCCGAGCCGGTAGCCGCGGCCCTCCCGCTCCAGCCAGCGCAACCCCTGCAACTGGTCCAGGATCCGGTGCGCCGACGAGCGCGGCACCCCCGAACGCTCCACCACCTCCGTGAGGGTGAGCCGGGCCTCGGTACTGCTGAACGCGTTCAGCACCCGCGCGGCCTTCTCCAACAACGACAGTGGTCCACAGTCGCCCCCGGCACTCTGCTCCGGCATCGGCACACCTCCCACAGCAACGGCGAAACCCCAGGTCCGGGCCGAAGCGGAGGCCCCCTATCGGGTTCTCGCGGATTGTCGCGAACGTTGCCAGCCCTCCCGCTGAGTGGGAAGAGGGTATTTCGTTTCGGAATAGTAAAGCGTAGGTTCCTGCCACCCCTGCCGCGGGACGGCGCGGCAGGGCCCTACCTCAGATCGAATGAGAGGGGATGCGCATGCGCGACGAAGACGTCCTCGCAGCGGTCCGCGAACTCGCCCCCACCCTGCGTGAACGCGCCGCCGAAGCGGAGGAACTGCGCCGGGTGCCGGACGCCTCCATCAAGGACCTCGCCGAGACCGGTTTCTTCCAGCTCCTCCAACCACGGGCGTACGGCGGACTCGCCGCCGACCCGCTGGTGTTCTACCGGGCCGTCAAGGAGATCGCCCGGGCCTGCGGTTCCACCGGCTGGGTCGCCTCGGTCGTCGGCGTCCACCCCTGGCAGGTGGCGCTCTTCGACCCGCGGGCCCAGGACGAGGTCTGGGGCGACGACCCGCAGACCCGCATCAGCTCCTCCTACGCGCCCACCAGCCAGGTCACCCCGGTCCCCGGCGGCTTCAAGGTCTCCGGCCGCTGGCACTTCTCGTCCGGCTGCGACCACGCGGACTGGGCGCTGCTCGGCGGACTGGTCACCGACGGCGACGGCAAGCCCGTCGAGGTCTACACCTTCCTCGTGCCCCGCGCCGACTACCGCATCATCGACGTGTGGGACACCGTCGGGCTGCGCGGCACCGGCAGCAACGACGTGGTCATGGACGAGGTCTTCGTCCCCGAGCACCGCGCCCTCGGCTTCGGCCCGGTCAGCGCGCGGGACTGTCCCGGCCACGCCGTCAACCCCGAACCGCTCTACCGCATGCCCTACGCCGCGGTGTTCACCACCACCATCTCCACCCCCATCGTCGGCATCGCCGAGGGCGCCTACGAGGGCTACGTCGCCGCCACCCGGGAACGCTTCCGGGTCTCCTACGGCCAGAAGGTCGTCGAGGACCCCTTCGCCCAGGTCCGGATCGCCCGCGCGGCCAGCGACATCGACGCCGCCTGGCTCCAACTCAGCCGTAACATCAGCGAGTTGTACGACCTCGCGGTGCGCGGCGAGGACCTGCCGATGGCGCTGCGCACCCGCGCCCGCCGCGACCAGGTGCTCGCCACCGAACGCGCGGTGGCCGCCGTGGACCTGCTGATGGAGAACGCCGGCGGCAAGGCCATGCGCACCGGCCCCAACCTCGTCCAGCGCGCCTGGCGCGACGCGCACACCGGCCGTGGCCACGCGGCCAACGACCCGGAACGCGCCCTCGTCCTCTTCGGCCAGGCCGCCCTCGGCCTCGACATCCAGGACACGATGCTGTGAGCACCCACGCGAACCTCAGCTACGAGAACACCTCGAAGACCGCCAGGGCCGGGGAACTCACCCTCCACTACAACGAGGCCGGCGACCCCGCCGCGCCCGCCGTGATCATGCTGCACGGCGGCGGCCCCGGCGCCTCCGGCTGGTCCAACTTCGGCCGCAACCTGCCGGTCCTCGCCGAGGACTTCCGCGTCCTGCTGGTCGACCAGCCCTGCTACGGCGCCTCCGACAAGCCCGAGCTGACCAAGGACTTCTTCTCCTTCGCGGCCGACGCCGTCGCCGCCCTCATGGACCAACTCGGCCTGGCCAAGGCCCACTTCGTCGGCAACTCGCTCGGTGGCGGAACCGCCACCCGGATGGCGCTCGACCACCCGGAGAAGGTCGACAAGCTCCTCCTCATGGGCCCCGGCGGCATCTCCGTCAACCTCTTCGCCCCCGACCCCACCGAAGGCATCAAGAAGCTCTTCGCCTTCAACGGCACCGCCGAGCCCACCCGCGCCATGATGCGCGACTTCCTCACCACCCTCGCCTACGACCCCGCCCTGGTCACCGACGAGTTCGTCGAGGAACGCTACGCCCGCGCCACCGACCCCGAGGCCAAACTCGGCAACGACCGGATGGCCGCCTCGTTCGCCAAGTGGCCCGCCGACACCATGCTCTGGCGCGAGGCCCACCGCATCACCCACCCCACCCTGCTCACCTGGGGCCGCGAGGACCGGGTCAACCCGCTCGACGGGGCCCTGGTCGCCCTCAAGGCCATCCCCGACGCCCGACTGCACGTCTTCCCGCACTGCGGCCACTGGGCACAGACCGAGAAGTTCGACGAGTTCAACCGCCTCGCCCTCGACTTCTTCCGCCACTGACGCCACCCGGCACCGAAAGGCACGGCCATGGACATCCGCTCTCTGGGCTACCTGCGCATCGAGACCGCCCGGCTCGCCGAGTGGCGCACCTACACCCTCGACATCCTCGGCATGGTCGAGGCCGAGGGCAGCACCGACGAGGTGCTGCACGTCCGCATCGACGACCGGATCCGCCGCCTCTCCTTCGAAGCCGGTGAACAGGACCGGCTGCTGGCCGCCGGCTTCGAGGTCGCCGGCGCCGCCGCACTCGCCGAAGCCGCCGCCGAACTGGAGGCCGCCGGCGTCGCGGTCAAGCACGCCGACCAGGCCACCCTCGACGACCGCCGGGTGCAGGGCCTCCTCCACTGCACGGACCCGGCCGGCAACCCGGTGGAGATCTACTGGGGCCAGGCCCAGGACCACACCCCGCTCGGCACCCCCTACGGCAACCGCTTCGTCACCGGCGACCACCTCGGACTGGGCCACGTCGTCCTGCCGGCGCCCGACATGGAAGCCGCCGTCTCCTTCTACGAGGACCTGCTCGGCTTCCAGCTGCGCGACCGGATGAAACTCCCCCCGATCGCCGTCCCGACCGGCGAAGGGGGCCGCGACCACTACTGGATGAACTTCCTCAGCCCCAACGCCCGCCACCACAGCCTCGGCCTCTACCCCGGCGCCCTGCCGCCCGGCATCGTGCACTTCATGGTCGAGCTGGAGACCCTGGACGACGTCGGCTTCTGCCTGGACCGGATGCAGAAGGCCGGCATCCCCATCGCCTCCTCCCTGGGCCGCCACTCCAACGACCACATGGTCTCCTTCTACGCCCAGGCACCCGGTGGCTTCCAGGTCGAGTACGGCTGGGACGGCCTCGTCGTCGACCCCGCCACCTGGGTCGCCAAGGAGATCACCGCCGACAGCTTCTGGGGACACCAGTGGAACGGCTGATCGAACCCACCGTGTTCCGGGACGTCCTCGGCCGGTTCGCCAGCGGCATCACCATGGTCGCCACCCTCGACGCCGACGGCGCGCCCGCCGGACTGGCCTGCCAGTCCTTCGCGTCGCTCTCCCTCGAACCACCGCTGATCCTGCTCTGCATCGGCAAGAACTCCACCAGTTGGCCGCGGATCGCGGCCGCCGGGCGCTTCGCCGTCAGCGTCCTCGCCGAGGAGCACCGCGCGGCGTGCGCCAGCCTCGCCGCGTCCGGCACCGACAAGTTCGCCGGGCTGTCCTGGCGGCCCAGCCCGCACGGCACCGTCCACCTGGACGGCGCGCTGGCCACCGTGGACTGCGCGCTGGACGCGGTCCACGAGGCCGGCGACCACCTCATCGTCACCGGCCGGGTCCTGGACCTGACCGCCCGCGAGGACGGCACGCCGCTGCTGTACTTCCGCGGCGGCTACGCAACGGGAGCCTTCGCATGACCCACTCCCTCTTCCAGAAGATGGGGGCACCGCCGATCGACGTGGCCCAGGTGACCTCCGCGCCACCCGTGCGCACCGAGGTCACCTGGGACGACCGCGACGTGCGGCTCTACCACCTCGCGCTCGGCGCGGGCGTCCCGGAGACCGACGAACGCGAACTGGCCTACGTCTACGAGCGGCACGCCCGCGGCCTCGCGGTGCTGCCCACCTTCGGCACCGTCGCCGGCGGCACCGGCGGCATCGGCTTCCAGGTCTTCGACCTGCCCGGCGTCCACCTCGACCTGGCCCAGGCACTGCACGGCGGCCAGGAGATCACCGTGCACCGCCCGCTGCCCGCCGCCGCCCGCGCCACCGCCGTCACCCACGTCCCCGCGGTGTACGACAAGGGCCGGGCCGCCGTCCTCGTCCAGGAGTCCACCCTCCTCGACGAGGACGAACGGCCCCTGCTCACCCAGCGCAACCACATCTTCGTGCAGGGCGCCGGCGGCTTCGGCGGCGACCGCGGTCCGAGCGACCCCACGCCCGTCCCGGACCGGGCCCCCGACCACCTCTTCGACCTCCCGACGATGCGTCAACAGGCCCTCCTCTACCGCCTGACCGGCGACTGGAACCCGCTGCACGCCGACCCCACCACCGCCCGCACCGCCGGCTACGACCGCCCGATCCTGCACGGCCTGTGCACCTTCGGCATGGCCGTCAAGGCCGTCACCGACCGGCTGCTGCGGTCCGACCCGACCCGGGTCACCGGCTGCCGCACCCGCTTCGCCGGAGTCTTCTTCCCGGGCGAGACGCTGCGCCTGCACCTGTGGCACCACCCCGACGGCCACGGCTACCTGCTCCGCGCCACCGCCCCGGACCGCGACGACGCCGTGGTCCTCAGCCACGCCGCCATCACCGTCCGCTGACCGCCCACCGCACCAACGGAGCTGCGATGAAAGACAGTTGGGACCACACCTACGACGTAGTGATCGCCGGGTCCGGCGCGGCCGGCTTCGCCGCCGCCCTCACCGCCCGCCTGCGCGGCCTGCGCCCCCTGATCATCGAGAAGACCGACCGCTACGGCGGCTCCACCGCCCTGTCCGGCGGCGCGATCTGGGTACCCACCAACTTCCACCTCGACGACGCCGGCCTCGGCGACACCCGGGAGAAGGCCCGCGCCTACCTCGACGCCACCATCGGCGACCGGGTCCCCGACGCCCTCAAGGACGGCTACCTCACCAACGGGCCCAAGATGGTGCGGGAGTTCCACGACCGCACCGCCGTCCGCTTCGTCTACACCCCCGGCTACTCCGACTACTTCCCCGAGGCCCTCGGCGGCTACCCGCAGGGCCGCTCCGTCGAACCCGCCGTCTTCGACTTCACCAAGCTCACCGCCGAACAGCGCGCCACCTTGCGCCGCTCCGAGCTGCCCAACTACGGCCTCACCATCACCAGTTACGACTTCCGCTACCTCAACATGGTCGCCCGCACCTGGGCCGGCCGCCGGGCCTCCGTCAAGGTCGGACTGCGCGCGGTCAAGGCCCTGGCCACCGGCGCCAAACCGCTCTCCCTCGGCGAGGCCCTGATCGCCCGGATGCGGCACTCCCTGCACGCCCTCGGCGGCGACCTGTGGCTGTCCACCCAACTCACCGGCCTGATCCAGGAGAACGACCGGATCACCGGCGTCCGGGCCCTCCGCAACGGCCGCGAGGTCACCATCCGCGCCACCGGCGGCGTCATCCTCGCCTCGGGCGGCTTCTCCCACAACCAACAACTCCGCGAGAAGCACCTGCCCGCCCCCACCTCCGCCGCCTGGACCTCGGCTTCCGAGGGGCAGACCGGTGACGCCCTCCAACTCGGCATCGAGGCCGGCGCCGCCACCGACCTCCTCGACAAGGTCTGGGGCGCCCCCTCGGTCTGCCCGCCCGGCGCACCCCCCTTCTTCCTCGTCGCCGACCGCGGCATCCCCGGCATGGTCATCGTCAACCAGGCCGGCGAGCGCTACGCCAACGAGGCCGCGCCGTACCACCAGTTCGTCGACGCGATGTACGCCGCGCACACCCCCGAGGCGTCCACCGTCCCGTCCTGGCTGATCCTCGACGCCCGATCCAAGTCCCGGTACCTCTTCACGGGCCTCTTCCCCGGCCAGCCGTTCCCCAGCAAGTGGCTCGCCGAAGGCTTCGTCAAGAAGGCCGGCTCGGTCGCCGCCCTGGCCGAGGCCACCGGCATGCCCGCCGACCGCCTCACCGCCACCCTCGACCGCTTCAACGGCTTCGCCCACGCCGGCCGGGACGAGGACTTCCACCGCGGCGACAGCGTCTACGACCGCTACTACGGCGACCCCACCCTCCCCAACCCCAACCTCGCCCCGCTCACCAAACCCCCCTACTACGCCATCCCCGTCCACCCCGGCGACATCGGCACCAAGGGCGGCCTGGTCACCGACGCCGACGCCCGCGTGCTGCGCGAGAACGGCACCCCCATCGACGGCCTCTACGCCTCCGGAAACGTCTCCGCCGCCCCCATGGGCGAGACGTACCCGGGCCCCGGCGCGACGATCGGGCCCGCGATGACGTTCAGTTGGGCGGCGGTCAACCACGTCGCGGGGCTTTAGGCCGTTTGCGCCTGGCGGCTCGGGCCTGTTCCCACGTTGTCGGGCTCCCCGCCGTGGTTGGTGTTTGCGCCTGCGGCGTGGGCCGCTGCGCGGGGCTTGTAGGGGTGCGGTGCCGGGTTGGCGGGAGGTGGGGTGCCCGGACTGCTGCGCTTTACGTCCGGGCACCCCACCTCCCGCCAACCCGTCCCCTCCCGTATGAGGGTGGAGGAGAGGCACGTCGGGGCCAGGCCAGTCGGGGCCACTGCGGGTTCGTCGTTGAAGTGAGACGGACACCGGACCACTCACCCCGGGGCCCACTCACCCGTCTTTCAACCCACCCTCAACGGGAGGGGGCGGGCCGGAGGGGGTGGTGTGCAGGACGTAAAGCGCAGCAGTCCTGCACACCACCCCCGCAGGCCCGTCACCGGCACCCAACAGCCCCGCGCAGCGGACAACGCCCGCCGCAGGCGCAACGGCGGGGAACGCCACAACGTGGGAACGTCCCGGCGGGGCCCGTAGGGCGGCCGGGCGTCAACCGATCGCCACGTGCTCCCATCGCAGCACCGACCGGGGTTCCGGCCCCGCCTGTCCCTCCGCCACCACCGGCCACGGCATCAGCAGCGGCGAGAGCCGCCCGGGGGCGACCGTGCGCCGGGCCGAGCCGCCGGGGCCCGGGCCGGCGGCGGGTGCGGAGGTGCAGCCGGCCGCGGCCAGGGAGGCGGCGGCCAGCGCGGTGGCGAGGAGGGGAGAGATGCGGCGCACGGTCTCACGGTGCGGGAGGGGCGCCGGGTGGCCAAGCGACGCGCCGGGGTGTCACGCGGACGAACGACAGCGACGGACCCTGCTGCACGACCGTGCCGGGCGGCCCGGCCGGGCTGCGGTTAGCGTCGGGGACGGGGTCGGTCGAGGGAGAGGTGGGCGCGTGACGGTGTGGGTGCCCGTCGTCTTCGCGGTGCTCGCGGCGGCCTGCAACGCGCTGTCCACGGTGCTCCAGCGCCGCGCGGCCCGCACCGTGCCGGTCTCCGGCCGGCTCCGGCTGGGCCTCTTCGCCGACCTGTTGCACCGGGCGGCGTGGCTCGGCGGGATGCTGATGGTGCTGCCGGCGGCCTGTTTCCAGGCGTTGGCGCTGTCGTCGGGCGCGCTGTCGGTGGTGCAGCCGATCTTCGTGCTGGAGCTGCCGTTGGCCCTGCTCATCGGCCGGGTGCTGCTCGGCGGGCCGGTGCCGGTGCGGATCTCCGGGCGCGGCTGGGCGGGGGTGGGCCTGTTGGTCGTGGGGTTGGGCATCGCGCTGGCGGCGGCCGCACCCACCGTCGGCCGGGACCACGCCCCGTTGAGCCGCTGGGTGCCGGCCCTGGTCGTCTGCGCGTCGGTGATCGCCGTGACGGTCGGGGCGGGGTTGCGCCGCGGGGCCGGCAGCGTGCGTGCGGCCTGCTTCGGTGCGGCGACCGCGGTGGGGTACGCGCTCACCGCCGCGCTGCTCAAGGACGCCACGCACGCCTGGCAGCGCGGCGGTCCGGCGGAGTTCTTCGTGTCGTGGCAGGCCTACGGTTTCGCGCTGACCGGGGTGCTGGCGCTGTTCATGATGGAGAACGCGATGCAGTCCGGTTCGTTGACCGCCTCCCAGCCGGTGCTCACCTTGGGGGACGCGCTGATCAGCCTGTCGTTGGGGGTGACGCTGTTCGACGAGCGGGTCCGCGTCGGCTGGTGGCTGGTGCCGGAGGCGCTGGGCTTCGGCCTGATCCTGTGGGGGGCGGTGTTGCTGTCGCAGGTTTCGCTCGCCCGTGACCTGGCGACCGGTCAGACCGGGGAACGGCTGGACCGGCCGCCGCGGGGGCGGAAGCGGGGGTGTGCTTAGCCGGTGGCCGCCTCAGCCGAGGTAGGCGGGGGCGACCGCGGAGGTCATCATCCGCCGGGCGGTGCCCGAGCCGTCGGCGGGGACCGTCCACAGGTCCGAGCCGTAGTCGCCGGGGAGCGCGTAGACCAGGGTGCCGTTGCCGGACCAGAGCGCCTGGTCGTCGATGTTGCGGTGTTCGGCGGTGGCGGTCTCCTTCATGGTGGCGAGGTCCAGGACGTAGAGCCGCCAGGGGGCGTCGGGGGAGGCGCCGGGTACGCGCTTCTTGTACGCGATCCGGGTGCCGTCGGGGGAGAGCGAGGGGCACTCGACGTTGGTGTGCAGCGTGGTGAGGGTGCGGGCGGTGCGGTCGCCGCGGACGAGGTAGGTGCGGCCGCCGGTGGCGAGGGTCGCGTAGAAGCGGGTGTCGTCGGCGAAGGTGACGCCCCAGATGTTGACGTCGGAGGCGTGGTAGGGCCGGCCGTCCAGGCGGACGGCGTACTCCTCCAGGTTGTCGTCCAGCGCCCAGGTGCGGGTGTCGGCGATCGCGGTGCGGGTGGAGAAGGCGGTGCCCGCGTACGAGTCCCCGCTGACGAAGACCGTCCAGGCGACGGTCCGGCCGGAGGGGGAGACCCGGGCCCGGGTGGGGATGCCGGCGGCGGGGAAGTGGTGCCGCACCCGAAGGTGGGAGTCGAGGACCACCGCCCGGTAGCTGTCCTGGAGGGTGCCGCGTTCGGCCTGGAGGCAGATGCCGGTGCCGGCGGCGGCGTGGAAGCGCAGGCACTTCACGCCGGAGGCGGTGCGCGGCCCCTGCGGATGGTCGGCCGGCACCGTGGCGATCTCGTCGCGGTGCGGGCCCCAGGCCAGGTTGCGCACCAGCAACTGCCGTTCCCCGTCGGGGGCGAGCCGGACGGTGCCGGTGCGGACCGCCGGGCCGTCGGCCTGCTGCCGGTCGCGGACGGCGGACCGGTCGGCGGCGCGCAGCACCGCGGCGGTGCCGACCGTGCCCAGCAGCACCACCGCGAACAGCAGCACGGCCAGGCGGGTCTTGCGGTTCATCGGGGCGCTCCCTCGGGGGTGGGGCGGTCGCCGTCGGCGGTGCCGCCGGGGCTTCGGTCCGGTGCGTCGG
Organism: Streptomyces lunalinharesii; assembly: GCF_039532155.1. Lineage (NCBI taxonomy): Bacteria > Bacillati > Actinomycetota > Actinomycetes > Kitasatosporales > Streptomycetaceae > Streptomyces > Streptomyces lunalinharesii. The sequence continues at coordinate 111,034 of NZ_BAAARK010000015.1, forward strand.
TGGTCCGCAGCAGCCGGGCGGCGCCGAGCGCGGCGGCGGCGAGGGCGACGGCGGCGAGGGCCAGCGCGGACCGTCCGTCCCACAGGCTCCAGGCCGCGCCGAACGCCAGCGAGCAGACGAACCGGGCCAGCGCCTGACCGGTGCCCACCAGTGCCTGTCCGGCGCCCAGGTGTTCGGTCGGGACCGCGCCCGCGGTGGCGGCGGCCAGCACCCCGTCGGTGGCCGCGTAGAACGCGCCGTGCAGGGCCAGCACCGCGACGACCGTGGCCGGCCCGTGCAGCGGGGCGAGGACCAGTCCGTAGGCCAGCAGGAGCGCGGCGTGGCCGGCGAGGAAGAGCCGGCGGCGGCCGGCCCGGTCGGCGAGTGCGCCCAGCGGCACGGCGAGCAGCAGGAAGACCGCGGCGGTGCCCAGCGGCAGCAGCGGGAACAGCGCGGCGGGCACGCCCAGTTCGCGTTGGAGGAGGAGGTAGAGGAACGCGTCGCTGACGGTGGTGAGCCCGAGCAGTGCCGCGCACAGCGTCAGGCGGCGCAGGTCGGGGCGGCGGAGCAGGGCCAGCGAGTCGCGCAGTGCGGGGCGGGCGGGCGCCGGGGCGGTGGCGGCGGGCCGGGCCGTGCTGGTCCGGGCCGTGCTGGGCTCGCTGCCGGGCCGTGCGGGGACGAAGAGCACCAGCACCAGTACGCCCAGCGCCGCCACGCACGCGCTCACCGTGAACACCGCGTCGTAGCCGTCGACCGCGATCCGCAGCACCGCGAACGCCGCCAGCGGCCCCAGCAGCGCGCCGGCGGTGTCCATCGCGCGGTGCACGCCGAACGCCCGGCCGCGGTGCTCGGGAAGGGTGGACAGCGAGATCATCGCGTCCCGGGGCGCGGTGCGCAGTCCCTTGCCGGCGCGGTCGACGGCCAGGACGGCGCTGATCGCCGGCAGTCCCTGGGCGAGGAGCAACAGGGGCTTGCAGAGCGCGGACAGGCCGTAGCCGAGGCCGGCCACCACCTTGTGCCGGCGCCCGCCGCCGTCGGCGAGGTGGCCGCCGGCGAGCCGGACCAGCGCCCCCACCCCGTTGTTGATGCCGTCCAGCAGGCCGAAGCCGAGCGGCGACAGGCCGAGGGCGGTGACCACGTACAGCGGCAGCACCGCGGTGATCATCTCCGCGGAGACGTCGGTGATCAGGCTGACCGCGCCGAGGGCGAGCACCGTGCCGGGCACCGCGGGCCGCCGCCCCGGGCGGGTGGTGTCCGGGGCGGCGGCGGTGCCGGGGGTGCCGGCCGTGCTGTTGCGGGAGTCCGCGAGGTACACGGGCGTCAGTTCCAGATGCCGGTGACGTCGGACGCGGCGGCGGCGTTGCCGGCGTGGGTGCTCAGACCGGCCAGGTCCTCCAGGGTCCGCAGGACGTTGTAGTGGTTGTAGGTGGTGCTGCTGGAGCTGCCGGGCGCGACGTGTGCGCCGTAGAAGAGCGTCGGGATGCGGTTGCCGGAGAGGCGGTTGTCCTCGTCGAAGGTGACGACCAGCATGCTGTTGTGGGTCTTGGCCCACTCGGCGTAGCCGCTGAGCTTGTTCTTGACCCAGGTGTCGCCGGTGCCCACCGAGCAGTCGTGCATGTCGTTGCAGAGGTCCGGGATGACGAACGAGACCTTCGGCAGGGTGCTGTAGTCGGACGGGAACTGGGTCATGGTCTTGGCGGTGTTCGTCGGCACGTTGGAGAAGCCGAACCACGGGTTGTGCTTCTGCGCGTACTTCCCGCTGCTGCACGTCGTCGAGCCCTGGCTCGGCAGGCCCTCGTTGTAGCTCGCCCAGGTCTGGCCGGCGGCGATCAGCTCGGCGCCGAGGTTGGGGGCGGACATCGATCCGACCGGGACGCAACTGTCGTCCGTGCGGCCCTGGTTGGAGCCGGAGAACAGCATGTAGTAGTTCGGTTCGCTGGGGTGGGTGAGGCCGAACGACTGGGTCAGGTCGGCGCCGCCGGCCTTGAGGGAGTTCAGGTAGGGCGCGCTGGAGCTGCCGACGACCTGGCCGTAGGCGTGGTTCTCCAGCATCACCACGACCACGTGGTCGGGGGAGGGGAGCGCGGCGGCCTGGGCGCTGGCGGTGGCGCCGGACGCGGCCCACAGCCCGAGCGAGGCGGCGGCGAGGGCCGCCGCGCCGGCCACTGCGGTGAGGGAACGCCGGGTGCGCTTGCGCGCCGTGACTGCGGTCATGACTGTCCTCCGGACAGGAGTGACGGGCGTAGGGGGTGGGGGAGCGCGGCAACCCTAGAAGCAGCCGGCCGGACCCGGCCGTCCACCGGGTGAAGAACAAACGAACGAATGGCCTTCACCCGGGCGCCCGTTCGCGCGTCAGGCCGGGGTGCGCGGTGCCGCCGGGGTGTCGCCCCGTACGGCGTGCAGGTACAGCAGCGCGATGTCGAGGGTGAAGTACGAGCTGTAGGAGATGTCCGGGGTGTCCCCGCCGGTGTGGTAGCCGCCGATCACGCCGATCAGCGCGTAGCCGCCGAAGTCCCGTACCAGGAACGGCCCGCCGGAGGTGCCGCCGACGTACCCGGCGCAGGGGATCTCCAGGAAGTCGCCCGGGGCGGCCGGGTCGGTGCTGGTGTAGCGGTGGGTGGCCGAGGCGCAGTCCAGCGGCTGCGGGTAGCGGGCGTCGCTGTTGCCGGGGTAGCCGATGAGCCGGACGTCGCGGTGGTCGTACCCGGGGTAGGGGAGCAGGTCGAAGCCGCCGGTGACCTGTTGGACCCGGGCGCCGTCCGCGCGCGGCCCGACCCGGACCACCGCGTAGTCCCAGCGGGCGCCGCCGTCCGTGCCCAGGTCGTAGTAGCGCTGGTCGAGGTAGGTCCGCTCGACGGGGTAGATGCCGTGCGGCTTCTGGCCGTCGTGGTACTGCGGCACGAACGACAGGTACTTCTTCGGGTCGGCGGAGCGCAGGCAGTGCCCGGCGGTGACCACGAGGTCGCGGTGCGGGCTGCGGACCACCGTCCCGCCGCAGAACCGGCCGGTGTTGCTGCCGTCGGTCCAGAAGAACGTGCCCACCTGCGGCAGTCCCGCGAAGGGGTGGCTGGGCGGTACCGGCGCGGCGGTCGGCCGCGCCGGCCCGGTCCCCTTCGCCGCCACCGGCTCGGCGGCCTCCATGCGCCCCGCGGTCCAGTACGCGTCGACGGAGGAGGGCGGATCACCGGCGGCAGCGTGCGCGGGCGGTGCGGGCAGTGCGAGCAGGGCCAGGACGAGCACCAACAGGGCGGCGAGCGGCGCGGGAACGAGGCGGCCGCGGGCGGCGCGGGGTCTGCCCATGGGCGGAGTCCTTTCGAAGGGAGGGCGGCCCGGCCGTGCGACGTCCGCCGCCGGTCGGGTCCGCGTCGACATCGTCGTACGGCACCGGGCCGCTGGCCAGAGGGGCGTCAGCGGTTGCCGGGCGTTTCCCCCGACGTGTCGTCGAGTTCCGCCAGAATGCGTTCGCGGTCCTCGTCCAGCGCCGGGATCCGGTCCATCCGGGGCTCCCGGCCGGGCACGGTGACCGGCGGCAGCAGCGCGTCCAGCGGGCCGACCGGGGAGTCCACGGTGCGCCAGCGGTCCCGGGCGGCGAGTTGGGGGTGCTCGGTGAACCCGGTGACGTCGCGCAGTCGGGCGTGGGCGATCCGGGCGTCGGCCAACCGCCGCTCGATCTCGCGCGCCGACAGCCGGCCGAACCGTTCCTCGATCCGTTCCCGCAGCGCCGTCCGGTTCGCGACCCGGGCGGAGTTCGTGGCGAAGCGCGGATCGGTGGTCAACTCCGGGAGCCGGAGCACCTGTCCGCAGAACACCGACCACTCCCGTGCGTTCTGCACGCCGAGGAAGACCCGTGCGCCGTCCGCCGCGCGGTACGGCCCGTACGGGGCGATCGTGGCGTGTTCGGCGCCGGAGCGGGGCGGGGTGGTGCCGCCGTAGCGGGTGAAGTAGGCGGGGTAGCCCATCCATTCGCCCAGCGCCTCCAGCATCGACACCTCGAAGGCGCCGCCCCGGCCGGTGCGCTCGCGTTCGTACAGGGCGGTCAGGATCCCGCTGTAGGCGTACATCCCGGCGGCGAGGTCGGCCACCGGCAGCCCGATCTTGGCCGGTTCCCGCTCGGTGCCGGTCAGCGACATCGCCCCGGCCTCGCACTGCACCAGCAGGTCGTACGCCTTGGCGTGCGCGTACGGGCCGCCGGTGCCGTAGCCGGAGATGTCGCACACGACGAGCCGCGGGTGCGCCGCCAGCAGCGCCGCGGCGTCCAGGCCCAGCCGTTCGGCGGCGCCCGGTGCGAGGTTCTGCACGAAGACGTCGGCGCGGGCGAGCAGCTGCCGCAGCACCGCGGCGTCCTCGGGGCGCTTCACGTCGAGGGCGATCGACTCCTTGTTGCGGTTGAGCCAGACGAAGTGGCTGGACATCCCGCGCACCGTCTCGTCGTACGCGCGGGCGAAGTCGCCCGTCCCGGGGCGTTCCACCTTGATGACCCGGGCGCCGAGGTCGGCGAGTTGGCGGGTGGCGAAGGGTGCCGCGACCGCCTGTTCGAGCGCGACGATCGTGATGCCGTCCAGAGGGAGCATAAGTGGGCCTTTCCTGCGGAGACGGGGCGGAGCCGGGCGAGGGGGGTAGCTATCTGCCCGTGGGTCCGGACCGAAGGATCCACGGATCCGACGGGATCCGGCGGCACCCCCACTCACCCCGCAGGAGCCACCATGACAGTCGACCGGCACGGGCTCGCCCTGACCGACACCGGTCCCGACGCCCTCGACCTCTACGAACGGGCCCTGGACGACCTGCTGTTCTTCCGTCCCCGCATCGAGGAGACCGCACGGGAGCTACTGACCGCCGCGCCCCGCGCGCCGATGGCCCACGCCCTCGCCGCCTACCTGGGCGTGCTGGGCACGGAGGAGAAGGGCGCGGCGGCCGCCCGCGACACCTTCACCGCGTTCCGCGCCGCCCTCGACGCCGACCGGGCCACCGCGCGCGAGCGGATGCACCTGGCCGCAGCGGGCGCCTGGTTGGACGGCGACTACGGCACCGCCGGCTGGATCCTCGGCGAGGTCGCCGTCGCCCACCCCCGCGACCTGCTGGCCCTGTTCGCCGGCCACCACCACGACTTCCTCACGGGCGACGCGCTGCGGCTGCGCGACCGGGTCGGCGGGGCGCTGGACGCCTGGGACGAGGACGATCCGCACTACGGCCCGCTGCTGGGCATGTACGCCTTCGGCCTGGAGGAGAACGGCCACTACGAGCACGCCGAAGAGACCGGCCTGGCCGCCCTGGAGCGGCGTCCGCGGGACGTGTGGGGCATCCACGCGGTGGCGCACACCTACGAGATGCGCGGCCGGTTCACCGACGGCGCGCGCTTCCTGGACGCCCGCACCGACGCCTGGTCGGACGGCACCCTGCTCACCGTCCACAACTGGTGGCACCACGCCCTGTTCCTCCTGGAAGCCGGCGACACCGGCCGCGTCCTGGACGTCTACGACGCCGCGGTGCACCACGCCGACTCCGCGGACGTGGCGATGGAACTCATCGACGCCGCGGCCCTGTTGTGGCGCCTGTACCTCGACGGGGACGACCAGGGGGCCCGCTGGGCGGCGGTCGCCGACGCCTGGGAGCGCCGCGACGACGGCCCGCACTACGCCTTCAACGACGCCCACGCGGTGATGGCGTACGTCGGCGCGGGGCGCCAGGACCGGGCCGAGCGGCTCGTCCGGGACCGCGAGCGCTGGTTGGCCGGGGTTCCGGCCGGCCCGTCGCCCACCAACCGCGCGATGACCGCCGACGTCGGCCTGCCCGTCTGCCGGGCGCTGCTCGCCTACGGCCGCGGGGACTTCGCCGGCGCCACCGACCTGCTGCTGCCGGTCCGCCACCGGCTGCACGTCTTCGGCGGCAGCCACGCCCAGCGCGACGCGGTCCAGCGCACCCTGGTCGAGGCCGCGCTCCGGGCCGGCCGCCACGACCTGGCCGGCACCCTGTTGAGCGAGCGCAGCCGGCTGCGTCCGGTCTGCCCCTACAACTGGTCGGCCAAGGCCCGCCTGGCGGAGCAGCTGGGGGCGCCGGAGCGGGCGGCCGCGGCGCGGGAACGGGCGGCGGCGCAGGCGGCCGGCGGCGTGCCGGCCGGGTGAGCCGGGCCGGTCAGGTCAGCAACTGCTCCGCCCAGATCACCTTGCCGTCGGTGGTGTAGCGGGTGCCCCACCGGTGGGTGAACTGGGAGATGAGGAACAGTCCGCGCCCGCCCTCGTCGGTGGTCCGCGGATGCCGCAGGTACGGGGAGGTGCTGGAGCCGTCGCACACCTCGCAGATCAGCGTGTGCTCCAGGATCAGCCGCAGTCGGATCGGCCCCGACCCGTACCGGATCGCGTTGGTGACCAGTTCGCTGACGACCAGCTCGGTGGTGAACGTCAGCGCGGACAGGTCCCATTCGGTCAGCTGCTGCGCGGCCATCTCCCGGGCCCGGCCCACCAGGGCCGGGTCGGCGGTCAGTTCCCAGGAGGCGAACCGGTCCGGGGCCAGGCCGCGGGTGCGGGCCAGCAGCAGCGTGACGTCGTCGTGCTGCCGGCGCGGCACCAGTGCGCCGAGGACGGCTTCGCCGAGTGCGTCGAGGGAGTCGTCCGGGGCGGCGAGGGCGTGCAGCAGCCGGTCCTTGGCCGGTTCGCCGGCCCCGGGGCCCGCGCCGGCCAGCAGCCCGTCGGTGTAGAGGGCCAGCACGCTGTCCTCCTTGACGGTCACCTCGACGGCCTCGAACGGCAGTCCGCTGACGCCCAGTTGGGGCCCGATCGGCAGTTCGGCGAAGGCGGCGGTGCCGTCGGGGGCGACGATGACCGGCGGCGGGTGCCCGGCGCTGGCGAGGGTGAAGCAGCGGCCGACCGGGTCGTAGACCGCGTACAGGCAACTGGTGCCCACCGCGCCGGCGTCCGCGCCCTGGCCGCCCTCCTCCGACACCCGGCTGACCAGGTCGTCGAGGCGGGCGAGGAGTTCCTCCGGGCGCAGGTCGAGGGCGGCGAGGGTCTGCACCGCGGTGCGCAGCCGCCCCATCGTGGCGATCGCGCCGATGCCGTGCCCGCGGACCTCGCCCACCACCAGCGCCAGCCGCGCCCCGGACAGCGGGATCACGTCGTACCAGTCGCCGCCCACCCCGGCCAGTTCGTCCGCGGGCCGGTAGGAGGTCGCCAGGGTCAGCGCGCTGTGCTCCAGGACGCCCTGCGGCAGCAGACTGCGCTGGAGGGTGAGGGCCGCGGAGCGTTCCCGGGTGTAGCGGCGGGCGTTGTCCAGGCAGACCGCGGCCCGGGTCACGAACTCCTCGGCCAGCCGCAGGTCGTCGGGGCTGAACGGTTCGCTGCGCGCCCGCCGGAAGAAGCTGGTGACGCCCATCGTCGTGCCGCGCGCCCGGATCGGCACCACCATCGCGGTGTGCAGGCCCTGTTCGCGCAGCAGCCGGCGCCGGCCGCCGGGGATGTCGGCGGCCCACTCCGGGCCCTGCGGGTCCAGCCACTCCACCCGCCACGACTTGCCGTCGACCAGGGCCCGGATGGGTGGGGACCAGGAGTGGTACGACGCCAGGTCCCCGACGTCGACGACCGCTTCGGGGACGCCCGGTCGGGCCGACTGCTGGCCGCCGCGGCGCAGCGCGACCCGGTCGGTGTCGCCGGGCGGCCCGGTGAGCGGGTCGCCGCCCCGGATCACCGAGTCGAGCAGGTCCACGGTGACGAAGTCGGCGAGGTCGGGCACCGCGACGTCGGCGAGTTCCTGGGCGGTGCGCAGCACGTCGAGGGACTGGCCGATGGCGGTGCCGGCCCGGTCGAGCAGGGTCAGCCGCTGCCGGTTGCGGTACCGCTCGGTGATGTCCAGGACGGTGTAACAGACGCCGATGGGGCGGCCGTTGACGCCGTCGAGCCGGACGAACGACATCGCGTGGGCGCGTTCGGAGCGCGGGTCGGACTGCGGGCGGCCGAGGTGTTCGTAGCCCAGGACCGGCTCGCCGCTCTCCAGGACGCGCTGCATCTGGGCCTCCAGCGCCTGTGCGTCGAGGCCCGGCTGGACCTCGGCCAGCCGCCGTCCGATGCGTTCTTGCGCCGGGCCGCCGCCGAACCGTTCCAGGGCGAGGTTGGACCACACGAACCGCAGGTCGGTGTCGACCACGGCCATCCCGACCGGCGTCTGCATCAGGAGCTTCTCCAGCACCGCCCGGCTCATCTCCCAGCCCGGGAACAACGACGCCTCGGCGGACACCACCAGCCAGTGCGCGGTGCCGTCGCCGTCGGTCACCCGGGCCAGCTGCACCATGACGTCGACCAGGGAGCCGTCCTTGCGCCGGGCGGTGAGCGTGCCGCTCCAGCCGCCGTGCGCCCGGCACTCGGCGGCGAGCTCGGACAGCCGGGCCGCGTCGTCCGGGGCGAGCAGGGACGCCGCGGCCCGCCCCACCACGTCCGCGGCCGGGTGGCCGAACAGCCGCTCGGCACCGTCCGGCCAGCTCTCCACGCGGCCGCGGGCGTCGCACAGCACCAGGGCGGCGTCGGCGATGTCGAGCGGCGCCTGCCGCCCGTCGTGGCCGTGCTCCTCGAAGTCCACCATCAGAGCCGTTCCGTCTCTGCCGGATACCGGGCGAATGCGTTATATGGGGTATTTACCCCATCTGAGGGTACTGGCCCCGGGACGTTCGGCCCGTCTCACAGCCCGGCGAGTTCACGGGCCCGGTCGAGCAGGGCGAGCAGCATGTCCGGGGTGAGCCGGCGGGTGAAGGTGTTCCGCTGGCTCGGGTGGTAGCAGCCGAGCACCCGCAGCTCCCCGCCCCGCGGGCCGGCCGGCAGGGTCACCTCCGCGCCGTGGCCGAACGCCGGCCGGGGCCGCGGCACCGGCCAGCCCGCCGCACCCAGCGCCGGCCACAGCGCGTCCCAGCCGAACCCGCCCAGCGCCACCACCACCCGCAGCCCGGGCGCCAGCAGGGCCAGCTCCCGCGCCAACCAGGGACGGCAGGTCGCCCGCTCGGCCCCGGTCGGCCGGTTCTGCGGCGGCGCGCAGCGCACCGGCGCGGTGACCCGCACCCCGTGGAGCGCCAGCCCGTCGCCCCGGTGCGTGGCGGTCGGCTGCGAGGCCAGGCCCACCGCGTGCAACGCCGCGAACAGGAAGTCGCCGGAGGCGTCGCCGGTGAACATCCGCCCGGTGCGGTTGCCGCCGTGCGCGGCCGGCGCCAGGCCCACCACGGCCAGCGCCGCGTCCGGCGGGCCGAACCCCGGAACCGGCCGCGCCCAGTACTCCCAGTCCCGGAACGCCGCCCGCCGCTCCACCGCCACCCGCTCCCGCCAGGCCACCAGCCGCGGACAGGCCCGGCAGTCGACCACCGCGGCGTCCAGCGCCGGCAGACCGTCGCACCGCGCCGCCCGGTCGGCCGGGTAGTCGCGCTCCTCCGGGCCGGGCGGCACCCCGCTCGGCTCCCCGCTCATCCGACTCACCCGCCGTCGTCCGGACCGCCGCCGGTCGGGGCGAGCAGCAGCAGCGCCACGTCGTCCAGCCTCTCGCGCCGCGCCCCGCGCCGGGCCAGGACGGCGTCGGCGAGGATGCCGGGGTCCGCCGCCAGGTCCGCCCCGGCCAGCTCGGTGGCCAGGTCCGCCACCCCCTCGTCCAGGTCCCGGCCGGGCCGCTCGACCAGCCCGTCCGTGTAGAGCGCGAGCACCGCGCCGGGCGGCACGGCGACGGTGGTGGCGGAGTAGCGGGTGCCGGGCGCCACGCCCAGCAGCATCCCAGGCGGCACCCGCAGCACCTCGGTGCGCCCGTCGGGGTGGCGCAGCACCGGCGGCGGATGGCCGGCGCTGGCCAGGCACGCCTGGTGCGTGCGCAGGTCGAGGTGGACGTAGAGGCAGCTGGTGAACAGGTCGGGGTCCAGGTCGCAGAGCAGCCGGTTGGTGCGGTCCAGCACCTCGTCCGGTGCCGCGCCGGCCGAGGCGTGGGCGTGCACCGCGGTGCGGGCCTGGCCCATCAGCGCCGCGGCCGCCGCGTTGTGGCCCTGCACGTCGCCGATCACCGCGGCCACCTGGTGCTCGTCGAGCCGGATCAGGTCGTAGAAGTCGCCGCCGATGTCCATGCCGCGGGTCGACGGCAGGTAGCGGGCGGCGACCGCAAGACCGGGGACCGGCGGCAGGCGGTGCGGCAGCAGCCCGGCCTGCAGGTCGTGCGCGAGCTGCTGCTTGGTGTCGTAGAGGAACGCCCGGTCCAGCGCCTGGGCCATCAGCCCGGCCAGCGAGGTCAGCACCTGCTGCTCGGAGGTGGTGAAGGTCCGCGGGTGGCGGTACGCCAGGACGCAGCAGCCGACCGGGCGTCCGGAGACGATCAGCGGCAGCACCGCCCGGGCCGCCATCCCGGTCAGTTCCGCCAGCCCGGGGAAGAACCGCTCGGTCTCCTCGACGGTGCTGAAGAAGCTCGGCTCGCCGGTGGCCAGGGCGCGCACGGTGGGGCTGTTCGCGGTGCTGAGCGGGATCCCCTCGAACGCCTCCACGGCGGCCTGCGGATAGCCGCGGTGACCGACGGTGCGCAGCCGGCCCGCGTCCGCGACGTACATCATCATCCCCTGGGCACCGAAGGCCGGCACGATCTGCTCGGCGAACAGCTCGGTGACGTCCTGGACGCCCACCGCCTCGGTGAGCGCCGCCGCGAGGTGCAGCACGTGGTACATCTGCCCGGCCCGCAGCGGCATGACCTCGGTGGGCCAGCGGGCCTCCGGATCCTCCTGGTCGTCCGCGGCGCTGATCCACACGCTCACCCCCCGACCGTCCGGGAACAGCCGGAACGCCAGCCACTGCGCCGGGGGCCGGCGGGCGGTGAACGACGCCGGGCGACGGCTGATCACCGCGGCCCGGCACCGGTCCTCGAAGACCGGCCCGGCCAACCAGGGCAGCGCCTCCCAGGGCCGGGTCCCGAGCAGCCGGGGCACGCCGGCGCCCAGCAGTCGGGCGGCGCTCCCGCTCAGCATGGTGACCCGCCCGTCCAGGTCCAGTGCGCAGCCGCCGCCCGGCAGCCGCTCCACGTAGTCGACAGCGGCCAGCGCCTGGTCGGGGTCGACGGTGCGGGCCGGGGGCACCGGGACCACCAGCGGCCCGTCGGGGCCGGGGCCCGCGGGCAGCAGCTCGGCCAGCCGCGGGCAGGCCGCCGCGAACGCGGTCCGTTCGGCGTCCGACAGCTCCGGCGCGTGGCCGGCCGGCCACAGCAGCACCACCGCGCCCCGGCAGTCGGTGCCGTCGTTCAGGGGGGCCGCGCCCAGCGCGAAGTCGTAGGGCAGCGTCACTGCGGTCCGCGGGAAGTCCCGGGCCAGCTGCTGGTGGCCGGCCGCCCACACCAGGCGCTGCCCGCGTGCCGCGACCGCGACCGGGAGGGGCGCGGCCAGCGCGATCCGCCGCCAGGGGTCCAGCACCGGCGGAGGGATGCCGCTCAGTGCGGTCAGCCGCAGCACCGGGGCGTCCGGCGCCAGCTCGTAGACCATGGCCGACGAGGCCCCGGTCTCGGCCATCGTCCGCAGCACCTCCCGACCCAGTGGGGCTTCCGCGGCCCCACCGGTCGTCATGGTCCACCTACCCACGGCCGCGGCACAGTGTTGACGTTACGCCGCCGGTCGGTCGGTGGCAGTGCTACCGGCGGTGCGCTACCAGCGGGTGGCCAGCTCCACGGGGACGGCGGCCAGCGCCGCGTCGGCCGCCGCGTTGGCCTCGGCGGGCGTGCCGGCGCGCACGATGAGGTGGCCGATCCGGGACAGGTTGTCGTCCGGGCCGCCCACGGCGTCGCCGGGCATCTTGGTCAGTTGGGTGGCGACGACGTGGTCGCCGTGCGGGAGCCGCCCGACCCAGCGCAGCGTCCCGGCTTCGGGGGCGGTCAGGAAGCGGATCGCGGCGGCGGCGTTCCGGCGCGGGGTGACGTCGGGGCGTTCGCCCAGGACGGCCTGGAGGTGGGCGCGGGCCATGTCGATGCCGAGGGCTTCGTGCACCAGCCGCATGATGAGGTCGCCGGGCGGTCGCGCCCCCACCTCGATGACCTTCGGCCGGCCGGTCGGCGCCACCTTCACCTCGGTGTGCGCCAGGCCGTGCCGCAGGCCGAGGGCGGTCACCGCACCGGTGGCCGCGGCGCACACCGCGGCCCTGGCCTGTGGGGGCAGCGCCGCGGGCACGGTGTGGCCGAGTTCGGCGCGGCGGGTGCCCGCGGTGGTGAACTTCTCGGTGACCGCGAGGTGGTGGACGGTGCCGTCGGCGACGACCGTCTCCACGCTGAACTCCGGTCCGTCGACGTGCTCCTGGGCGAGCAGGGTGGTGTCCAGGGCGATGCCGTGCGGCAGTTTGTGGCGCTGGGACTGCGCCCGTCGGGCCGCGGCGGGCAGTTCGGCGGCCGAGCGGACCACCGAGACGCCGATCGACGCGGCGTTCTCGGCCGGTTTGACGACCAGTGGGTAGGTCAGGCCGGTGGCCGCGATCCGCCGGGCGAGGGCGTCCGGGTCGGGGGCGGTCACGGTCTGCGGGGCCGGGACGCCGTGGGCGGCGAACGCCTCGGCCATCAGCCGCTTGTTGCGGCCGGCCGGCGCCGGCCCGGGGCGGTGGCCGGGCAGGTCGAGCGCGGCGGCCAGTCGGGCGGCGAGCGGGGTGAGGAACTCCCAGCAGGGCACGATGCCGTCGATGCCGGTGTCGCGGCAGAAGCCGGTCAGGTCGTCGAGGGCGCGGGCCGGGTCGGCGAAGTCGGTGAAGGCGGTGCCGGTGATCAGGTCCGTCAACTCGGGCCGGTAGTGGGCGTAGAGCTCCTTGTGGGTGGCCACGTAGGCGTCCAGGCCGAGGCCGGCGGCGGCCGCGAGCAGATCGCCGCCCGCGGCGACGTCGGCTTCCAGGAGCAGCACCTTCTGGCGGGGCTTCGTGGGCACGTCCTTCCTTCCTTGTGGGGGTGCGGCGCGTGCTCAGCGGGGCGCGCGGCGGCGCAGTGCGGGCGCCAGGGCCAGTTGGCCGAGGGCTGCGAGCAGGCTGAGCGCGGCGCAGCTGAGCCAGAGGACGGTGGGGCCGACGACGAGCAGGCGGGTGCCGACGACCGGGGCGATCAGGAAGCCGGTGCCCCAGGCCATGCCGATCAGACCGTTGTAGCGGCCGCGCAGCGCGGGCGGCGCGAGGTCGGCGACGACGGCCGCGGTGACCGCGAAGACCAGGATCTCGCCGAGCGTGGCGATCGCGACCGCCAGGCCGTAGTGGACGGCCGAGGTGGCGGTGGCCGCGACCGCGTTGCCGGCCGCGGCGACGGCGAAGCCGAGGGCCAGCAACCGGCTCTTGTCCCGGCCGTCCAGCCGGTGGCCGATCAGCGGTTGGGCCGCGAGGACGACGAGGCCGTTGACCGCCATCACCGTGCCGTAGGCGCCGCTCGACATGCCGGTGGCCGTCATCGCCAACGGCAGTGTGGTGAAGGCCTGTTGGAAGACCACCGCGTAGAGCACGATGAGGCCGGCGAAGGCCACCATCACCCGGTCCCGCAGCACGGTGCCGAAGCCGCCGGCGGACCCTTCCCGGAGGGCCGGTCGGGTCTCGGGGACGGCCAGCCACACCAGCACTCCGAACGCCGTGCAGGCCCCGGCGTCGAGCCAGAACAGCAGGCCGAAGCCGTGCGCGGCGAGGTAGCCGCCGAGGACCATGGCGATCGAGAAGCCCAGGTTGACGGCCCACAGCAGCAGGCCGTAGGCGCGGGTCCGGTCGGCGGCCGGCACCGCGTCGGCGACCAGTGCCTGGGCGGCCGGCCGGAACAGGTCGAGGGTGATGCCCAGCACGAAGCAGGCCGCGATCAGCACCGGGAGGCTGCGCGCGCTGCCGAGGACGAGCAGGGTCGCGCCGTTCGCCAGCATCCCGCCGGTGAGCGCCGCCCGCCGGCCGAACCGGTCGGCGAGGAAGCCGCCGAGCGGTTGTGAGATCACCGCGCCGGCGCCGCCGACGGCCAGCACCCAGCCGACGGTGGCGACCGGGACGTGCCGGGCGCCGGTGAGGTAGAGGCTGAGGAACGGATTGACCATCGCGCCCAGCCGGTTGACCAGCGAGCCGCCCCACAGGACCCAGAACGCACCGGGCAGCCCGCCGGCCCGCACCCGCACGAAGCTCCGCAGTCGGCCCTCGGCGGCGAGGCCCGCGGTGGTGGTGGCGGATTCGTCGAGTCCGGTCACCGGGCGCTCCCGACGGGCGCGGCTCCGGCGTCCTCGGCTCTCGCCCCGGCCTCCGCCAGCAGCGCGGTGCGATCGACCTTGCCGTGGGCCGTCGTGGGCAGCCGGTCCAGCACCCGGATCTCCTGGGGAACCATGTACGGGGGCAGCGTCTCGGCGCAGAAGGTCCACAGGTCGCCGGGGTCGTCGAGGCAGTGGCCGGTGGCGAGGGTGACGAAGGCGGCCAGTTGGGTGCCGCCGCCGGGCAGCGGCAACGGCAGGGCGGTGGCCGCGGTGACGCCGGGGTGTGCGGTCAACCGCCGCTCCACTTCGCCGAGTTCGACGCGGTTGCCGTTGATCTGTACCTGGGAGTCGACCCGTCCGGCGAAGCGGTAGCCGCCGTCCGTGCCGCGCAGCGCCAGGTCCCCGGAGCGCAGCACGTACTGGCCGGACTCCGGGCACAGCGGGTCGGGGACCAGCGTGGCGCGGGTGGCCTCCGGGTCGCCCCAGTAGCCGGAGAACAGGGCGGGGCTGCGCAGGTGGATCTCGCCGACCACGTCGGGTTCGTCGACGACCCGGCCGTCGGGGTCGACCAGCAGGATTTCGGCGCCCGGGTGGGCGGTGCCGAGGGAGAGCCGTTCGACCTCTTCCGGGAGCGGGTTCGGCACGTCCTCGAAGGAGCAGGCCATGGACTCGGTGGCGCCGTAGCAGTTGACGATCCGGGCGGTCGGCAACAGCTCCTGGAGGCGACGGAGTTCGGGCAGCGGGAACTCCTCGCCGCAGAAGAGGACCCCGCGCAGCCCGGTCAACGCGGCCAGTCGCTTGGGTTCGTGGCGCAGCACCTGACGCCAGATGGAGGGGACGCCGTTGACCTGGGTGGCACCGGTCTCCCGCAGGATCCGCAGCAAGTGCCGTGGCCAGCGCACCAGTTGGGGCGAAACGGGGACGACGGCGGCGCCGCTGCCCAGGGCCAGTCCGATGTTGAGCAGCGAGAAGTCGAACTGGAGCGGTGAGGTGCTGGCGATGCGGTCGTCGGGGCCGGCGATCCGGTGCGCCAGCATGCCGCGGTAGAACGCGACCACCGCGCGGTGGCTCATCACCACGCCCTTGGGCCGTCCGGTGGTGCCGGAGGTGAAGATGATGTACGCCGGGTCGGTGGGGCAGGGTGTGCGGCGGCGGGGCGGGCGGTGCGCGGGGGCCCGTTCGACGGTGAGACCGTCGCGGTCGAAGCGTCCGGTCCCGACCGCCTCCGGCACGTCCGTCCGGTTGCCGTTCGCCGCCTGGAGGTGCAGGGCGGGGCGCACGGTGTCGATGAGGGTCTCCAGGCGCTGCTGCGGGGTCTGCGGGCTCACCGGGACGAAGGTGAGGCCCGCTTGCGAGCAGGCGAGGAGCATCGCGAGGGCCGGGGCGCTGGTGTCCGCCTCCAGGATCACCCGGGAGCCGGGTTCGAGCTCCAGCGCTCCCAGGGCGCCCGCCAACGCGTCGGTGTGGGAGCGGAGTTCGGCGTAGCTGGTGACGGTGGTCCGGCCGGCCTCGGGCGATTCGACGACGGCGGGGGCGTCGGGGGAGTGCCGCGCCGGGTCGAGCAGGAAGGAGTGCAGGAAGTCCGGGCGGAGGTCGGCGGCGGACGGGTGCGGCTGCTGACTCACGGTGCTGAATCCCCCTGTGGCGTTCACACACGATGTTTCGGAGCAAAGGCGGGGCAGATCACGGGATATGGGTCGAAAAACTGCCACCGTGTTCCGGCATTTGGAAAGATGATTCCGGGAAGTGGCATTCAGGCTCTCATGGCTTTCCGGGCGTCGGCGTGTGAGGTGGATCACTTCGCGAGTTGGATCACTTCTTGCCACGTTCGGCGGATTGTGGCAGCGTCGTGGTTCGCATGGAACTCATCTTCCGTATTACGGAAATGCGACATGGGGGATCTGTATGTCCGAGGCAGGACCACTGTCGCTGGGTCAGCTCTCGGTGTGGCACGACATCCGAGACCTCCCGGCGGCCCGGTGGCACGAGCCGAACAACGCCGCCGCCTGGCCCCTGCCACCCGGCACCACCGCCGCACGGGCCCGCACCGCGTTGCGCACCGTCGTCGCCAGGCACCCGTCCCTGCGCACCCGCTACGACGTCCACGACCCGGCCGCGCCACGGCAGTTGGCGCCCGACGCGGACTTCGACGACGCGCTGCCGACGCTCGACGCGGCACCGGCCGACCACCGCGACGCGGCGGGACCCGACGCACTCGCCGCCCGCCTGGCCGGCGAACCCTTCGACCTGAGGCGCCAACACGGCTGGCGCGCCCGCCTGTTGACGCACCGCGGGGACCCGTCCCACCTGCTGTTCGCCAAGCACCACATCGCCGCCGACGCCTGGGCCCAGGAACTCCTGCACCGCGAGTTCCGCCAGGCCCTCACCGACCCCGACGGGCTCGGCCCCACTCCACCCGGACCCGCCGACTTGGCCGCCGCCCAGCACGCCCCCGCCGGACTCCGCCGGCAGGCCGCGGCGCTCGACCACTGGGACCAACTCCTCGGCGGCGCACCGTCGGTGGCCCTGCCCCGCACCCCCGGCGCCGAGGGCGGCACCGTCCAGGCCACCCTGCGCTCCGCCGCCGCCCGCCCGGCCGCACACGCCGTCGCCGAACGCGCCCGGGTCTCCGTCTCCAGCGTCGTCCTGGCCGCCTACGTCCACACCGTGGCCAGCCTGTGCGACACCGACACCCTGTTGGTGCAGCTGATGAGCGCCAACCGCTTCGGCGGCCGCTGGAAGGACCTGGTCACCTCCATGAACCAGTGGGTGCCGGCACGGGTCGAACGGGCCCGCACCGCCGACCTGGTCGCCCTCGCCGACGCCGTCCACTGGAGTGCCCTCGCCGCCTTCCGGCACGGCATGCACGACGTCACCGCCGTCGCCGCACTGCGCCAGCGGACGCCGCACGCCGCCGAACCGGCCTGCGCCTTCAACTTCGTTGCCCTGCCGGACAGTTCGCCATTCGACCCGCTCCCGATCCGGGCGTCCGCCGAAGAGCCGGTGCTGACCTGGGAAGAACCCTTCACCACCATCGGCCCGCGATGTTACGCCCGCGCCCTGGAGAGCGACCGCGACCTCACCGTCCGGCTCACCGTCAAGGACCTCGGCCGGGACCGCTGCGCCGCCCTGCTGACCGGCCTGCACGCCACCCTGCTGGCCGCCGCCGCAGCCTGACCGGCCGCCCGCCCACACCGACGGGGCACCCGGCCCGACCCCGGCCCCGCCACCTCACCCGTGCGCAGGGGGAGCCACCTCCGCCTGCCGCCACCGGTGTCCGGCCTGCCCGCCGCCGCCCCGAACCGCGCCCCCTCGCCCCAGGAGCCCCCGGTGCACCACGTGCTCGTCATCCACCGCTGGACCGACCGCTACGCCGACTACGCCGCCTACCTCGACCACACCGCGCACCGCGTCAGCTACGTCACCACCGAGCGGGCCGCCCGCCACCTCCCTCTCGAACAGGCCGCCGGGGTACGGCTGGTGGACAGCACCGAGGACGTCAAGGCGGTCCACGAGGCGATCGACGCACTGGTCGAGCGCTCCGGCCCGGTGACCCGGGTCGTCGCGCTCCAGGAGACCGACCTCGACCTGGCCGCCGACCTCCGCGACGCCCTCGACCTGCCCGGACAACGCGGCGCCGACCTCGAACCGCTGCGCGACAAACTCCTGATGGCCACGCGACTGGCCGCCGCCGACGTCCCCGTACCGCCGACCGCGGACGCGCCCGACCACGCCGCGGTCACCGACTTCGCCGCCCGGCACGGCTGGCCGGTGCTGGTCAAACCCCGCCGCGGCACCGCCAGCGCCGGCATCACCCGTCTGGACTCCCCGGCCGAACTCGCCGACTACGCCTTCCCCCGGGACGACGCGCTGCTGGTCCAGCCCTGGCTGCCCGACGAAGTCCTGCACGTGGACGGCGTGTTCACCGGCGACGGCCTTGGCCCCTGGCGGGCCGCCCGCTACCTCACGACCTGCCTGGAGTTCACCACCGGCACCGCCCTGGCCTCCGTCGAGATCGACGACCCCGACCTCCTCGACCGCATCGCCGAGATCACCACCGCCACCACCCGCGCCCTCTTCGCCGGGCCCGCCGTCTTCCACCTGGAGCTGTTCCACGGCGACCACGGCACCCTGACCGTCCTGGAGATCGGCTCCCGGCCCGGCGGCGCCGAAGTCCCGTTCGTCTGGCGGGAGGTGCACGGCATCGACCTGATGGCGGTGGCCTGCGCCCACCAGACCGGCGCCGAGCCGCCCGCCTGGCCGACCGCCCCGCCGAGCGAGGTCGCCGGCTGGCTGCTCGTCCCGCCGTCCGTACCCCAACCCTGCCGGGTCCGCACCCCGCCGGCCCCCCAGCAGGACGGACCGTACGCGCAGGTCGCCCCGGAGGCCGGGGCGCTGCTCACCGGCGGCGGGTACGAGCACGCCGGGGCCCGGTTCCGCTACCGCGGCGCCAGCAGCGCGGAGGTGACCGCCGCGGTCCGCCGCACCCTGCGCGACGCCGTCTTGGACTGCACACCCGTCGACTCCGCAGCCCCGCCCCGGCTCGTCGTCATCGGCTGCGGCAACCCGCCCTACCGCGAATACGCCCTGCGCACCCTCGCCGGGCACCAGAGCACCGCACTGGTCCAGCCCGCCGAGATCGACTGGCAACGGCACCACGTCGCCGACCGCTTCGTCGCCGCCGACACCACCGACCCCACCGCCACCACCCGCGCCGCCGCCGCACTGCTCGCCGACCACCCCGGCCCCGGCGCCGTCCTCACCTGGGACGAGGCGCTGCTGGAAACCACCGCCGAGGTCGCCCGCCGACTGCACCTGCCGCACATGAGCCCCGAGGCCGTCCGCCGCTGCCGCGACAAGCTGACCACCCGGCGGCTGCTGGAACGCGCCGGCGTGCCCTCCGCCCGCTTCCGGCACGTCCACACCGCCGACCAGGCACGGGCCGCCGCCGACGAACTGGGCCCGCAGGTCGTGGTCAAACCCCGCGACCTGGCCGGCAGCATCGGCGTCAGCCTCGCCAGCGGCCCCACCGAGACCGCCCGCGCCTACGCCCGGGCGGTCGGCGCCGCCTTCCCCGGACTGGGCGCACTGGACGGGGCGATCGTCGAGGAGTACCTGTCCGGACCGGAGATCAGCGTGGACTGCGCGGTCGCCGGCGACAGAGTCCACCTCGTCAACGTCGCCCGCAAACGGCTCGGCTTCGCCCCGCACTTCGAGGAGACCGGCCACCTGGTCGCCCCCTGGCGCCACGAACCCTGGGCCGACGAGGTCCGCGCCGTGGTCACCGACGCCCACACCGTCCTCGGCATCCGCACCGGCCTCACCCACACCGAACTGCGCCTGACCCCCACCGGCCCCCGCATCGTGGAGGTCAACGGCCGCCTCGGCGGCGACTTCATCCCGCTGCTCGGCACCCTCGCCACCGGCCTGGACCCGGTCGTCACCGCCGCCGACCTCGCCCTCGGCCGGACCCCGGACCTCACCACCACCCACGACCGCTGCGCCGAGGTCCGCTTCCTCTACCCCGAACGGGACGGCACCGTCGCCTCGTTGGACGTCAGTGCCGCCGCTGCCGAACCCGGCATCGAACGCGCCGTCCCGCTCGCCGCGCCCGGCACCCGCCTCCTGCTGCCGCCGCGCGGCATCGTCCCCCGCCTGGCCGCCCTGCTGGCCACCGGTGACACGCCCGACGCGTGCGCGGCCGCCCTCGACCGCGCCCAACTCGCCGTGCGGCACTCCCTCGCCCCCCTCCGGTGACCCGGTCCCACCCGGACACCGACCGACGA
The DNA here is from genome assembly GCF_039532155.1 of Streptomyces lunalinharesii. Taxonomy (NCBI): domain Bacteria; kingdom Bacillati; phylum Actinomycetota; class Actinomycetes; order Kitasatosporales; family Streptomycetaceae; genus Streptomyces; species Streptomyces lunalinharesii. The sequence goes on from NZ_BAAARK010000015.1 coordinate 130,954, forward strand.
AGAGAGACACCCGACATGTGGATCCTTGGCGTCAACGCCCCGCCGACCGGCTGGCACGACAGCGCCGCCTGCCTCATCGACGAACACGGCGAGATCGTCGCCTTCTCCGAGGAGGAGCGCCTCAACCGCCACCGCCACTCCCTCTACCGCAAGCCCTTCAGCGCCGCCCGCTTCGTCCTCCACCAGGCCGGCCTCACCCCCGCCGACATCGACGTGGTCGCCCTCGGCTGGGACAGCGAGCAGCTCTACCCGCAGCGGTTCGCCACCGACGCCGAGTTCCTCGCCTACGCCGTCGGCCTCGACTTCGGCGCCCGCACCCCCGAGGTCGTCCGCGTCCCGCACCACCAGGCGCACGCCGCCTCCTCGTTCTACGCCTCGCCGTTCCGCAAGGCCGGCGTCCTGGTCGTCGACGGCCACGGCGAGAACGAGTCCTCCACCATCTGGACCTACGAGGACGGCGCCGCACCCCGCCTGGAGCGCACCTGGCAGCGCACCGCCTCCCTCGGCTACGCCTACGACGCCGCCTCCACCTGGCTCGGCTTCTCCTTCCTCAACGCCGGCAAGACCATGGGCCTGGCCGCCTACGGCCGCGCCGCCGGCCTGGAGACGGAACCCCTCGTCGAGATCGCCGCCGACGACTTCCGCCTGGCCGTCGCCCCGCTGAAGGAGAACCACGGCACCGCCACCGCCGACGAGATCAAGGAGCAGTACGACACCGTCGTCGGCCGGTGGCGGGAGCACTACGCCCGGATCGCCGGCGCCGACGGCCCCGACGCCCCCGAGGACCGCCTCGCCGACGACCCCAAGGCCGTCCTCGTCGCCTACACCGCCCAGCGCATCATCGAGGAGTCTGTCCGCCACCTCGCCGCGCTCACCCGCAAGGCGGCCGGCGTCGAGGAGCTCTGCCTCAGCGGCGGCGTCGCCCTCAACTGCAGCACCAACGGCACCCTGCCCGGCCCGCTCTACGTCCCGCCGGTGCCGCACGACGCCGGCGTGGCGCTCGGCGCCGCCTGGACCGTCCGCCCGCCCCGCCGGCACACCACGGCGCTCAGCCCCTACCAGGGCACCGACGTGCACGGCCCCGACTACGCCGGCCGCGAGGCGGCGCTGGACACCTCCGACCTGCTCCGCACCGACCTCGACACCGACGCCCTCACCGCCCTGCTCCTCGAAGGGCAGATCGGCGCGGTCGCGCAGGGCCGCGCCGAGGTCGGCCCGCGCGCCCTGTGCCGCCGCTCGATCATCGCGGTGCCGAACACCCCCGACGTCAACACCCGGGTCAACACCGTCAAGAACCGCGAGCAGTGGCGCCCCTTCGCCGGCGTCACCCGCCGCGACTACGGCGCCCGGCTCTGGGAACAGCAGGAGTACCTGAGCCGGTACATGCTCGGCGCCGCCAAGGCCACCGAACTCGGCCGACGGGTCGCCCCCGGCGTCGTCCACGTCGACGGCACGACCCGGCCGCAGGTGCTGCACGGCGACGAAGCGCCGGCCGTCGGCGCCGTCCTCGACGCCCTCGACCGCCACGGCGCACCGCCGGTGCTCCTCAACACCTCCTTCAACGACAAGGGCGAACCCATCGTCAACACCGCCGCCGACGCGCTGACCGCCTTCCGCGCCATGGACCTCGACTTCCTGGTGCTCGGCGACGACCTCTACCGCAAGCAGAGCCGGACCGGGGGTGCCCGCCGATGACGGCCGGTGCCCCGGAAACCACCCGCTTTCGCGCGTACGGGCCCCGCCACATCGACACCATCGCCGACCGCTACGGGCTGCCCGACGAGGTGCGGGAGACCGTCCGCCGGATCTCGCTGGTCCTGCCGTTCCGCGTCAACTCCTACGTCCTGGACCAGCTGATCGACTGGGACGACGTGCCCGGCGACCCGATGTTCCAGCTGACCTTCCCGCAACGCGGCATGCTCACCGGCGACGACGAGGACCGGCTCGGCAAGCTCTCCGCCGACCCCGCCGACCGACTGCTGCTGCGCGAGGCCGTTACGGACATCCGCGGCCGGCTCAACCCGCACCCCTCGGGCCAACAGCAGCTCAACGTCCCCGTCCAGGACGGCGAGGCGATCCCCGGACTCCAGCACAAGTACCGCGAGACCGTGCTGTACTTCCCCGGCCAGGGGCAGACCTGCCACGCGTACTGCACCTACTGCTTCCGCTGGGCGCAGTTCATCGGCGACGCCGACCTGCGGTTCGCCGCGCCCGACCCGAGCGGGCTGCTCGACCACCTGCGCGCGCACCCCGAGGTCCACGACGTGCTGGTCACCGGCGGCGACCCGATGGTGATGTCCACCGACCGGCTGCGCACCCACCTGGAGCCGCTGCTGGACGTGGCGACGGTCCGCACCATCCGGATCGGCACCAAGTCCGTCGCCTACTGGCCCCAGCGCTTCGTCACCGACGCCGACGCCGACGACGCGCTGCGCCTCTTCGAGCAGGTGGTGGACTCCGGCCGGCAGCTCGCGGTGATGGCCCACTTCAGCCACCCGCGGGAACTCGCGACGGACCTGTCCCAACAGGCGCTCCGCCGCATCCGCGCCACCGGCGCCGTCGTCTACTGCCAGGCCCCGCTGATCGCCCACGTCAACGACGACGCCGAGACGTGGAGCCGGCTGTGGCGCGCCGAACTCGCCGCCGGCGCCGTCCCCTACTACCAGTTCGTCGAGCGGGACACCGGTCCGCACGCGTACTTCAAGGTGCCGCTGGCCCGCGCCGCGGAGATCTTCGCGGACGCTTACCGCACCCTGCCCGGCCTCGCCCGCACGGTCCGCGGTCCGGTCATGTCGGCCACCCCGGGCAAGGTCGTGGTGGACGGGGTGGAGGAGACCCCCGAGGGGGCGTTCTTCCGGCTGCGGATGCTCCAGGCGCGGCAGCCGTCCCTGGTCGGCCGGCCCTTCCGGGCCCGCTACTCGGCCACCGCCGCCTGGCTCGACGAACTGGAGCTGGACCCCGCCACCCCCGCCGACCTCGCGGCGGCCGTCCGCGGCGGGACCGCGTCCCGCACCGAAGGGAGCCCGGCATGACCCCCGCCCGCCCCAGCGCCCCCGCGCCCTCGCCGAACCTCGCGCTGAACCAACTGGTCGACCGGCGCCGGGCCCGCGGCGAATCCCTGGTACACCTGGCCTTCGGCGAGGCCCGGCTGCCGGTCCTGCCGCAGCTCGCGGCGCGGTTGGCCGCCGGCGCGAGCCGCGCCGCCTACGGGCCGGTGGCCGGCGCCGAGGACGTCCGTACCGAGGTGGCCGGCTACTTCACCCGCCGCCGGCAGCCCACCACCGCCGACCAGGTGGTCGTGGCCCCCGGCAGCAAGCCGCTGCTGATGGCCCTCCAACTGACCGTGCCCGGCGACGTGTTGCTGCCCAGTCCGGCCTGGAACACCTACGCGCCGCAGGCCCGCTACGCCGGCAAGCGGGTCTTCGGCGTGCCGGTCCCCGCTCAGTGCGGCGGCGTCCCGGCGCCCGACGCGCTGCGCACCGCCCTCCGTGAGGCCCGCGCCGCCGGCGGCGACCCGCGCCTGCTGATCCTCACCCTCCCCGACAACCCCACCGGCACCCTCGCCCCGCCCGCGCTGGTCCGTGAACTCGGGGCACTGGCGCGGGAGGAGGACCTGGTGGTCGTCGCAGACGAGATCTACCGCGACATCGTCCACGACCCCGACCGCACCCCCTTCCTCAGCCCGGCCGAGGTGGCCCCCGAACGCACCGTGGTCACCAGCGGCCTGTCCAAGACCCTCGGCCTGGGCGGCTGGCGGATCGGCGTGGCACGGTTCCCGGCCGGCGACACCGGGGAGCGGCTGCGCGCCGGCGTCATCGCCGTCGCCAGCGAACTGTGGTCCACCCTCGCCGGCCCGATGCAGCACGTCGCCGCGTACGCCTACGCCGAACCGCCGGAGATCACCGAGCGGGTGCGGGCCGCGGCCCGGCTGCACGGCGCGGTGGCCCGGGCCGTGCACCGGATCGCGGTCGACGCCGGCGCCACCTGCCGCCCGCCCACCGCCGGCTTCTACGTCTACCCGGACTTCGAGCCGCTGCGCGAGCGCCTGGCGGCCCGCGGCGTCACCGACTCGGCGTCCCTGGCCGGCGCCCTCCTCGACGGGTCCGGCCTCGTCGTCCTCGGCGGCCACCTGCTCGGCGACGACCCGCACGCGCTCCGCTTCAAGGCCGCCACCAGCCTCCTCTACGGCGACGAGGAGCAGCAGGCGGCGGCACTGGCGGCCGACGACCCCACCCGACTGCCGCACGTCGCCGGTGAACTCGCCCGGATCGCCGAGGGGTTCGCCCGCCTCCTCGACTAGCCCCGCCCCGCCCGTCGCCGACCCGGCCGACCGGACCCGGCACCCGGCCGGGCCGCCGGACCGCCGGCCCGAGAGCGCACCACCGAAAGGGAACCGCACCATGAAGGAAATACCCCCCACCCCGGAGTCCTTCCGGGAACTCGCGGCCGCCGCCGACCGGCTGCTGACCGGCCTGGCCGACCTCACCGACGCGGACGTCCCGGCCCCGTCCGCGCTCACCGGCTGGACCCGCGGCCACGTCCTGAGCCACCTGGCCCGCCAGGCACCGGCCCTGGAACGCCTTTTGACCTGGGCCCGCACCGGCGTGGAGACCCTCCAGTACCCCGACCGCGCCACCCGCGACGCAGAGATCGAGGCCGGCGCCCACCGCCCCGCCGCGGAGCTGGTCGCGGACGTGCGGGAGACCGCGGCCCACTTCCAACGCAGCGTCGAGGAACTGCCGGAACCCGCCTGGCAGGCTACCGTCCGGCCGTTCACCGGCGAACTCTGCACCCCCCAGCGGGTGTTGGTGATCCGCCTGCGGGAACTCGAACTCCACCACGTGGACCTGGACCTCGGCTACCGCGTCGCCGACATCCCCGCCGGCGCCCGCAACGTCATCCTCGCGGACGTCCTCGGCTACTACGCCCAGGCGGCGGACGTCCCGCCGTTCACCCTGCGCGACGACGGGGGAGCGGAGCTGGCGCGCTACGGCACCGGCGGCCCGGTCGTCTCCGGCAGCCCCGCCGACGCCCTCGCCTGGCTGTCCGGCCGGTCCACCGGCACCGGCCTGCACACCACCACCGCGACGCTGCCCGTCCTGCCGCGGTGGCTGTGACCGAAGGAAGAGGAACGGACATGGCACACCTGGACTTCGGCCCGGTCCACACCGGCCTGCTGGACTGCATCCAAGTCAACGTCGCGGTGCTCGCCGACCACCACCACGGTCCCGGCGCCCACCTGCGGCTCGGCGCCCCCCTCGGCCTGCGCTCCTGGGCGCGCGCCGAGGACGGGCTGCCCACCGTCGACCCGCCGCTGACCGAGCAACTGGCCACCCTCCCAGCCCTGGTGGGGCTGCGGGTCGTCGACCACGCCCGGCTCACCGGTGCGGAACTGCTCGCCACGCCGACCCCCGACGACGGCGTCCGCTACGTCGTCGCGGACGCCCACGAACTGCCCTGGCTGCCCTACTGCGGCCGGGCCCACATGCCGCACAGCTTCCTGCTGGCCGCGGGCCCGGACGGCTGGCACGTCACCGACGCCTACCGCAACGAGACCGAGTGGGGACCGGCCACCCCCGGCCACTGGGTGCTGCCCACGGCGGACCTCGCCGCACTCACCACGGCCGACGTCGTCGAACTGGCGCCGGTCGACCTCCCGCCGCTGCCCGCCCTGCGGCCCGCCCCGGACTGCGAAGCGGCCGCCGCCGACGCGTACCTGGACGCCTACGAGAAGTGGCCCGACCGGGCCCGGGCGATCGAGCAACTCACCGTCGAGACCTGGCTGTTGGCCCGCACCCGCAAACTGCACGCCACCTACCGCGCGCTGTTCGCCGGCCGCGTCGACGGGCCGGAGCCCGGCCCCGAGGCCGACCACCTGCGTGCCTGGGACAAGGTCGTGGAGCAGACCTACCTCGCCCACCGCCGGGTCGCCCGAGGTCGCGCCGAACCGCCCGGCGTGGTCGACCGCCTGCGCGCCGTCCTCACCGCCGACCGCACGGTCTTCGGGACGGTCCCCGACCCCGCGGCGCCGCCGGCGGCGGACGACGAACTGCGCCGCCGGGTGGCCGCGGTGGCCGCCGACGTGCTGGGCGTTGCGGTCGCCGACCTGCTCGGCGGGGCCCCGTTCGACTCCTTCCCGGCGTTCAGCTCGTTCCGCCTGGTCGAGATCATCGAACGACTGGAGAGCGCCCTGGACCGCGAACTCGACGCCGACGAACTCATCCCCGAGAACCTCCGCCGGGTCGACGACCTCTGTCGCATCGCCCGCTGACCACCCACCTTCCTGGAAGAGACCCCATGGACGCCCGCTTCACCGACATGCTCCGCCCGTTCCTCAAGCACTCCGGCGCCGCACCGCTCGACCTCGCCCCGGACACCGACCTGCGCCGGCTCGGCGTCGACTCCATGCAGGCCATCGAACTGCTCTTCACCATCGAGGACACCTTCGGCATCTCCCTGCCGGACGAGGACCTCAACGACACCACCTTCGCCACCGCCGGCAGCCTCTGGCAGGCGATCGCCGCACAGCTGCCCGGCGAGGTCACCGCATGACCGGCACCGACCTCGCGGCCCGGCTGGTCGAGGCGGCGGAGGTCGCCGCACAGCACGCGGCCCGCACCGACCGGGCCGCGGAGTTCCCCACCGACGCCCTGGACGCGCTCCGTAGCACCGGCCTGCTCGGCCTGCTGGTCCCGACCGAGCACGGCGGACTCGGCGGGGGCGCACGGGGGTTGGTGACGGCCGCGGAGGCGCTGGGGCGCGCCGACATGTCCGTCGGCATGATCTTCGCGATGCACTGCCAGCAGGTCCAGGCGGTCGTGCAGTTCGCCGGCGAACGGCTGCGCAAGGAACTCCTCCCGCGGATCGCGGCCGGCGAGTGCTACCTCGCCTCCGTCACCACCGAGGCCGGCAAGGGCGGCCACCTGCTCACCGCCCAAGCCCAACTCGACGAGAACGACGGTCAGTTGACGATCGACCGGTTCGCGCCCATCGTCACCGGCGGCGGCCACGCCGACGGCTTCCTGATCACCATGCGCAGCCCCGGCGCGGACGCCACCGCCAGCGAGGTGTCACTGGTCTACGCCCACCGCGACCAGCTGACCCGCACCCCCTCGGGGGACTGGCAGCCGATGGGGATGCGGGCCAGTCACAGCGTCGCCCTGCGGCTGACCGGCCGGGTCCCCGACCACCACGTCATCGGCGAACAGGGCGGGTTCCACCAGATCGCCGCCCAGGTCTTCGGCCCGCTGGCACACCTCGGCTGGTCGGCGGCCTGGCTCGGGACGGCCGCCGGCGCGCTCTCCCGCGTCCTGCGGCTGCTGCGCAGCCCGGCCGGCCGCGAACGCTTCGACCTCGGCTCGGAACTGCTGCTCACCCGGATCTCCCGCGCCCGGCAGCGCCTGGACACCGTCCACGCCCTGCTCCAACAGAGCCTGCGCACCCTGGAGTCCGGCGCCGACCTCGCCGCCCCGGCCCGGCAGCTCCAACTCAACGCGCTCAAGATCACCGCCGCGGAGGAGTGCCACGCCGCGGTCGACGACCTGGTCACCGCCCTCGGCCTGCGCCACGGCTACCTCCAGGACTCGCCCACCGGCCTGGAACGGGCCCTGCGCGACCTGCGCTCGGCCGCCCTCAACTACAGCAACGACCGACTGCACCTCGCCGACGGCCGGCTGGCCCTGCGCGACCAGGGAGTCACCTTTGCCTGACAGTCCGCCCGTCCCCGCGAGCCCGCCGACGGCCGACCCGGGGCCCCCGCCGGCACCACCGGCCGCCCCCTACGCCGCCCTCGACGCGCTGCCGGCGACCGCGACCGGCGCCGAGGTGTGGGCCGCGCTCGGCCGCGCCGGCCTGCTCACCCGCGCCTACCGCGACGGCACCGTCACCGCGGGCACCGACCCCGACGGCCTCGCCGACCTGCTCACCGCCGTCGACGCCCGCTTCAGCATCCCCACCACCCTGACCGCGAGCGTCCAACTCGCCACCGCACTGCCGGTCCTGGCGGCCGGCCGGACGCCACCCGCCCGGCAGGCCCTGGACGAGGTGCTGTCCGGTCGGGCCACCGTCACCCTCGCCGCCACCGACGCCACCACCGGTACCGACCTCGCCGCCCTGCGCACCGAGGTCCGGATCGCCGACGACGGCCTGACCCTCACCGGCACCAAACGGTGGATCGCCAACACCACCACCGCGGCCTGGCACCTCGTCCTGGCCCGGCACCGGCCCGGCCGCCACTTCACCCACTTCACCTGGGTCCTGGTCCCCGCCGACGCACCCGGCGTCACCGTCCGGGCCGCCGACTCGGCCCTGTTCGCCCCCTCCGGCACCGGGCACCTCACCCTCGACGACGTCCGGCTCGACCGCGACCACCTGGTCGGCCGCACCGGCTTCGGACTGCCGCTCTTCGCCCGCCACATCGCCACCGAGCGGCTGGCCGGCGCCCAGTGGGGCGTCGCCCTGTGCCGGCGCGTCCTGGCCGACACCCACCGCCACCTGACCCGGCGCCCGCACGGCGACGGCACCCTGTGGGACCTGGAGCCGGTGCGGCAGCGCTTCGCGGCCTGCCTGGTGAGGGTGCGGGAACTGCACGCCCTCGCCGCGGACTGTGCGGACGCGGTGGCCCTGCGCCACGACGCCACGGCCGCCGCCGCCCTCAAGGCCGCCGCGGGCTCGACCGTCAACCACGTCCTGGCCGCCTGCGGCCAACTGTGGGGCGCGGAGGGCTTCACCACCGGCGGCATCCAGGAAGTCCGCGCCCAGGCGGCGCTCTTCGACATCGGTGGCGGCGCCGGCGAGGTCGTCCTCGGCGCCGTCGCGGACACCGCCGAGGCCACCCTCGACGGCCTGGCCCGGCCGGGCACCCTGCCGTGACCCGGCCCTTCCGCGTCGCCGACCGGGTCTGGTTGAGCACCACCAGCGACCCGCGGGGACGCCCCGGCCCGGCCCCGGCCAGTCGCCACCCGGACGACCTGCGCCGGGCCGCCGCCCTGCCCGAATGGCGGGCCCGCGAATTCCTCGCCGGGCGCGGCCTGTTGCGGCAGTTGCTCGCCGCGGTCCGCCCGGACCTCGCCGACGCCGAGATCACCGCCGATCCACGGGGCAAACCCGCCCTGCACGGCCACCCCGACATCGGCATCAGCGTCTCGCACACCGAGGGCGCGGTGGCCGCCGGCGTCGCCGTCGGCCGGGCCCTCGGCGTGGACGTGCAACGCCCCACCGCGCACGTCGGCCCCGCCCTGACCCGCCGGCTGCCGCCCGACCACGCCCGGCAGCTCGCCGCGCTCCCCCCGGAACGCGCCGCGGCGGAGGTCGCCTGGATCTGGACCGCCCAGGAAGCCTGCGTCAAGGCCAGCGGCGCGGGCCTGGCCGGTCGCCCCTGGACCATCCCGGTGCCGCCGGGCGCCCGCCGCGGGCACTGGCGCGGATACCGCTGGACCACCCTGCGCGACCGCTCCGCGCTCCCGCTGAGCTGCGCCTACACCGACCGCGACGCCCCCGTCGAGAAAGCCGGACCGCCCGCATGAGCACGCCCGCCGCCAGCCACCGCACCCTGTACGACTGGTTCGCCGCCTCCGCCGCCCGGCACGGCGACCGCCCCGCCCTGGAAGTCGCCGGCACCACCCTCGACTACGGCCAACTGGCCCGCCGCGTCGAGGCGTTGGCCGCCCGCCTCCGGCAGCACCTCGGCGCCCGCCCGCCCCGCCGCATCGGACTGCTGGCCGCCCGCACCGCCGTCGCCTACGCGGGCTACCTCGCGATCCAGCGGCTGGGCGCCACCGTCGTCCCGCTCGGCCCCGCCTTCCCCGCCGGACGCAACGCGGCCGTCACCCGGGCCGCCGACCTCGACGCGGTGCTCGCCGACACCACCGCCGACCACCCCGAGCCCCTCGGCGTGCCGACCCTCACCCTCACCGACGACGCACTGGCCGCCCTCCCCGCGGCCACCGTCCCGGGCGCCCGCACCGCCCACCCCGACGACCTCGCCTACCTCCTGTTCACCTCCGGCTCGACCGGCGTCCCCAAAGGCGTCCCGGTCCGCCACCGGAACGTCTGCGCCTACCTCGCGCACGTCGTCGCGCGCACCGGCGCCGGCCCCGGGGACCGCTTCTCGCAGACCTTCGACCTGACCTTCGACCCCTCGGTCCACGACATGTTCACCGCCTGGGGGAGCGGCGCCACCCTCGTCGTGCCCAGCCGCGGCGAACTCCTCGCACCGGTCCGGTTCGTCAACCGGCGGGCCCTCACCCACTGGAACTCCGTCCCCTCGCTCGTCTCCCTCGCCCAACGCCTGCGCGCCCTCAAGCCCGACAGCATGCCGACCCTGCGGCACAGCACGTTCTGCGGCGAACCGCTCACCCTCCAGCAGGCCGCCGCCTGGCACCGGGCCGCCCCCGCCAGCACGCTGGAGAACGCCTACGGCCCCACCGAACTCACCGTCACCTGCGTCACCTACCGTCTCCCCGCCGACCTCGCCGACTGGCCCGCCACCCGCAACGGCACCGTCCCGATCGGCGCCCCGCACCCCGGCCTCGAACTCCGCCTCGACGACGGCGAACTGTGCATGCGTGGCCCGCAGCGCTTCCCCGGCTACCTCGACCCGACCGAGAACGCCGGCCGTTTCCTGGCCCCCGACGGAGCGCCCCACGACCCGGCCACCGCCCTCACCGACGCGCACTGGTACCGCACCGGCGACCGGGTCGCGCCGCTGCCCGGCCCGGCCGGCGCACCCCCGCTCCTGGTCCACCTCGGCCGCGGCGACCAGCAGGTCCAGGTGCACGGCTACCGCGTCGAACTCGGCGAAGTGGAAGCCGCGCTGCGCGCCCTGCCCGGCGTCCGCGACGCGGCCGTGCTGCCGCTGGCCACTCCCGGCGGCACCGAACTCACCGCCGCCTACACCACCGACGACCCGGCCACCACCCCCGACGGCCTGCGCACCGCCCTGCGCGCCCGCCTCCCCGCCTACATGGTCCCCGCCTCCCTCACCGCCCTCGACGCGCTGCCGCTCAACCGCAACGGCAAGCTCGACCGGGCGGCGCTCGGCGCGGCCCTCGCCGTGACCCCGTGACCCCGTGACCCCTCCCGCACTCCGCCACCGGGCGACCCCCGCCCCCGGAAGGGACCCCGTGGCGCCCCGGCCCGCCGTACGCTGGCGGCGCCCGCCCGACCCCGCCCCGCCACCTGCCGAAAGGGCCCGGCCATGACCGCACTCCCGCTGATCATCGACACCGACACCGGCTCCGACGACGCCGTCGCCCTCCTGCTGGCCGCCGCCAGCGGACTCGGGGACGTCCGGGCGGTGACGACCGTCGCCGGCAACGTGCCGGTCGCCGTCGCCGCCCGCAACGCCCTGATCTCCCTGGAGACCGCCGGTCGCACCGACGTCCCCGTCCACCTGGGCTGCGGCGGGCCGATGCTGCGCGCGGCGTCCGACGCGACGGAGGTGCACGGCGAGGACGGAATGGGGGACACCGGCCTGCCCGACCCCCGCACCGCGCCCCGGGACGGGCACGCGGTCGAGGCGCTGCTGTCCCACGCCCACCGGCACCCGGGGGAGTTGACGCTCGTCACCCTCGCCCCGTTGACCAACATCGCCGCCGCCCTGCTGATCGACCCGGAGCTGTTCACCCGCTTCCGGCACGTGTACTGCATGGCCGGCGCCGCCGACCTGACCGGCAACGTCTCGCCGACCGCCGAGTTCAACGTCTGGGCCGACCCCGAGGCCGCCCGGATCGTCACCCGCGCCGCCACCGCCGACAAGGTCACCTGGATCGGCTGGGACGTCTCCCGCAAGGACGCCGTCATGCACCCCGCCGACCAGCAGCGGCTGGCCGAACTCGGCACCCCCATGGCCACGTTCGCCCACCGCATCAACCGCACCGTCGCGGAGTTCGCCCGCACCGTGACCGGACTGGCCGGCTACGACCTGCCCGACCCCATCGCCATGGCCGTCGCCCTCGACCCCGGCCTGGTCACCGAGCAGGAGCGCGCCTACGTCGAGATCTCCCTCGCCGACGAGACCCGCGGACAGATGGTCATCGACCGGCGGTTGGTCGCCCCGCCCGCCAACCTCACCCTGGTGCGCCGGGTCGACGAGGCCGGGTTCAAGAAGCTGCTCTTCGACACCGTCGCCGCGCCCGACCGCCGATGAGGCCCGCCGGCCGACCGGGACCGCCGGCACTCCGGGACGCCCCGGCGGCGCGGATGCGGGCCGTCCGCGGCAAACCCGCCGGGCCCACAGATCGCCCGGACGGGTGGTCTCGCGCCTGAAAACCCGTCGAGGAACGGGTCACGGAGGCTACTCCTACGGCTGGGCGGGCGTCTCACTCGCCCGTCGAACTGCCGCTGTGCCCCTGCTCGTTGGGAGAAGTCCGTGACCACTGCCCTGCCCGGATCCGACCGCCCGCTGCGCCGCACCCTCGGCGAGCGTCGGATCGCCCTGGTCGCCTGGCGCCTGCTCGTGCTCCAGAACGCCGATCCGACGGTCGCCGCCGGCCTCGCGGAGTTCTCCACCTACCGCGCCCATCCCTGGCGGCGGGTGGAGCACACCATGGACAGCGGCAAGCGGCTGTTCTTCGCCGACCGGGAGGGACTGCACCGGGAGATCGCCCGCCTGGAGCGGACCCACCGCCGCATCCAGGGCACCACCGCCGACGGCCGCAGCTTCACCGCACTGGAGCCCGCGGTCCGGGTGTGGGTGCTGGTCACCCTGTACGAGTCGATGACCGCGATGGGGGAGCTGTCCGGAGCGCCGCTGGGCCCGGCCCAACGCGAAGAGCTGTACGCCGAGTTCCGCTCCGTCTGCGACGCGTTCGCGCTGCCCGCCGAACTCTTCCCGGCGACCGCAGCGGACGTGCCCGCCTACATGGAACGCACCATCCGCGAACGCCTGGAGTACACCGGAGCCGCGCACGACCTGCTCTTCGACATGCTGCGCCAGGCACCGGCCCCGCGCCGCCTGGGGCGGCTGCGCCCCGCCTGGCCACTGCTGCGCCCGGTGATCGCCCGCCTGCTGACCGCCCTGACCCTCGCGGACCTGCCACCGGCCTTCCGCGAGCGCTTCGGCCTGCGCCGCAGCCGCAGCGCCGGCGCCCTGTCCTGGACGCTGCACCACGGCGCGCGGCACGTCCTGACGCGACTGCCCGACCGCCTGCGCTACCGCTCGGGGACGGACGGTGACGGCACGGCCGGGCGGGCCACCACCGAGGAGCCCGGTACCGACGGCGCCGTGCCGGGCGCGCACCTGCCGCGGCCCCGCCGCTCCGGCCGCGGCACCACGCGCCGGGCCCGCGTCGAGACCTTCTTCCGGCAGGTGCTCGACCAGACCGGCGACGGGTACCTGACCGCCGCCGACCTCCAGGCGATGGCGCACAACGTCTGCTGGCAGCTGGAACTGTCCGAGGACCGGGAGGCCCAGGTGTACGCGGGCTTCGACGCCTGGTGGCAGCAGATCCGCAGCTCCATGGACACCGACGGCGACGACCGGGTGTCGCTGGCGGAGTTCAGCACCGCCGTGCTCGCCGGCGTCGACCAGGACCCCGCGTACCTGGAGAAGGGCCTGCACCCGGCGCTGCGGGCCCTCTTCCGCGCCGCGGACACCGACGGCAGCGGCCGCCTCGGCGCCGACGAGTACCGGGTGGTGTTCGGCAGCTCCCGCATCCATCCGGCCGAGCTCAACCACGGTTTCCGCCAACTCGACGCCGACGGCGACGGAGAGATCACCGAGGAGGAGTTCCTCGCGGCGTTCACCGCCTACTTCACCGCCCGCGGCGACTCCGCGGCCGGCGCTCAGCTGCTGGGACGGCCCTGACCCCGGTCACCGGGGCCGGTCCCGTCCGGGCCGCCGCCCGCCGGCACCGGCCCCTCAGGCGGTGGGCTGTGGCCGCCAGGTCGCGGTGATCGTCAACGACGCCCGCCCGCTCCCGGCGACGACGCCGAGCTTGAGGTCCTGGCCCACCTGCACGCCGAACTGCACCGACACCTCGTCGGGGGGCCGCTCGGCGGCGGTGACCGCGTCGTGCACCTCCTGGAGCAGCGGGCCCAGCGGCCGCAGGACGGTGTGCAGCGCCGCCACCGCCTCCGCCGCGGCCCGTCCGCCGCCGTGGGCCCCGGCCGTCTCCGGTGCCGTGCGCCCCCAGAAGCCCTCCGCCGGGGCCGTGCCGGGCAGCTCGTCCGCGCGGGTCGGGTCCGGCGCCGGTGCGAGTTCCAGGCGGATGGACGTCCCGTCGGCGAGGGCGAGTTCAGCGTCGTGCGGCACGTCCCTCATTGTGCCGATCACCGGCGCCGGCGACAGCGGAACGGCCGGATCGGCGCCGGCCGGCGCGCGCGGCCGCCGTCCGCGGGCCCGGGCACCGCCGCCGCCGGTTTGGCGCGCTCGCGCGCGGCTGGCGTAAAGTTCCGCCGTAGCTCGAACAGGCAATCCCGAGGTCCCATGGCCGGCCTGGAGAGACCGAACGATCCCAGGAAAGCGGCAGCGGCGATGACGGTGACGGAAGAAGGCCGGGCCGAGCGCACCGGAATCGACGCCGAGCGGATGGCGATCTGCTTGAGCGTCCTGGAGGAGCTGGACGCCCTGCCGGTGGACCACCCCGACGCGATCACCATACGGCGGGCCACTGCCGGGATCTTCCGCGAGGTCAAGCGCCGCCGCCGGCAGGAACGCCGGTTCGCCAAGACCGCCCACGACAAGGCGGTCACCGAGGCCACCGCCACCGGGGCCGCCGACCGGATCGACGACGAGACCATGGGCCGCGCCCTGGCCAGCTCGGTGCGCACGGACGTCGCCGGCATCCTGCAGCGGCCCCGCTCCTGCTACGTCTGCAAGTCCCGCTACGTCGAGGTCGACGCCTTCTACCACCAGCTGTGCCCCTCCTGCGCCCAGGAGAACCGGGCCCGCCGGGACGCCCGCACGGACCTCACGGGGCGGCGCGCGCTGCTCACCGGCGGCCGCGCCAAGATCGGCATGTACATCGCGCTCCGGCTGCTGCGGGACGGCGCCCACACCACGATCACCACCCGCTTCCCCAACGACGCGATCCGGCGCTTCACGGCGATGCCGGACAGCGCGGAGTGGCTGCACCGACTGAAGATCGTCGGGATCGACCTGCGCGACCCGTCCCAGGTCCTCTCGCTCGCCGAGTCGGTGAGCGCCGAGGGCCCGCTGGACATCCTGATCAACAACGCCGCGCAGACCGTCCGCCGCTCGCCCGAGGCGTACCGCAACCTGATCGAGGCCGAGTCCGCTCCGCTGCCCGCCGGTGAGCTGCCCGCCGCCGTCGTCCTCGGCCACTTCGGCAGCGGTGCGCCCGCGCTGCCCGCCGCGGCGCCCGGCGGCACGTCCGGGCTGTCCGCCACGGACCTCACCGCCCTCGCGCTGACCAGCGGCTCCGCCTCGCCGGCCCGGATCGAGGCCGGCACCGCGATCGACGCCGGCGGTCTGGTGCCCGACCTGCATGCGAGCAACAGCTGGATCCACACGGTGGACGAGGTCGACCCGGTGGAGCTCCTGGAGGTCCAGCTCTGCAACATGACCGCACCGTTCCTGCTGGTCAGCAAGTTGCGTCCGGCGCTCGCCGGGTCCCCGGCCCGCCGCAAGTACGTGGTGAACGTCTCGGCGATGGAGGGCCAGTTCAGCCGCGGGTACAAGGGCGCCGGCCACCCGCACACCAACATGGCCAAGGCCGCGCTGAACATGCTCACCCGCACCAGCGCCCGCGAGATGCTGGAGAGCGACGGCATCCTGATGACGGCCGTCGACACCGGCTGGATCACGGACGAGCGTCCGCACCCGGACAAGATGCGGCTGGCCGACGAGGGCTTCCACGCCCCGCTGGACCTGGTGGACGGCGCGGCCCGGGTCTACGACCCGATCGTCCGCGGCGAAGAGGGCGAGGACCTGCACGGCTGCTTCCTCAAGGACTACGCCCCGTCCCCCTGGTGAGCCGAGGGCGGCGGGCCCCGCGCCGTACCCTGGTGACGTGACCACGACCACCTCCGAAGCCGCGCCCGCGCCGGACTCCGACGACGTCCGGCGCCTCGCGCTCGCCCTCCCGCAGACCGCGGAGAAGCAGGCGTGGGGCATGCCCACCTTCCGGGTCGCCGGGAAGATGTTCGTCACCGTGCCCGACGACGAGTCCTCGTTCGCCGTGCGGTGTCCGATGCACGAGCGCGGCGAGCTGATCGCGGCGGAGCCGGAGAAGTTCTGGGTGCCGCCGCACGAGGCCGGCTCGAACTGGGTCCGGGTGCGCCTGGCCGCCCTTGAGGACCTGGACGAACTCCGCGACATCTTGCTCGACTCGTGGCAGCAGGCGGCCCCGGCCGAACTCGTCGCGGCCTACCTCACGACCCGCTGAACTCCGCGTCGGGCACCAGCACGGCCGCGCCCTGGACGCGGTCGCCGGCCAGGTCGGCGAGGGCCTCGGGCGCCCGGCCGAGCGGATACGGGGTGGTGGTGACCCGGATGCCGATCCGTGCCGCGGTCCGCAGGAACTCCTGCCCGTCGAGCCGGGTGTTGGCCGTCACGCTGCACAGGTTCCGCTCGTAGAAGAGGTGTTCCTGGTAGGTGAGGGGCGGGATGTCGGTGAGGTGGATGCCGGCGACGGCGAGCGTGCCCGACCGGTCCAGCGCCGCCAGTGCCACCGGCACCAGATCGCCGACCGGCGCGAACAGGATCGCCGAGTCCAGCGGTTCGGGCGGCCGGTCGTAGGCGCCGCCGGTGGACACCGCGCCCAGCGAACGCGCCAGTTCGCGGGCGCGCGCGGACCGGGTCAGCACGTGCAGCCGGGCCCCCTCGGCCACCGCGACCTGTGCCGTCAGGTGTGCCGAGCCGCCGAAGCCGTAGAGGCCCAGCCGGCCGCCCGGCGGCAGGGCGCAGCGGCGCAGCGCGCGGTAGCCGATGATCCCGGCACACAGCAGCGGTGCCAGCGTGGTCGCGGGCGTCGACTCCGGCAGCGGGTAGGCGTAGTCGGCGGGGAGCAGCGTCAGGTCGGCGAAGCCGCCGTCCGCGTCCCAGCCGGTGTACCGCGAGGACGGGCAGAGGTTCTCGGCGCCGGCCCGGCAGTACCGGCACCGTCCGCAGGTGGCCCGCAACCAGGCCCCGCCGACCCGGTCGCCGGTCCGGAAGCGCGTCACCGCCGCACCCGCGGCAGCCACCCGGCCCACGATCTCGTGTCCCGGTACGGTCGCCGGCCGGTGCGGTGGAAGATCACCCTCAGCGAGATGCAGATCCGTACGACAGACACCGCAAGCCTCCACCGTCACCAGGAGTTCCCCGGGACCGGGCTCGGGGACGGGGCGGCGCACCGACGCCAGCGGCCCGGAGGCGATCGGCCCCGGTCGCTCGACGGCCCACCCGGTCAGCGTCTGCGGGTGTGCGGCGCACGCCATGTCCCCAGCGTCCCGCCGGCCCGGCCCGCCGGCAAACGCTGCGCCGGCCGCCCCGGTCGTTCCGGCGCGGACAACTTCTACAGTGATGTAGATTTTCGGACCGCACCTACCCAACGACCAAGGAGGGGATGTCCCGTGGGCATCATCAGCTGGATCGTGCTCGGGCTCCTGGCCGGGGCGATAGCCAAGTTCCTGCTCCCCGGGCGCGATCCGGGCGGGCTGGTGGGCACGACGCTCATCGGCATCGCCGGTTCGTTCATCGGCGGCTGGCTGTCGTCGAAGTTCCTGCACCGGCCGATCGCGCACGACTTCTTCGACCTCGCGACCTGGATCGCGGCCATCGCCGGCGCCCTGGTCCTGCTCGTGGCCTACCGGTTGCTGTTCGGCAATTCCCGGAAGTGAAACGGGGCCCGCGCCGGCGGTGGTATCGATTTCCGTCCCGGAATGTCGGCTTCTACTGTGAGGTGGATCGTGGATTCGTCGGTGGAAGCCGGAACTGCCGTGCCGGCGCGTCCGTTTCCAGTTGAGACCGACACATGGGGAATCAGATGAGTGTGAATTTGAGCAAGGGCCAGAAGGTCAGCCTGAGCAAGTCGGACGGCGGCGCGCTCAGCGTCGTCCGGATGGGGCTGGGCTGGCAGGCGGCGCGCCGCAAGGGCTTCCTGGCCCGGCTGACCGCCCGTGAGATCGACCTCGACGCCTCGGCCGTGCTCTTCGCCGGCCAGCAGCCCGTGGACGTCGTCTTCTTCAACCACCTGGTGAGCGACGACGGCTCGGTGCGGCACACCGGCGACAACCTCGTCGGCGGCGCCGGTCAGGGCGGTGACGACGAGTCGATCCAGGTCGACCTGGCGCGGGTGCCGGTCCACATCGACCAGATCGTCTTCACCGTCAACTCCTTCACCGGGCAGACCTTCGAGGAGGTGGAGAACGCCTTCTGCCGGCTGCTCGACGACAGCACCGGCCAGGAGCTGGCCCGTTACTCCCTCTCCGGCGGCGGTTCGCACACCGCCCAGATCATGGCCAAGGTCTTCCGGTCGAACGGCGGTTGGGAGATGGCCGCGATCGGCACGCCCGCCCAGGGCCGCACGTTCGAGGACCTGATGCCCGCCATCGCCGCGCACCTGTGACTCCCGGCCCGCGCGTCCCCGGTTCCGTTCCCGGCCTGCCGGCGGGCCCGGGCGCGCGGGTGCACCGCCGGTCGCCGCCCGTGCCGCCGGGGAGTTCCCCGGCGGCACGGGTCAGGGCGCCCCGGGTGCGGTCGGCCCGGAGAACCCCGGGCTGCTGAAGTCGGGTCCGGCGAAGTCCGGTGAGCTGTATCCGGGGCCTTCGGACGGTGCGGGCCGGGGCTCGCCGCCGCCGGACACCCCGGCCGTGGCCGGGCGGGGGAGTGCCGGCCGGCCGCCGGCTCTGCCGTCGCCCGCCACGCGCTCGATCCGGCCGAGCAGGAACGGCGTGATCCCCCGCTCCAGCAGCGCCAGTTGCCAGGCTTCGTGCGCCCGCACGAGCGCCGGATCGGTCTCGTACGGCGTCCGGGCCTCGGCCGCCGCCCGGTTGCGGGAGGCCGCCACCAGCAGCCAGACCAGCCCGGTCAGCGTCGCCACGACGGCGACCCCGGCGGACGTCCAGCCGGCCGCGATCAGCTCGTCGGCGAGCCGGGACGGCGCCGCCACGGTGTGCAGACCGAAGCCGAACAGCAGGAAGACGGCCGCGGCGGTGGCGGCCAGTCCGGGCACCAGCACGCCCAGCGCGGGGAGTACCCCACCGCTGCGGGACGTCGTCCCGGCGGCGGGCGGGGGCGGTACCGTCCGGGTGCCGTCGGCCGCGGCGCCGCGCAGGCGGACGAGTTCGCGGTGTTCGGCGGCCGCCGCGGCGGCCAGCGCGTCGCGTGCGTCGAACGCCGCGCTGCGCAGCTGCTCGACGTTGAGCGAACCGGCCGCACGAGACAGTGCCGTCCTGACCTCCGGGGAGTTCAGGGCCTGGCCCACGGTGCGCTCGAATGCGGCGGTGTCCGGTGCCTGTAAGCGGTCGTTCTGGTGCACGTGTATTCCCCGATGGATAGAGGGCCAAGATTGCCCGGCGGTCCGGCCAGGTACCGGCCGCGCCCCGCGGACGATGGCGTGTTGCGGCCACTGTCCGGACAACGCGGCGCACCCCTTGATGGTTCCCTGATTGCGCAATCCCTAAAGTGTTGCTCATGGACGAAAAGGACGCGGTGTCGGTCGCGGTGACGGGCGTGGGTGTCGAGGTGGAGCGGTGGGAGGTCGCGGTGCTGACCGGCGGCCCCGCCGACGGGGTGCGACTACGGGTGACCGGCCGACCGGGCGTGCTCCAAGTGAGCCGCCCCTGCCGGGTGGAGAGCGCCCCGGACGGCCTCCAGGTCGCGGCGCTGCACATCTACCGCCGCGACCTGAAGGTCAAGAGCGAGCCGCTGCGGTACGGCTTCGACGGCGTGAGTCCGTGAGGCGCGCGCCGGGTCGGGCCCCGGAAGCGGGGTAGGCCCTTGGCGGGTGGTCCTCGACGGGCGGCCCGCGCGCGGCAGTCCTTGGGTGGGCGGCGGTCCTCGGTGGACGGGGCGCGGTGCGCGGTCCCGGTCGGTCCGCGTCAGTGTGCGGGGTTCGGGCCGGGTTCGCGCTCCGCGTGGGCGGCGGCCGGCCGCTCGGTGCCCGCGCCGCCGGGTGCCGCGCCGCCGGTGGTGCCGGTGGCGGTCGCACCGGGCGCCGGGTGGATCGTGCGCGCCGCCTCCGCGGGCTGGGGCGGGCCGGGTGCGTAGGCGGTGGTCGGCGGCGTGCCGTCGTCGTCCTTCATCGCCTTGGTCTCGCTCTTGAGGATGCGCAGCGACTTGCCCAGTGCCCGGGCGGTGTCCGGCAGCTTCTTGGAGCCGAAGAGGAGAATCACCACGAGCGCCACGATCAGCAGGTGCCAGGGTTCCAGTCCGTTGCGCAGCATCGCTGCCACCCTTCTCTCGTTGTCACCACGGTCGGTCTTCGCGGCCGTCGTCGCGCGGACCCGGCCGGAAGTTCACTTGCTACATTGCGCAACTGTATAACCCTGGGCAGGGGGGATCCGTCTGCCGGCAGGAAAAAGCACGGACGAGGGTGTGCACGTGACACGCAGCCACGGGGCAGGGGCCGCACACGGAGGCGGCCAGGGGAGCGGGGCGGGGCACGTCCGGGGACCGCGGCGCGGGGTGCGCATGACCGCCGCGACGACCCTGGCGCTCCTGGTCCTGCTCATCGCCGGCGCCGGCTGGCTCTACCTCCAGCTCAACGGGGACATCACCACCTTCGGCGCGGACGGCCTCAGCCCGGACCGCCCCGCGGCCGGCGCCGGCAGCAACGTCCTGGTCATCGGCTCCGACTCGCGGGCCGGCCGGAACCGCCGGCTCGGCGGCGGGGAGGGCGACGTGGGGCGCTCCGACACCGCGTTCCTGCTGCACGTCCACGGCGACGGCCGGCACGCGCTCGCGGTCTCCTTCCCCCGCGACACCCTCGTGGAGATCCCGCCGTGCCGGCTGCCCGACGGGCGGTGGACGCCACCGCGCTCCGCCGCGATGTTCAACTCCGCGTTCACCGTGGGCGGCACGACCAAGGGGAACCCCGCCTGCACCCAGAACACCGTCGAGGCCCTCACCGGGCTGCGCGTGGACCACACCGTCGTCGTCGACTTCGCCGGCTTCGCCGCGCTGACCACCGCGGTCGGCGGGGTGCCGGTCTGCCTGCCCCAGGACGTCCACGAGGGCGACCTCAACCCGCACCTCGGGGCGCCCGGCAAGCTGGTCTTCCCCCGCGGCCCGCAGACCGTCTCCGGCCAGCGGGCGCTGGACTACGTCCGGCTCCGGCACGGACTGGGGGACGGCTCCGACATCGGCCGGATCAAGCGCCAGCAGGCGTTCACCGCCGCGTTGGTCAAGAAGGTCAGGGCCCGCGGCATGAACCCCTCCGCGCTGCTGCCGCTGGCCCGGGCGGCCACCGCGGCGCTGACCGTCGACCCCGGGCTGGGCACGGCGGACCGGCTGCTGGCCTTCGCCCTGTCGATGAAGGACGTCGACCTGCACGACACCAAGTTCCGCACCCTGCCCTGGCGGTACCAGGGCGCCCGGGTCGCGGTCGTCCACCCGGCCGCCGACGAACTCTGGGCCGCCCTGCGCGCCGACCGCACCGTGGACGACCAGGCCACCGGCAGCACCAACAGCACCGGCAGCACCGGCCGGTCCGGTGCGCCGGACGACGGCAAGGCCGCCGCCACCGGGCCGCCCGCCGCCCCGCCCGGCACCGGCATCGCCGTCACCGTCCACAACGGCACCACCGTGTCGGGGCTGGCCGCGCACGCCGCGGCCGAACTGCGGGCCGCCGGGTTCACCGTCCTCGGCACGGCCACCGCCGGCCAGCAGCACGCCACCACCGTCGTCGCCTACGGCCCCGGCCAGCAGGACCGGGCGCAGACCGTCGTCCAGTACTTCCCCGGCGCGCTCCTGCAACCCACCGCCGCCCCCGGCATCGCCCTCACCCTCGGCCGGGACTACGCCGACCGGCCCACCACCGGTGCCGGCGGCCCGCCCGCACCGCCGGCGGACGGTGCCGGGCGGTCCGCCGCCGACGACCCGTGCGCCGACCTCTCGTACGGTTGACCGGAGCGCCTCGCGGCGATCACCGGCACCGCCACGTCACCTCCCACCCATGTCCCCCCTGTCGCCTTGACGTTGAGGAGAAGATCAGTCCCATGACAGCCCTCCGCCGGCCCTCGCCCGGCGCCCTGACCGCAGCCCTGCCCAGGGTCCTCGCGGCGTTCCTGCTGACGGCCCTGGCGCTGCTCGCCGGGACGGCCGTCCTGTCGCAGCCGGCGCACGCCGCCGGCACCGGCCTGGACGCGGTGGCCGACGCCCTCAAGAAGAGCCCGGTCTACGTCGATCCGCGCGTGCGCGAGCAGCTCCCGGACGCCGACCGCAACGCGCTCGCGGCGAAGATACGGGACGCCGACAAGCCGGTCTTCGTGGCCGTCCTGCCGGACGTCCCGGAGTTCCCCCGGGCCACGCTGCTGCGGGACCTGCGCACCAAGGTCGGCATCACCGGCGTCTACGCCGTCCACCTCGGCGCCAACGGCTTCAACGCCGGCGCCGACCCGCAGGTGCTGTCCCACAACGCGGCCCGCAACCTCACCGAGGCCGCGCGGAACTCCCACAAGGGCGATGCCAAGGCGATGGTCACCGACTTCGCCCAGCAGGCCGTCGGGCAGGCCCGCGGCGCGGCACCGTCCTCCTGGAACGAGGGCGACGGCGGCTCCGCCACCGGGCTGCTCATCGGCGGCGCCGTGGTGGTGGCCGGCGGCGTCGGCGGCTACGCCCTCTTCCGCCGGGCCAAGAAGCAGCGCGAGGAGCGGGAACGCG
Organism: Streptomyces lunalinharesii; assembly: GCF_039532155.1. Lineage (NCBI taxonomy): Bacteria > Bacillati > Actinomycetota > Actinomycetes > Kitasatosporales > Streptomycetaceae > Streptomyces > Streptomyces lunalinharesii. The sequence goes on from NZ_BAAARK010000015.1 coordinate 153,722, forward strand.
CCGAGCTGGCGGCGCTGCAGGTGGTCGTCGACGAGGACATCACGGCCTTCGGCGAGGAACTGGACCGCCTCGACTTCACCCCGTCCGAGCCCGGCGCCACCGACGCCATGCGCACGGACTACACCGGCGCCCTGGACGCCTACGACCTCGCCAAGTCCAAGATGGCCGAGGCCCGCCGCCCCGAGGACGTCCGCCCGGTGACCGAGGCCCTGGAGGACGGCCGGTTCGCGCTGGCCACCCTGGCCGCCCGCCGCACCGGCGCCCCGCTGCCCGAGCGCCGGCTGCCCTGCTTCTTCGACCCGCGGCACGGCCCCTCCACCGCCGACGTCCCGTGGGCCCCGCCCGGCGGCGCGCCGCGCCAGGTCCCGGCGTGCGCCGCCGACGCGACCCGGATCGCCGACGGCCTGGAGCCGATGGCCCGCACCGTCCAGACCCCGGGCGGCCCGCAGCCCTACTGGGACGCCGGACCGGCCTACTCCCCGTGGGCCGGCGGCTACTTCGGCGGCGGCAGCGTGCTCACCGCGATGGTGGCCGGCACCCTGCTCGGCTCGGTGCTCAGCGCCCCGTCCGCCTACGCCGACTCCTCGTTCGCAGGCGGCCCCGAGGGCGGCAGCGAATCGGGCGCCGACTTCAACCCCGCGGACTTCGGGGGCGGGTTCGGCGACGGCGGCGGATTCGACGGCGGGGGCCTCGACGGCGGCGGTTTCGGCGGCGGCGACTGGTGAGCCGCCCGCCCCGCTGACCCTTCGGCACCAGCGCGGGCCCGGCGGATCAGGCCACCGATCCGCCGGGCTCGCCCGCGCCGTTCTCCCGGCGCGCGTACCGCATCCGCGCGAACGCCAGCGCCGCCCCGTAGACCGTCAGGACCACCGAGAGCAGCAGGTAGTACAGCGGCGGCGGGGCCGACATGGCCAACACCGGCGCCAGCGGCGAGACCGGCAGCAGCAGACCGACCACCGCCAGTGCGGTCACGGCCAGGTGGACCGGGCCCACCGTCCGCCGCTCCGCGGCCCGCCGCCCGGTGCGCAGCAGCAACATCACCATCCCCTGGGTGAGCAGGTTCTCGGTGAACCACCCGGCGTGGAACATCGTCGGGCTGTCCGTCCCGGCCGTGACCTTGGCGGTGAACGCCAGCACCGCGAAGGTCGCCAGGTCCGCCGTGGCGTTGATCAGGCCGAACGCGGTGATGAAGCGGAGGAAGACCCGCGGTCGCAGCACCGCCGGCCGGCGCGCCGCGCCCACCGCCGGCTGGTCGAAGGCGAGCGAGAGCTGCGCCGCGTCGAAGCACAGGTTCTGCACCAGGACCTGCGCCGGGAGCATCGGCAGGAACGGCAGCAGCAGCCCCGCCGCCAGCATCGCGATGACGTTGCCGAGGTTGGACGACAGGGTGATCCGCAGGTAGGCGCCGATGCTGCCGCTGGCGTTCCGGCCCGCGGTGATCGCCCGGTCGATGGCGGTCAGGTCCTTCTCCGCCAGGACCACGTCGGCGCCCTCGCGGGCCACCGGCACCGCCCCGCGCGGGCAGATCCCCACGTCGGCCGCGTGCAGCGCCGGCAGGTCGTTGACCCCGTCGCCCAGGAACCCGGTGGTGTGCCCGGCACCCCGCAGCGCCGTCACGATCCGGGCCTTGTCCTGAGCCGTGCAGCGCGCCACGACGGTGGCCCCCTCGACCGCCTCCGCCAGCGCCGGTCCGGTCAGTCCCGCCAGTCGGCCGGCGGTGAGCACCTCACCGGGGGCCAGTCCCAGGTCCCGGCAGGCCCGGGCGGCGGTCCCCGGGTGGTCGCCGGTGAGCACCTTCACCGCCACGCCGCGCTCGGACAGTACCCGCAGGGCGTCCTCGGCGGACGGCGCCAGCGCGTCGCTCAGCGCCACGAATCCGACGAAGGTCAGCCCCCGCACGTCCCCGTCGGCGTAGCCGCCGAGCCGGGGCCGGCGGTCGCCGCGGGCCACCGCCAGCAGCCGTAGGCCGCCGGCCGCCTCCTCGGCGGCCCACCGCAACAGCCGCTCGCGCGCCGCGTCGTCCAGTGCGGTCTCCGCCCCGTCGGCGCGCACCCGCCCGCACCGGGCGAGCACGTCCTCCACCGCGCCCTTGACGACCACGGTGTGCACACCGTGCCGCCCCGGCAGCCGGACCACCGCCGTGGACATCCGCACCACGGGGTCGAACGGCAGCGCCGCGATCCCGTCGTACTCCAGCGGATCCGTGCCCTGCTCGTCCGCGGCCGCCAGGACCGCCTCGTCCAGCGCGTCGGGCACCGGCAGTTCGGCCAGCTCGATGGTCCAGAAGCTGTTCACCGCCGCCCAGTGCAGGACCTCCGGGTCGGAGGTGCCGTCCGGGCCGGTCGACCGCACCACGACCGGCCGGTCCTGGGTGAGGGTGCCGGTCTTGTCCAGGCACAGCACGTCGATCGCGCCGAGGTCGTGCAGCGCGGGCAGCCGCTTGACGATCACCCCGCTGGTCCGGGCGAGCAGGGCGGCGCCGCGGGCCAGCGCCGTGGTCACGATCACCGGCAGCATCTCCGGCGTCAGGCCCACCGCCACCGCCACCGCGAACGGCAGCGTCTCCAGCCCCCGCCCGCGCAGCGCGGCATTGGCCATCAGCACCAGCGGCGGGGTCAGCAGCATGAAGCGGATCAGCGTCCAGGCGATGCCGTGCACCGACCGGTCGAAGGCGGTCTCGCCGCGCCGCCGGGCCCGCCCGCGGTACGCGGCGGCGAACCGGGTGTCCGCGCCCGTCGCCACCACCAGGCCGGTCCCGCTGCCGGTCGCCACGCTGCTTCCCTGGAAGCACACGTGCGGCGGCTCGGACGCGTCCGGGGGGCCGTCGGGCGGGGCATCCAGTGCCTGCTTCGGCACCGGTACGGACTCCCCGGTCAACGCCGCCTGATGCACCGTCAGCCCGGCCGCGCGCAGCAGCCGGAGGTCCGCCGGCACCAGGTCGCCGGGGCCCAGCCGCACCAGGTCCCCGACCACCAACTGGTCGACGGGCACCTCCCGCACCTGCGGCGCCGCGTCCCCGTCCGGCCGGCGCTGCACCGTCGCGGTGGTGGCGACCAGCTCCTGCAACGCCGCCATCGCCCGGCCGGCCTGGTGCTCGCCGCCGGACCGCAGCGCGCAACTGACCACCACCAGCGTCATGATCACGCAGGCCGTGCCCCAGGACGCGACGGCCGCCGAGACCAGCCCCAGGCACAGCAGCACCGTGGTGAACGGGTCCCGCAGCGCACCCAGGAAGCGCCGCGGCCAGGACACCGGCCGCCACGACGGGACGGTGTTCTCCCCGAACCGGGCCAGCCGCTCCTCGGCCTGCGCCTCGGTCAGTCCGCGCGGCCCGCTGCCCAACCGCCGCATCAGCTGCAACGCCGTCAGCGTGGCCGGCTCCACCGGTCCCCCCACCGGCTCGGCCGCTCCCGCGCGCGCCGCATCGGCGTCCGGGGACAGCGGGTCGGCCCCCGGCGCCGCGGTGATCTCAGGCACCGAGCCGACGCGGGCGGGCCGGCGCGGTGCCCTCGCCGCGGGCGGTGAGCTGGACGACGAGCGTGCGCATCACCGCGACCGTCTCGGGGTCGTCGACGAAGTACACCACTCGGCGGCCTTCGCGGCGGGAGCGGACCAGGCCGGCCAGTTTGAGCTTGGAGAGGTGTTGGCTGATGGCGGGCAGGGCGCCGCCCACGCGTTCGGCGAGGCCGCTGACGTCGCTCTCGCCCTGGGCGAGTGCCCAGACGAGGTGCAGGCGCGGGGGAGAGGCCAGCAGGCCGAACATCGCGGCCGCCTCGGCCAGCACGTCGGCGGGCGGATCGGCCGGCGCGGCCGTCCCCTCGATGCTCCTCACCACTGCCGCTCTCCGTCCCTTTGGGAGCCCCTTGCCCCGGAGCGCCCAGTGTAGGCGGCGCACCGGATCCACCGGCAGGCCGAAGCCGGTGCCGAACCGGCGCGTGCGGAGTGCCGGGCCGGCCGGCGGCCAGCATGATGGCGCCAGGATCCGACCGGCCCCCGACGGGCGCCCACCCACCCCGCGAGGTCTGCTCATGGAAGAGAGCCGGTCCGTCCCCAACGCCCCGGCGGTGCGCACGGCGCCGGTCCCGGGCCGCCGCCCGTCCGCCGCACCGCGGTCCACCGCCCGCCCGCTGCCGTGGCTGGCCCTGACCGGCGCCGCGTTCACCGTCCTGCAACTGGTGCTGGTGGTGCCCGGCACCGGACTCGGCTGGGACGAGACGGTCTACGCGAGCCAGGTCGCCCGGGACGTCCCGGCCGCCTTCTTCAGCGCGCCCCGGGCCCGCGGCATCACCTACCTCATCGCGCCGGTCGCCGCGCTGACCTCCGCCACCACGGTCCTGCGGCTCGCCCTCGCGGTCCTCTCGGGCGTCGGACTCTGGGCGGCGCTGCGGGTCTGGCGGCCACTGCTCCCCACCCGGGTGCTGGCCCTCGCCGGCGCGCTCTTCGCCACCCTCTGGATCACCCTGTACTACGGCCCCCAGGTCATGCCGAACCTCTGGTCCGCCTACGGGGCGCTCGCGGCCACCGGGTACTTCCTGCGGTCCGTACGGGACCGCACGGACCGCCGGGCGCTGGTCGGGCTCCCGCTGGCCGTCGCGGTGGTGGCGCTGATGCGCCCGCCGGACGCCGGCTGGCTGGTGCTCGTGCCGGCCGCGGCGGCCCTGGCGGTGCCCCGGTGGCGGCGCCCGGCCCTGGTCCTGCTGCTGGCGGGCGGGCTGCTGCTGGGCGCCGCGGACTGGATCGTCGAGGCGTACACCCGCTACGGCGGCCTGCTGGCCCGGCTGCACCGCGCCGCCGAGATCCAGGGCGGCATCGGCTGGCACCCGGCCCTGGACGACCAGATCCGCAGCCTGGACGGGCGCGGGCTGTGCCGGCCCTGCGACGTGCCCTGGAGCCATCCCTTCACCGCCGGCTGGTTCTTCGCGCTGCCGCTGCTCACCGCCGTCGGCATCCGGGCCGCGGTGCGGGCCCGGCGCCCGGCCACCGCCGTGCTGCCCACCGCCGTCGCGGTGGCGCTGGCGGTGCCGTACCTCTTCCTCATCGACTACGCCGCGCCCCGCTTCCTGCTGCCCGCCTACGCGCTGCTGTCCCTGCCCGTGGCCGACGCCCTGTGGCGGTCGGCCGCTCCCGGGGGCCGGTTCCGGCCGCGGGCCACCGCCCTCCTCGCCGGGGCGCTCGCCGCCCACCTGGCCGTCCAAGGCGCCGTGCTGACCGGCAACACCGCCCGCAACCGCCACATGCGCGCGGACTTCACGGCCGCCGCCGACGCCCTGCACGCGCGGGGCGTGCGGCCACCGTGCGTGCTCTCCGGCGACCACGCCGTGCAGCTCGCCTACTACGCCGGCTGCGCCTCCCGGCAGACCGCCGGACCCGACGCCGGCACCAGCCCGGGGGAGCTGCGCGCCGAGGCGGCCCGCCGGCCCGTGGCGCTGCTCGTCCCGCCGGGCGACGCCGCACCCGCCGTCGCCCGCGGCTGGCGCCCCGTGCCGCTGTCCGACACCGACAGCTTCCGCGGCTACCGCGCCTACCTCCCGCCCGCCCCGCGGACCACCGCGGGCCGCGTGCCGGCCGCCCGATGACGCCCCGGCGTACGGCCGGGGAACCCGCGTGCACCCAGAATTCATCCGCCCTCCGCCCGCAGGGGCGGACCGGTGGCTTCCGCACCGTGTTTGATCGAAGCTGCGGGGGAGCCACCCCACCACCCGACCTCGACGGCTCTCCGCACCGGCGGTTGCGGAAGTGGGTCCATGAGCGCGAGCAGTACCGGCCATGCCGAACGGGCGCGGCTGCGCGCCGCCGAGGACGCCGCCGAGCGGATCGGCACCACGCTGGACGCCCGCACCACCTGCACGGAACTGGCCCGGTTCGTCTGTCGGTCGCTGTGTGACGCCGCCGCCGTGGAGCTGCTCCCCGACGACGCCGTGCCCCACCAGGCCGAGCACCCCGCCGCGGACCCGGCCGCCGCCGTGGTCCGGGCGACGCTCCACCGGGTCGCGGCCGTGGGCCACGCCCACCTCCTGGAACCCGACCGCGGCAGCGCGCCGGCCGTGGTGACCGTTCCGCTCCTCGCCCACGGGCACCTGCACGGCGTGCTGCGTGCCGCCCGGGCCGACGGCGGCTTCACCGCGGACGAGACCGCCACCCTCCACCACGCGGCGCGCCTCGCGGCCGTCCACCTCGCGCACGCCCGCCGGCACGCCGCCGCCCGGCGCACCGCCCTGGACCTCCAGCGGGCCCTCCTCGCCGAGCCCGGCCGACCGCACCCCAACGTGGAGCTCGCCACCCGTTACCTGCCGGCCGACAGCGGGGCCCTGGTCGGCGGCGACTGGTGCGAGACCATCCGGCTGCACTACGGACGGACCCTGCTGGTCATGGGCGACGTCATGGGCCACGGGCTGGAGGCCGCCGTCGAGATGAGCGCCTACCGCTCCGCCCTGCGCTACGTCGCCTCCGCCGAGCTGCCGCCCCACCGGGTGCTGCGTCAGCTCGACGCCGTGGTGGCCCGGGACGACCGCCGGCGCCCGGCGACCTGTCTGCTGGCCCAGCTCGACCCGGCCCGCTCGCTCGCCTCGTTCGCCAGCGCCGGCCACCTCCCGCCGGTCGTCTTCGGCGCCGACGGCACCGCCCGACTGCTGGCCGTGCCCGCCGGACCGCCGCTGGGCACCGGCGCCGGCGGCTACGAGCTCGTCACATCCGTCCTCACCCCCGCCGACACCCTGCTGATGTTCACCGACGGCCTGGTCGAGCGGCGCGGCGAGGACATCGACGCGTCGCTGTCCCGGCTCGCCGGGCTGCGGCTGCCCGCCGGGGCCGCCCCGTCGGACGTCCTCGACGAGGCGTTGCGCCGGCTCGGCGGCGGGCACGTCGAGGACGACGTGGCGGTGCTGGCCGCCCGGATCCGCGGGCGGTGACCGGGCCCGTCACTCGGGGCGGGGCCCGCCCGGCCGGGTGAGCGCGATCATCGCGACGTCGTCGTTCAGCGTGCCGCCCGCGTACCGCAGCAGATCGTCGTGCAGGCGCCGGACCAGCGCGGCCGGATCGGTCTCGTGCCACGCGGCGAGCCGGTCGGTCAGCGGGTAGAACGTCCCCGCGTGGTCCCTGGTCTCGATCACGCCGTCGGTGTAGAGCAGCAGCACCTCACCGGGCGCGAACGTGAAGCTCTCGACCTTGTAGTCGCTCTCCACCGGGGTGGTCAGCCCCAGCGGCACCGCCGGCTCGGCGACCTCCAGCGATCTGACCCGCCCGCCGCCCAGCAGCAGCGGTGGCGGGTGCCCACAGTTGACGATCTCGATGGTCGGATCGTCGTCGTGGACGTCCAGGACCAGGGCGGTGACGAAGGCCTCCAGGTCCTCCTCCGGGGCGTTCGCGGTGTTCCAGTGCACGGAGTTGCCCAGGTGCGCCACCGCCGCGGTCAGCGGCAGGTGCTGGTAGGCCGAGCTGCGGAACGCCCCGACCAGTGCCGCGGCCTCCCCGATCGCGGCCAGGCCCTTGCCGCGGACGTCCCCGATCACCAGCCGGGTCCCGCCAGGCAGCGGCACCGCCCCGTAGAGGTCGCCGCCGATCTCCGCCTCGGCCTCGGCCGAGATGTACGCCGACTCGATCCGCAGCCGCCCGATGCTGTGCGGCAGCGGCCACAGCAACACCTGCTGGGCCGCCACCGCCACCGAGCGCACCCGGCTCAGTTGCCGTTGGTGCCGGTCCCGGGCGTAGCGGTAGAGGGTGAGCAGCACCGAGATCACGAAGAGGCCGGCGATCTGGGCCTCGTGGTTCGGGGTGGTGAGCCCGCCGTGCAGATGGCCGATGAGGACCTGGGCGGCCACCGCCAGGAAGCCGATGGCGCCGGTCAGCCCGGCGCCGGCGAACGAGGCGGTGAGCGCCGGCGCCACCACCAGGAACGGTCCCAGGTGGATGGTGGTGGGCAGGTTGACGTCCAGCAGGGTGATCGCCACGATCAGCGCGAGCGGGACGGCCGGCAGGCCGTGGCGCAGCCGCCAGGGCCTGCCGTTGCCGGGAAGACCGCGCGGGACACGCATACCTCTTCTTTACACCTGCGGCGACCCCCGCGCGCGCAGGGCCGCCCCCGCACCGGGCCGGGGCGGCGCCGCTTCGGCGCACGTCGTCGGTGGCCGGGCGGGCCCCCGGCGGCCGGGTGGTCCCGGCGGGGCGGGGAGCCCCGCCGCGACCGCCCGGCTCGACCGTCGGTCGGGTCAGACGCCCGGCGGCAGGTGGGCGGGGCGCCCCGAGCCGCGCGTCAGCCGGTAGCCGCCGATGCCCGCCACGGCCGCCAGCACACCGCCCACCGCGGTCCACACCCAGCGGTCCGACCACCAGCCGGCGGACCAGCCGCCGTCCGGCGTGCCGTTCGCGGCCTGCTGTTCCGCCGAGGCGCTCGGCTGCGGTTCCGGCGTGGGCGACCCGGCGCCCGGCACCAGCGGCGCGGACAGCTTGCCGTCCACCGCCTGGGCGCCGCCGGTGTCGTTCGCGGACGCCTGGACCTCCGCCTGGACCGGCTGGCCCAGTTCCTCCGCGGGCACGTCGACGGCGGTCAGCCGGACGTAGTAGTCGCCCGGCAGCGGATCGTTCGACCACTGTTCCGCCCAGCCGCGCACGGTGCGCAGCGCGCAGGACAGTTCGACCGTCGTGGCGTCCTGGGCCGCGGCCTTCGTCTGCACCCCATACCGGCACGCCTGCCGGCGGCGCAGCCCGTCGTAGACATCCAACTGCCAGGTGGTCGCGCCGTGCCGGGCGGACTCCGGCAGGGTGACCTTGGCCTTGACCGTGGCCTGCTGCCCGGCGTCGACCGGCAGCACCCAGTACAGGTAGTCACCGGTGGAGGCGCTGGCGGTGGCGCGCTGGTCCAGCGCGAACGGGGTCGCCGTGCGGAAGGAGGTGCCCGCTTCGGTGGGGCCCTTGGCGGCGTCCCCGCCGTCGCCGGGGCTCGCACTCGCACTCGGGCTCGGGCTGTCGGCGAGGGCCGCACCCGCGCCGGCCACGCCACCGGCGAAGGCCAGGGTCGCGGCGCCGGCCAGCAGTCCGGCCGCCCGCACCGCACGGCCCGTCATGTTGCGTACGTTCCGCATCAGTTGGTCCTCCACACGGTGATGCGCCAACGAGAGATCCAGCCCCACACGACACCGCCCACGAAGCCGGCGAGAAGGAGGGCGCCGAGCAGCCACCAGCCCCGGCCGAGGCCGAAGGAGGCCACGTCGGAGGCGTCGTGCGGCCCGTCGACGAGGTCCACGGCCAGTTCGACCGGCAGGCCCGGTTCGGTCTTGACCGAGGGGCCCGCCGAGAAGGAGTTGCTGACCTGGAGGCAGACCGTCTCGGGTGCGTCCTTGGTGGCGTCGTCCGAGGAGGTGGCCTCGGACTTGGCGTAGCGCAGCCCGGTGGAGAGGACGTCGGTCCGGCCGTCACCGGCCTCCGCACCACGGACGATCTCCCGGCCGTGCACGGTCGAGGCCCGCAGCAGCACCCCGTAGTCGTCGTTGACCGCGCGGTCCGCGCCGATGCTCACCGAAGCGCGCAGCTCCTGGCCGGGCTTGACGTCCACCCGGTACCAGCGGTGCTCGGCGAACTTCTCGCGGTCGCTGTAGAGGCCCGGCTTCAGCTCGGGGGCGGTGGCGCACTGGGCGGCGCCCTGGGTCGCCACCGGGGTGGTCACCCGGCGGGCCGTTCGGTCCACCAACTGGTGGACGCGGTCCCGGAGTTGGTTGGTGTGCTGCACCGAGGTGTAGGTGCCGCCGGTGGCCTCGGCGATGCAGCTCAGCTGGCTGCGGGTCTTGGCGTCCGGCAGCAGCCCGAGGGTGTCGACGGTGAGGTGGATGCCCTGGGCGGCGATGTCCCGGGCCACCTGGCAGGGGTCGAGGGGCTGGCAGGTGTCCTCGCCGTCGGTGATCAGGACGATCCGGCGCTGCCCGTCACCGCCCTTGAGGTCCTTGGCCGCGGCCTGGAGGGCCGGGCCGATCGGCGTCCAACCGGTGGGCACGAGCGTGGCCACGGCGGTCTTGGCCTCGGTCCGGTCGAGCGGTCCGACCGGGTAGAGCAGCTTGGTGTCCTGGCAGCCGACCTGCCGGTCGTTGCCGGGGTAGGTGGCGCCGAGCGTGCGTATGCCGAGCTGGACGTCCTTCGGCACGGCGTCCAGCACCTCGTTGAACGCCTGCTTCGCGGCGGCCATCCGGCTCTGTCCGTCGATGTCCCGGGCCCGCATCGAGCCGCTGACGTCGAGGGTCAACTCGACCTTGGGGGCGGCCCCGGGAGCCGTTCCGGGGGTGGGTTCGCCGGCGGCGGCCGGCGTGGGCGACAGCGCCACCGCCATCGCGGCGAGCAGCCCGCACACCCCGGCCGCCAGCCTTCTCCTGGAGATCCGTTTGGTGATCGTTCTGGTGATCATCGCCGGATCGTATGGAGAAATCGGCCCGACTCCAAAACGACCCCGGCCCGGGCCGCGCGGACTCGGGAGGCGGAGCGGTGACGGGCAACTCCGCGCCCGCGCGCACCACCCCGCGCCGGGCGCGTGACGGCGGGGTCAACGCCCAGCTAGGCGCGGCCCCTCTCTCACCCCGGGGCCCGCTGCGTCACCGGGTGCGCGTGACCGGCGCTTGGGGGACCGGGCCCGTACCGACGCTCAGGCCGCCCAGACGTCCGGGCCGCCGCCGCGCCAGTCGATCGCCGTCGGGTCCTCGAACCACACGGGGTCCGGATCGATCCCGGCGCGGGAGAGGAAGTCGGCGACGTCGCCCGGCCCGTACGCCGTCCCGAGGGGCGCGGCGTTCACCGTCACCTGTCGGCCACCGGTCGGCGACGGCGGGTGCACCACCACGAGCGGGCGCTCGTCCATACCCCCAGAGTGCGCCCGCCCGACGCGCACGTCAACGATCGTTGACGCAGATGCTGCGCAGATCCCGGTCCCACTCCAGCATCGGCACCAGCGTGTCGTCACCGGGGCGCTGGGCGGACGGGGCGCGACCGGCCTGCGCCGGGTTGCGGGTGCCGCGGGACAGCTCCCCGCTGACGGTGATGTTGTACTCCACGCGCGCGCGGCGGCACGCCTCGTAGTGGGCGAACGCGCCGTCCAGATCGGGCAGGTCGCGCAGCGCCTTGGCGAGGACGACGGCGTCCTCCAACGCCATCGAGGCGCCCTGGCCGGTCGCCGGGGACGCGGCGTGCGCGGCATCGCCGATGATCAGCGTCCGTCCGGAGCGCCAGGGGGTGCCGGCCGGGATCTCGGTGGCGTTGGTGGCCAGGATGGCGTCCGTGGAGGCCGCGACGATGTCCGCGGCGGGGCTGGTGTCCGCGCGCAGTGCCGCCACGAGGCGTTCGCGCCAGCGGGCGGGCGCGGGGTCCGCGAGTTCCTCGGCGGGCACGGCCGGACCGGAGACCCGGGCGAACCAGTACGTCTCGCCGTCCGGCGAGACCGCGGAGCCGAAGGCGGCGGTGGTGCCGCGGATCATGGTGATGTGGCCGGTGTCCTCCGTGACCGGGGTGCGGCGGGTGTAGCCGTAGTAGACGGACTGGCCCGCGTAGACGGGCTCGACGCCGGGCGCGATCGTGCGCCGCACGAGCGAGTTCAGGCCGTCCGCACCGACGAGCAGGTCGCCGGTGGCGACGCCGCCGTCGGCGAAGCGCGCCGTGACGTGGTCCGGACCGTCCTCCACGGCCACCAGCCGCGCCCCGTGCGTGAACCCGATGCCGCGGCGGACGGCCTCCGCCTGGAGCGCGGCGTTGACCTCGCCGCGGCGCAGGCACCGGTACCGCAGGACCGCGTCGTCGGCTTCGCCCAGCGGCACGCGGGCCAGTTCGCCGCCGGTGGCGTCCAGGACCCGCATCGCGCGCAGCGGGAAGCCCAGCGCGGTCACCACGTGCGAGGCGTCGAGCTGCGCCAGGGCGCGCATGCCGTTGCTCGCCAGGGTCAGGAACGCCCCGATGTCCTCGGCCGTGTCGTGGTGCGCCTCGTGCACCGTCACGTCGAACCCCGCCTTGTGCAGGGCCAGCGCGGTCGCCGTGCCGGCGATCCCGCCGCCGATGACCAGTATCCGCGTCACGCCATACTCCGTTCTGCTGTCTTTCGCCCGGGTTCCGTCGGGCGTCCGGCCCCATGATGTACCTGGTCGGCCCGGGTGGGCCGGGAATCCGCTGCGGGTGGATCACTCGGCGTTCCCCGCGGGGTGCGGCGGCCGTCCGCGGCGGCCCGCTCGCCCCCGGCGTCCCGCATCGGGCCAAGTCCGGGCGGCCCGTGACGGGCGGGCGTAAAGGCCGTCGGGAGCGGGAAGTGGTTAACGGCGAACCGTGCGGGTCGAGTTCGCGCCCACTTCGAAGGGGGACTCTTGGCGGCTGCTGTGCCTCCGTCTCCGGAGCCGCTGTCTCTGGAACCACGCCTGGAGCCGCAACTGGCGGCGCTGCTGGGCGCGGGAGACCTCCTCCCCTCGCTCGTCGACGCGTTGGGCTCGCCGTTGGCCGTGGTGCTGCCCGACCAGATCGCCGAGAACGCCGCGCGGTTCCGTGCCGCGTACGGCACCCACCGACTGGGCGGCCGGGTCTTCTACGCGCACAAGGCCAACCGCTCCAGCGCGCTGCTGCGCCGGCTGGCGGCGACCGAAACGGCGGTCGACGTCGCCTCGCTCGGCGAGTTGCAGCACGCCCTCGGCGCCGGCTTCGCCCCGGACCGGATCATGGCGACCGGGCCGAAGAACCGCGAGTTCCTGTGGCTCGCCGCCCGGGTCGGCGCCACCGTCAACGCCGACTCGGCCGCGGAACTGGACGAGTTGGCGGACCTGGTGCGCGCACACCGACTGGCCCGCATGCGGGTGCTGGTGCGGCTGTCCGCCTTCGACGGGCCCGGCGTCCGGGTGCTGACCCGACCCAGCCGGTTCGGCACCCCGGCGGGGGAGGTGGACGCCCTGCTGAAGACCGTCGAGCGGCACGCCGACGTGCTCGACCTGATCGGCGTCGGCTACCACCTCGACACCACCAGCGCCGACGAGAAGGCACGCGCCCTCGAAGGCTGCGTACGGGCCCTGGACGCCTGCCGGAACCGAGGACTGCGCCCGCAGGCGGTGGACATCGGCGGCGGTTTCGGCGTCAACTATCTTGCCCACGCGGCCCAGTGGGAGCGCTACACCTCCGAACTGACCGCCGCCGTGCTCGGCCACCGCCCGCCGCTGACCTGGCGCGGCCACGGCTACGGGCTCCGCAACGACGCGGGCACGCTGCGCGGCGCGCTGGGCCTCTACCCGGCCCACCGCCCGGTCGCCGGCGCCCGCTACCTCGACGACCTGCTGTCCCTGCCCGCGGCCTCGTTCGGCGGCCGGAGCCTGGCCACCCTCCTGCTGGAGAACCTCTACGACCTCTACACCGAGCCGGGGCGGGCGCTGGTGGACCAGTGCGGCCTGGTGGCCGCCCGGGTGCTTCAGGTGCGCCGCACGGACAGCGGCGAGCCGCTGGTGCGCCTGGCGATGAAGGCCGACGACGCCGCCTTGGAGGAGCACGGGGTGCTGATGGACCCGGTGCTGCTCGGGCGGGACGGCGTCCGTGCGGTGGCCGGCGACGGTCCGGCGGCCGGCGTCTACCTCGCGGGCAACCTGTGCCTGGAGGCCGACCTGATCACCCGTCGGATGGTGTTCCTGCCCCGACTGCCCCGCCCCGGCGAGCTGTTGGTCTTCGCCAACACCGCCGGCTACTGCATGGACTTCCAGACCAGCCGCGCGCAGCACCAGCCCGTCGCGCGCAAGGTCGCCGCCTGGCAGGAGGAGGGCTCCTGGCGCTGGTGCCTCGACGAGCAGTACTGGCCGATCACACGTCCAGGGGGAGAGCCATGAGGTACGAGAGCATCACCGAGGCCATCGGGAACACCCCGCTGGTACGGATCGATCCGGCCGTCCACGGTCTGCACCACATCGACCTGTACGCCAAGCTGGAACTGCTCAACCCCTTCGGGTCGGTGAAGGACCGGGCCGCCTGGAACATGGCGCGGCCGGGCCTGACGGCCGCCGCGGAGCACGGCAGCCAGGTCGTGGAGCTCTCCAGCGGCAACACCGCCAAGGCACTGGCGGTGATCGCGGGCATGCACGGGCTCGGCTTCAAGAGCGTCACCAACCGGATGCGCATACCGGAGATCAAGGACCTGCTGCTGTTACTGGGCGCCGACATCGAGGAGCTGCCCGGGCAGAGCGAATGCCTGGACCCGACCAACACCGAGGACCCGCTGACGCTCTTCCACCGGGAACTGTCCGAACCCGGCAGCAGCTACCTCCACACCGACCAGTACTTCAACCCCCGCAACACCGAGGCGCACGCCACCGGCACCGGCCCGGAGATCGTCAAGGACCTGGACGGGCGGGCCCCCGACTGGTTCGTCGCCTGCGTCGGCACCGCCGGTTCGTCCACCGGGGTCGCCCGGGTGCTGCGCGAGCACGACCCCCGGGTGCAGGTCGTCGGCCTGGTCGCCGCGAAGTCCGACTTCATCCCCGGCATCCGCACCCTGGACGAGGTCCACGAGGTCGGCCTCTTCGACCCCGCGACGTACGACACGGTCGCGTCGGTGACCTCCGACGAGGCCATCGAGGGCATGCTGACGCTGGCCCGCCGCTGCGGCATCCTGGCCGGCCCCACCGGCGGCGCCGCGTACTACGGGACGGTCCGTCACCTCCGTTCCCTGGACGATGAGTTGGCGTCCGACCAAGGGGCCGGCGGGCCGGTCCGCAGGTCGGCCGTGTTCATCGTCTGCGACCGAATCGAGAGCTACCTCAGCTACACCAAGCGCCGCCGCCCCGACCTGTTCCGCCAGCCGGCGCGCCGCAACGACCCGGCCGACCTGACGGACGCCGAGATCGCCGCGGCCCCGGGCGTCGAGACGCCGGACGCGCAGAAGTGGATCGAGCGGGACCGCCCGCTCGTCGTCGACCTGCGCAGTCCGTTCGCGTACGCCGCACTGCACATCGAGGGAGCGATCAACATCGTGGACGAGCTCTTCGACGAACTGGTGCGGGGCGGGCTGCCGTTCAGCACCCGGCAGCCGGTGCTGCTGGTCTGCCCCGTCGGCGAGCAGTCCGCCCGCTACGCCGCCCTGCTGACCCGGATGGGCCATCCCGACGTCCGCAGTCTCACCGGGGGCGTCATCGCCTGGCGGGACGCCGGCGCGCCGCTGGTCCGGGACTGACCGCGATGGCCTCGATCGCCGCACCCGGGCAGGGCGCCGCGCTCCTCGCGGAGCTGGGGCCGTGGCAGCGCGCCCTGCGCGCCCAGTTCCCGATCATCACCGCCAACCCGGAGCTGGCCTATCTGGACAGCGCCGCCACCGGCCAGAAGCCACAGGCCGTACTGGACGCCGTCCAGGAGCAGTTGACCGCCGCGCACGCCAACGCCGGCCGCGGCTCCTACCCGTGGGCCAACGCCTCCACCGCCCTGGTGGCCGACGTCCGGGACCGGGTCAAGGGTTTCCTCGGCGATCCGGATCCGGCACGGTCGGCGGTCCACTTCACCAGCGGCACCACCGAGGGGCTGCGCCTGGTCGCCCGCGACTGGTTGCCCGGGCTCCTCGCGGACGGCGACGAGATCGTGGTCCCGTTCGCCGACCACGAGGCCAACCTGGAGCCCTGGCTGGAGGCGCAGCGCCTGCTGGAGCGGCAGGGCGTGCGGATCGCGGTGCGGGAGCTGCCGTACCAGTCCTCGTCCGGGGACTACGACCCGGCGGCGCTGGCCCGACTCGTCGGCCCCCGCACCCGCTTCGTGGCCGCCACCCACGTCCACCACGTCTACGGCGGCAACATGAACGTGCACCTCGTCCGCCGCGCGGTCGGGCCGGACGTACCGATCTGCCTGGACGCCGCACAGAGCGTCGGCCACCTGCCGGTCTCGGTCGCCGAACTCGACGTGGACTTCGTGGCGTTCTCCGGGCACAAGGCGCTGGCGCTGCCCGGTTCCGGGGCGCTCTGGGCGCGGCAGTCCCGGGGCCCGGAGCTGCGTCCGGGCGGCTGGCAGGGCAGCCCCAACACCACCGGCATCGCGAGCCTGGCGGCGGCGCTGGACTGGCTGGCCGCCGCGGGCACCGACCGGATCGCGCGCTGGACGGTCGCGCTGGCCGCCCGGCTGTCCGACGGTCTGCGCCGCCTCGACGCGTACGACGTGCTGGGCTGCCAGCGCAGTCTGGCCGCCGACTCGCCGGTCCAGCAGCGCTGCGGGATCGTCACCTTCCGCCACCGCGACATCGGCGCGCGCGACCTCGGCTTCATCCTCTTCAGCCACGGGTTCATGGTGCGCACGGACGGCCACTGCCAGGCGGGGGCGGGCGAGACCAGCTCCGTGCGGATCAGCCTGCACGTCTACAACACCCCCGAGGAGATCGACCGGTTGCTCGCGGTGCTCGCTTCCCTGAGATGAGTGCCGCTCCGCGCCCGTTCCGCGTCGCCTCGGTGCCCGTTCTCCGTCGTGGGGTGCCTCTCCGGAGTGAAAGGGAGCCCTTATGGCTAATGGAAACCGTTTCCACCTGTAGCCTCGTGATCGCCCGTAGGGCGCGGGTGGGAACGGATGGGGTGGTGCGACCAGATGGGGCTGAGCATGGCCGTCGCGGAGTGGTGGGTGGAGCGCTGGGAGCGACAGCAACGGCGGTACGCCATCGACCGTGAGGAGCGGTTCACGGTGATCGCCGACGTCGTCGAGTACGTGACGCTGGGGCAGCGCAGGCCGCTGGTCGTCGACCTCGGCTGCGGCCCGGGCTCGCTCGCCGCCCGGCTCGCCGAACGGCTGCCGCGCGCCGAGGTCGTCGGGGTCGACATGGACCCGCTGCTGCTGGAACTGGCCCGCACCCACCACGCGTCGGCCGCCCGCTACGTGGACGCGGAGATCGGCGCGGACGGCTGGACGGACGCGCTCGCGCTGGCCCGACCGCTCGACGCCGCGGTGTCGACGACCGCGCTGCACTACCTCCCCGAGCCCGTGCTGCGCCGCACCTACGCCCAACTCGCCGCGCTGCTGCGGCCCGGCGGTGCGCTGGTCAACGGCGACCACCTGCCGCAGTCCGGGACCGTGCCCGCGGCGCTCGCCGCGCACGTCGGGCGCCGGCGCGCGGAGCGGCTGCGGGACGGTGACCACGAGGACTGGGAATCCTGGTGGACGGCGGTGGCGGCGGAGCCGGAACTGGCCGAACCGCTCGCCGAACGCCGCCGCCGGCTGAGCCCGCCGGCCGGCGCCGACGGCGGCGGGGCGGACAACGGCCTGTCGGTGTCCGACCACACCGCCCTGCTGCGCGCGGCCGGCTTCGGCCACGTCGTCCCGGTGTGGCAGTTCGGCGACAGCTGCGTGCTGGTCGCGATCCGCTAGGCGCCGTCGGCCGCTTCCTGGGGCGTGTCCTTCCCGCTCACCGCGAGGTAGCCGACGAGCAGCACGATGGGCACGGTGAGGGCCAGGGTGACCGGTCCGGTGCCCCAACCGAGGCCGCCGCGGGCCGTCGAGACGCCCATCCAGTCGGCGAACGACGCGCCCAGCGGGCGGGTCAGCACGTAGGCGCCCCAGAACGCGGCGACCGCGTTCAGCCCGAGGAAGCGTCCGGAGAGCGCCGGCACCAGGATGAGCGCGCCGAAGACGAGGGCCGAGGGCAGGTACCCGAGGTCCAAGGTGCCGGCGGTGAGGTCGCCGACGGCGGTGCCCAGGGCGAAGGTGGCGAGCACCGTCGCCCAGTAGAAGATCTCGCGGCGCCGGGTGCGGATGCTGTGGATGGCGAGCGTGCCCTCGGTGGCGTGCCAGGCGAAGAGGATCACTGCGAGCGCCGCCGCGAAGGCGAGGGTGGAGACCAGGTAGGGGACGCCGGCGATGACGTGGACGACGTCGGCGGCCATCGTTCCGAAGACGCTCACCATGACGATCGCCGTCCAGTAGGTCCCGGCCCGGTAGCGGGTCGCCCGGAACTGCGCCACCAGCGCGACGACGAACGCCGCGAAGCCCAGGGCGCCGGCGGGTATCGGCCCGAGCGTGCGCCCCAAGTAGTCCGAGGCGGTCTCGCCCATGCCGGTGGTGAGGATCTTCACCAGCCAGAACAGGGCCGCGACCTCGGGGACCTTGCTCCGGCCCGGCGGGACGCCCGGGCGTCGGCCGGGTGCCGTGGTGTGCGCGGGCGCCCCGGCGGGTTCGGGGGGTCCGGGGGGTGCCACCGCCGTGCCGTCCGGCTGTCCGATCGTCATGTTCCGCCCTTCCGGCGCGCGTGGCGCACGTTCCCTGCTCACTCAATGTCTACAGGACTGTAGACGGCTAAGTGGAGCGGTAGGTTCATCGCCCCGTCCCGCGGAATTCCCGCGACCGGACCGAGCGTGGCCGCCCGCCCGCGCGGCCCGGCCGGGAAGTGAAACCAGGGGAAACTCTTGGTGTCCAGCACGCCGGAAGGATGTTCGGCGGCGCCGCGGCTGCCTAGCATGTGCGACGGAGCGACCGCGGGTCCCTCCCCCCCGATCCGTCCCGTACGACCCCAGGAGGCCCCGTGCCACGAGCCGGCCTGCGGCGACTGCGGTCACCGCGCGTCTGGGGCCCCGGCGGCGCCGTGGTCGTGGCCGGGGCGATCACCGCCGCCGCGCTGGCCGCCGGCGCCGGCCCCGACGCCGCGGCCACCGCCGACGGCCTGCCGCACACCACCGTCGAGGTCTCGCCGGGCGACTGCGGCCGCGGCTGGCGCCACCCCCGCCCCGGCACCCAGGTCTTCGACCTCCGCAACACCTCCAGCGGCGCCGCCGAGGTCTACCTCCGCGGCGCCGACGGCGGCCCCGTCTACGGCGAGGTGGAGGGCATCGGCCCCGGCACCACCCGCCAACTCCGGGTCCGGCTCGGCCCCGGCGCGTACGCCTTCACCTGCCTGCCCGACGACGCCAACGCGACCACCGGCCCCACCGTCCGCGTCGCCGGCAGCGGTGCCGCCGGGCCGGCCGCCGCCCCGCTCACCCAACACGACCTGATCGCCCCGGCGCTCGACTACCAGAAGTGGGTCGCCGGCGGCCTCGACGACCTCGTCCACCGGACCGACGCCCTGCGTGCCGCGCTCACCGCCGGCGACCTGCCGGCCGCCCGCACCGCCTGGCTGCCCGCCCACCTCGCCTACGAGCGACTGGGCGCCGCCTACGGCGCGTTCGGCGACGCGGACGAGAAGATCAACGGGACCACGGCCGGACTGCCGGGCGGCGTCCACGACCCCGGCTTCACCGGGTTCCACCGCGTCGAGTACGGCCTGTGGCACGGCGAGTCGGCCGCCGGCCTGCGCGCCCCGGCCGGCGCGCTCGCCGACGCCGTCCGGGCCCTGCGCGACGACTGGGCGCAGGCCCGGGTGGACCCGGCGGCACTGGGCCTGCGGGCCCACGAAATCCTGGAGAACACCGCGCAGTTCGAACTGACCGGACGCACCGACTACGGCAGCGGCAGCAACCTCGCCACCGCCCGCGCCAACCTCGACGGCACCCGCGCGGTGCTCGCCCGGCTCCACCCGCTGCTCACCACCCGCTATCCGGAACTCCCCTCCTTGGAACGGGAATTGACGCGGACCGAGCGGCTGCTCGACGGCTTCCACCGGGACGGTGGCTGGCAGCCGCTGGGCGACCTGACGCGCCCCGACCGGGAGCGGACCAACGCGGCGGTGGGCGATCTGGTGGAGCGGCTGGCCTCGGTGGCCACCCTGTGCGATCCGCGGAGGACGGTGTGAACGACGCCCGGCACGACGGCGACGGTACGACGGACGACGGCGCCAAGGACGCCCGCCGCTTCGCGCGGCGCGGGTTCCTGCGCGGCGCGGCGCTGGCCGGCGCCGGACTCGCGGCCGGCGGCGCCGCCGCGCCCGCCCGCGCCCCTGCCCCCGCCCCCGCTGGCGGCCCCGCCCCGCAACTCCCGCTGCCCGGCACCGCACCCCTGGGCGGTACCGCGCCCGTCGTCCCCTTCCACGGACCGCACCAGGCCGCCGTCCTCACCCCGCCCCGCCGCGTCACCGCGTTCGTCGCCTTCGACGTCACCGCCGAGGGCCGCCGGGACCTGGCCGACCTGCTGCGCACCCTCACCGAACGGGCCCGCTTCCTCACCGGCGGCGGCGTCCCGGACCCGCTCGGCATCACCGGACCGCCCGCCGACTCCGGCATCCTCGGACCCCAACTCCCGGCCGGTGCGCTGTCGGTCACCGTCGGGGTCGGCGCGGCGCTCTTCGACGACCGGTTCGGCCTGCACGCCCGCGCGCCCCGCCGCCTCACCACCATGCCGGCCTTCCCCGACGACGACCTCCAGCCGGACTGGTGCCACGGCGACCTGAGCCTCCAACTGTGCGCCGACGACACCGACACGGTGCTGCACGCCCTGCGCGACGTCGCCCGCCACACCCGTGGCGGCCTCCAGGTCCGTTGGCGCCTGGACGGCTTCGCCAGCCCGCCCCGCCCCACCGGCACCCCCCGCAACCTCTTCGGCTTCAAGGACGGCACCGCCAACCCCGACCCCGGCTCGGCCCGCGAGATGACGGACCTGGTCTGGGTCGGCCGGGGCGCGGGCGAGCCGGACTGGGCGGTCGGCGGCAGCTACCAGGTCGTCCGCCTGATCCGGATGCTGGTGGAGTTCTGGGACCGGGTGTCGCTGACCGAGCAGGAGCGGATGTTCGGCCGGGCCCGGGAGACCGGGGCCCCGCTCGACGGCAACGGCGAGTTCGACGCCCCCGACTACCCCGGCGACCCCAAGGGCGACGTCATCCCCTTGGACAGCCACATCCGCAAGGCCAATCCGCGCACCGCCGACACCACCGAACAGCGGCTGCTGCGCCGCGCCTACAACTACGACCGCGGCATGGACGGCAACGGCAACCTCGACATGGGCCTGCTCTTCTGCTGCTACCAGCAGGACCTGGCCCGCCAGTTCGAGACCGTCCAGCGCCGCCTGGCGGGGGAACCGCTGGTCGACTACGTCACGCCCTTCGGCGGCGGCTACTTCTTCGCGCTGCCGGGCGTGCGGGACCGCGCCGACTGGTACGGCCGGGCGCTCTTGGCGTAGCGGCCCCGGCCCGGTCGCCCGGCCCCGCGCCCCCGCTCGCGTACAACGGAGGCACGAGCCGTCCGAGGCACCGAGGGTCAACAGCCGGTCAAGCTTTGCCCCGGGATACCTGACCCGGTGTTCACCCACCCGCCATCATGGCTCTGCCCCGCCGCCGTCCGTCCGGCAGAGCATCCGGCCGTACGGAGCAATTGGAAACCGCCCGGAGGATGAGAACCAGATGGCCAACAGGGGAAAGAGCCAAGCGATACGGATCGTGGGGGCCGTGACCGGCGCCGTGGCGCTCGCCGCGCTGGGCGGGGGAGCCCCCGCCCTCGCCGCCGGCGGCCCGCACCCGGGTCCCTCCGGCACCGCCACCCCCATCAAGCACGTGGTCGTCCTCTTCGACGAGAACATCTCGTTCGACCACTACTTCGCCACCTACCCCCAGGCGGCCAACACCGACGGGACGAAGTTCACCCCGTCCCCGAAGACCCCCCGGGACGTCGACAACCTGCGCACCGCCGGGCTGCTCAAGCACAACCCGAACCAGTACCTCCCCAAGCGGCTCACCCCGCAGCAGGCCATGACCTGCGACCAGAACCACGAGTACGGCCCCGAGCAGTACGCCTACAACGGCGGCAAGGCCGACGCGTTCGTGCAGAACACCGACTCCGGGAAGTGCTCCGGCGGTCTCTTCGGCGAGCCGGGCCTGGTGATGGACTACTACGACGGCAACACCGTCACCGGCCTGTGGAACTACGCCCAGCACTACGCCCTCAACGACCGCTCCTTCGGCTCGGTCTACGGTCCCTCCAGCCCGGGCGCCATCAACCTGGTCTCCGGCCAGACGCACGGCGTGATCTCCACCGACCCGGCCTCGGGCACCGAGGACCCCAAGCAGACCGCCAAGCCGGACGGTTACGCCGTCCAGTCGCCCGACGCCAAGGGCGTCGGCACGATGATCAACGACCCGGACCCGGCCTACGACGACTGCGCCAACAAGGACCACACCGGCAAGAGCGCGCTCGCCGCCATGCAGGGCCGCAACATCGGTGACCTGCTCAACGCCCGCAAGGTCAGCTGGGGCTGGTTCCAGGGCGGCTTCCGGCCCAGCACCCCGTGGAACGGCCAGCAGGGCCACTACGCCAAGTGCGGCGGCACCACGCACGCCAACGTCGGGGGAGCGGCCGTCGTCGACTACAGCCCGCACCACGCCCCGTTCCAGTACTACAAGTCCACGGCCAACCCGCACCACCTGCCGCCCAAGAGCGTCGACGAGATCGGCCACGCCGGCCAGGCCAACCACAACTACGACCTGACCGACTTCGACGCGGCCCTGCGCGCGGGCAAGCTCCCCGCCGTCAGCTTCCTCAAGGCCCCCGCCTATCAGGACGGCCACGCCGGCAACTCCGACCCGATCGACGAACAGCACTTCCTCGTCGACCAGATCAACCGCATCCAGCAGGCGCCCCAGTGGAAGGACACCGCCGTCGTCGTCGCCTACGACGACTCGGACGGTTGGTACGACCACACCTTCGCCAAGCCGCGCAACGGCTCCAAGGACACCGCCGCCGGCTCCAACGGCAAGTCCACCGACAGCCCGGCCTGCCAGTCCGGACCGGCGGCCGCCGGTGGCTACCAGGACCGCTGCGGCCCGGGCACCCGCCAGCCGCTGCTGGTCATCTCCCCCTACAGCAAGACCAACCACATCGACCACACGGCCACCGAGCAGACCTCGATCATCAAGTTCATCGAGGACAACTGGCACACCGGGCGCCTGGGTGACGCCTCGTTCGACGCCCGCGCCGGCGCGCTGACCTCGATGTTCGACTTCCGGCACCCCAACGGCAAGCAGGTACTGCTGAACGCCGACGGTTCGGTGAAGTCCGTCGGCCCGATCCGCCCGGTCAAGCCGGTCCGCACCAGCATCACCGCGGGCCCGGCGATGCAGAACGCCGCGGCCGTCGACGACCCGTCCGGTTTCCCCGTCGTGCCCGTGGGCATCGCCGCCGCCGCGGTCGCGGCCGGCGCCACCGGCACCTTCTTCGCCCTCCGGCGCCGCAAGGAGCAGGGCGCGGCCTGAACCGGGCGGCTCCCTAGGCCCGTTCCGCGAGCAGCAGGTTGGCGGCGAACCCCAAGAAGGCGACGCCGCCGACCTGCTCCATCCGCCGCCGGAAAGACGGGCGGCGGACCCGCTCGCCCAGGGCGGCGGCGGTCGTGGTGACGATCCAGTACCACAGCGCCAGTTCGAGGACGTCGACCGCGGTGAGCAGCAGGGTCGTGCGGAACACCGGGGCGCCGTGCGGGACGAACTGCGGGATCAGGCTCAGGTAGAAGATGCCTGCCTTGGGGTTGAGCAGATTGGTGCCGACACCGGCCCGGAAGGCGGCCCGCCGCGCCTGCCCGGTCGAGGCCGGCACCGCCGCGGGCGCCGGCGCCGCCGCGGGCGCCGGCGCCGGTGCGGCCGCCACGGCCGTGCCGGCGCCCGTCGCGTCGCCGGCCGGGCGGCGCCGGGCCTGCCACAGGGCCGAACAGCCCAGCCACACCAGGTAGCCGGCGCCGCCGATCCGCAGCACGTCGAAGGCCACCCGGGACGCGGTCAGCAGCGCCGTCAGGCCGACGGCGGTGGCCACGCCCCAGGCCAGGCACCCGGCCAGGATGCCGAGCGCGGCGGCCCGCCCGCCGGTCCGGCCGTGGGCGACGGAGGTGCGCAGGACGAGCAGGGTGTCCAGGCCCGGTGTCACGTTGATGAGCGCGGCGACATCGGCGAACCACAGGAATGTAGTGGACATGTCATGGGTCATGCCGCGAGCTTAGGAGGCCGCCCCCGGCCCACGCCCCTCGATTGCCCCGGTGCCGGCGACCCCGGGTAGGGTCGCGCGACCGAGGCGGAACCGGGCGGAGGGAAGACGTTGTGATCTGGGTGGGTTTGGTGGGCCTGGTGGTGGCGGGCTGCTGCGCTTTTCTGGCGCGCCTGGCCAACACCCGGGCCCGCGTCATGGAGCGCACCGAAACCCTCCCGGTCGAGGAGGTCCGGGCCCTGCACGAGGCGGCCGCCACGGCCGCCGGCGCGGGACACTTCCGCTACCGCTGCGAAGTCGTCGGCCAGGCCCGCCCGCACAAGAACGGCGCGCTCCGCTCCGAGCTGGAGAACGCGGAGTGCGTCTGGCACCGGCACAAGATCACCCGCAAGTACGAGGAGCGGTACCGCGACGGCAACGGCAACCGCCGCCGCCGGACCAGCACCGAGGTGGTCTCCGCACACACCAGCTCCACCGCCTTCTTCGTCGAGGACGCCACCGGCCGGCTGGTGATCCGACCCGGCGACGAGGACTTCATCGGCGCGGAGAAGGTCCTCGACCGCTTCGACCCGCACGCCGACGGCGGCAACCGCCTCAACATCGGCCCGCTCAGCCTCAACCTCGGCGGCGGCAACGGCACCCTCGGCTACCGGCGGGAGGAGTGGATCGTCCGGCCCGGCAGCCGCTGCTACGTCCACGGCGAGGCCAGTGACACCGGCGGCGGACTGGCCCTGGGCGCGCCCGCCGAGGGCGGCGTCTTCGTGCTCTCGCTCAAGTCCGAGGAGGAACTGCTGCGCGCCGAGAACCACCGGGTGCTCGGCTACGGCATCGGCGCCGGCCTCGCCGCCCTGGCCGGCGCGGTCCTGCTCGTCCTCGGCCTCATCCACTGACGGCCCGCGGCCCGGCCGCCCGCGCACGGCTCCCGGGGCACCGCCCCCGGCTCACAGCTCCCGGGCGGGCCAGTCCAGCAGACGGGCGCCGATCACGGCCGTGTGCAGGGTGTACCGGTGCACCGGATCGGCGGGGTCGGCGCCGGTGAGCTGGTGCACCCGCGCCAGCCGGTAGGTCAACGCCCGCACGCTCAACGACAACCGCCGGGCCGCCTCCGCCGCTATGCATCCCGAGTCGAAGTACACCGCGAGGGTCTCCAACAGCGGCCCGGCCCCGCCCCGGGCCTCCCGCAGCGGGCCCAGCGTGCTGTGCACCAGGTCCGCCATGGCCTGCCGGTCCCGGGTGAGGACCGGGTAGACCAGCAGGTCGGCGGCGTGCAGCACGGGATCGTCGAGCCCCATCCGCTCGGCCAGCTCCAGCGCGTTGAGCGCCTCCTCGTAGGACTGGACGATGCCCCGGGCGCCGCCGTGCGTCCGCCCGACCGCGACCCGGCCGCCGCCGGTGGCGGCGCGCGCCTCGTGCGCGAAGTGCGCCAACACCTGAGCCGGATCGCCCGGGGCGATGCAGATCAACCGACCCTCCTTCGTGGTCAGCAGCAGCTGCCGGTCCCCGAACCGCCCCACCAGCGCCCGGTCCACCCGCCGGACCACCGGGTCGGCGTCCGTGTACGCCGCCGGGCCCTCGGCCACCGCGACGGCGTGGGCGTGCGAGAGCCGCAGCCCGAAACGTTCCGCCCGCTCCGCCAGCCGCCCCAGGTCGCTGCCCCCGTAGAGCAGGTCGTCGATGAACTCCCGCCGCGCGGCCTCCTCCTGGCGCACCGCGAGGTGCTGGGCCCGCTCGTAGCCGCCGGCCAGCGCGTCCACGGCCTGGGCGAGCGCGGCCAGCACGCTGTCGGCCGGTGCCGAGGCGGACCGCGGCCAGGCCGCCCGGGCGACGGCGAGATGCGCGTTGACCAGCACCCGCAGGCTGTGTCCCGCCTCCGCGGCCCGTTCGCCAGCGGCGCGGCGGGCCTGGAGTTCCTCGCGACTCAGCCGTCGCCCGGTCCGTGCCACATCGGTGAGGACCCCCGCGTACCCGGCCAGGAATTCCTCGGGCAGCTCCCGCCCCGTCACGCGTTCCCCACTCCTCGCTGCACTCTTCTTGACTTTCCCTTGACGCTTTCTTAACACAGGGAGGGTGCGGGACGTCCAGGCGAGCGAGCGACCTCAGCCGCCGAGGGCGGCCAGCGTGGCGTCCAGATCGACGGCGCGGGGCCGGTTGTGGGGGAGTTTGGCGAGCACGCGGGCCATGCCGCAGGTGTCGGTGACGGCGGAGAAGACCAGGCCCCCGGCGACGCCCGCGGACAGCCAGCGGGCGGCGGCCCGGCGGCGCCCGACGAGCAGGCCGGCCAGCACGAGCGAGCCGGCCGCGAGCCGCACCTGCCGCTCCATCGCCCAGGCGGTGCGCGCCCGTGCCGGGCGGTGGACGTCGTGCCCGAGCCGAGCCCAGGCCTCGGTGCCGCCAGCGAGCGTGCGGGCCGGAACGCCGTGCTCCGCCAGCCGCTGGTGCGCCCGGGCGGAGCGGACACCGGAGGCACAGACGACGAGCAACTCGCCACGCTCGGCCGCGCTCCGCAGGGCGCCCAGCGCCGCGTCGAGGTGATCGAGCGGGACGTTGTGCGCGCCGGGGAGGTGGCCGGTGGCGTACTCGCCGGGCGTGCGCACGTCGACGACGGTCAGCGCGCCCAGGCGGGCACGGGCCTCGTCCGGGGTGAGTTCGGCAGCAGTGCTCATGGAGATCGTTCCGTTCTCATGGGTGGCCCCCCTCTCGTAGAATACCCACAGGGGTATACCAACGGGAGGTTTCGTGGAACTGACGATGGCGGCCGACGAACTGAAGACGGTCCTCAACCGGCTCCGCCGGGCCCAGGGGCAGATCGCCGGGGTGATCAAGATGATCGAGGACGGGCGCGACTGCGAGGAGGTGGTCACGCAGCTCGCCGCGGCCTCCCGCGCACTGGACCGCGCCGGCTTCGCGATCATCGCCACGGGCCTGCAACACTGCCTGACCGACGTCGACCCGGCCGCCCCCGACGACCGCGACCGCATGCGCGCCCGACTGGAAAAGCTGTTCCTCTCCTTGGCCTGAGCGAACGGCCGGGGTGCTGATCGGGCTGCGCTTCGCTTTTGCACCTGAACCTGCACGTGGGTGGGGTGCGGGGTACTGGGCGTCGACCGCCGCTGCCGGCACGCTCGGCGCCGTGTGCGCCGCACCCTCACCGACCGGACGGCGGTTACTGGCCACACCGCGTTGTTCCGTTACTCGTGGGGTGGAGGCGGTACGGACGAGCGGCGGTGACTGGCAGGCCTTTGGCCGCTCTACGCTTGCTCCATGCCGTCTGGAAAGACCTCATACGTGTGCCTGCCCTGCCGCGCTTCGTACAAGCAGCCCCACCCCGCTCACTACGACCACGACCGGGTCTGTCCACGCTGCGCGGAACCACTGATCCACGTCGGCTCCGCCTTCGCGGCGCCCAAGAGGCGGGACACCTCCGCCTGGCGCACGCTCTCCGTGCTGCTCCACGCCGGAGTGCGCTTCCACAAGAGTTGCTGCGGAGGCCCGGGCTACCGCCCCCGCACCCGCAGGGAAGTGCGGGAACGCATGACCTACGCCCAGACCACCGGAGAGCCGTTCGCCGAGGCCCTGGTACGCGGCGAACTGCCCTAGTAGGGAGGGGGGATGGGGCCCGTAGCGGCACGAGTGCGGCGGGGCGGGGGCGGCCGCTCACGCCTGCCCCATTCGCCTTGGGGTGCGGCGACGGCGTAGGCCGTGACGTCGCACTGGTCCACGCGCAAGAACCGCTTGGGGTCCGCGCCATGGCGAGGGTGCAGCAGCCACGTGAGCGTCTCGGCCGTCGTGCCGGCGATGTCCTTTCCGATTCCCTTGCTGATGCAGTGAATCAGGACCTTGGAGATGTGACCGGGAAGGTCGGCGGCTTTGACGGCTCGTCGGTGTGTGACTGGAAAGCGGGCCGGGTGAAGTGGCCCAAGTCGGCGAATTGCGCTACCAGCCGATCTGACCTGTGGAGTCGAAGAGACGTCCGCTGGGACCGTCGATCGCCAGGGCGAGGCGCACGATGGTCGCGGCGCTCTGCGCGGGCGTGCTGGTGCCGGTGTGGTTGTTGAGCGCGGTCGCGGTGAACCCCGGATCGACGGCGTTGATGCGGAAGCCGGGCAGGGCGCGGGCGTACTGGTAGGTGAGCATGTTCAAGGCCGCCTTCGAGACCGGGTAGACCAGGCCCTGCAACTGGGATTCCATACGCTGTGGGTCGTCGTTGATGGTGAACGACCCGCGGCCGCTCGTGACGTTCACGATGCGCGGACGCCGGGCCTTGCGCAACAGAGGCAGAAGGGCGTGCGTGGTCCGGACAGCGCCGAGCAGGTTGACGTCCATGACCTCCGCGAAATCGTCTGCGGTGGTCTCTTCCACTGTCGGGCGGGTGCCGCCGATGCCCGCGTTGTTCACCAGTACGTCGAGCCTGCCCCACTCTGCCTCGATCGTTTGGGCCGCAGCGTCGCCCTGCGACTGGTCTGCCACGTCCAGAGGCACGAACCGCACGTCGCCTTCAGGCGACAACTCCCGTGCGGCAGCACGGCCCCGTTCCAGATCTCGGGCACCGAGATAGACCACCATGCCCGCAGCTGCGAGTTGCCGGGCCACCTCTCGCCCGATCCCCTGGTTCGCGCCCGTCACCATGGCTATGTCCGCGATCGTCATCCTCGACATGATCCTCTCAAGGCTCGTCTCACGAGTAGTGCGACCTCCCCACGTAGTAGACCTCCTGCACTGGCCTGGGCGCCTGGCTACGCGAGTTCTCCCGCGGCGTCGACGTTCCTTGCTCACGACCCGGTGCCTGAAAGGCAACTACAGCTGGCACTCCGATCTCGGAATTGGTGAGCTCGCCAATCGGCCGTGCGCTACCACGCCAGCACGCCTGTGCCGAGCCGTGGTGCGACGACACCCTACTGCTGGACTTGGGGCGGGACTGACCCGGTGTGGGCATCGGCAACTCGACCGTCGTGCCCAGCCGCGAGGTCGCGGCAGCCGTCGCCACGCCCAGGGCCCCAGAAGCGGAGCGGCGGGCGTCTACCGCACGGCAATTGCACTCGGATGTGACGACCAGAGCCTGGGTCCGCAAGCGGGAGTGGGGGTGGGCATGGCAGGCGGTCGTCGCTTACTTCGCCGGAGCCGAAGCCTGAGGCCCGACGGTGACGTCTCGGTCACTCCACCGGTAGCCCGCCCGCCCCGTCGCACCGGCCCCCGGGCCGGAGTTCGAGAAGAACGTCGACGACGACCAGGAGCTGGCCCCTGAGCCCGACAGCGAGATCGTCCACGTACCCGTTCGGAGACTCCTATTCCGCTGCGGGCGAGGTGCGGCAGTTTCCTCGGACTCGCCTCCGGCGACAGTCGACGGTGAAGCGCGTTCTCGTGGTTCGGAGGAAAGAGGTGCCCACCGTCAATTCATTTCCGGCCCGAACCGGCGCTTGTATGCCGATGGAGTGATACCGGTCTCGCGGCGCATCAGCGTGCGCAAATTAGCAGCGGTGCCAAGCCCGCTGCGCCGTGCGACGATCTCGAAGCGGGATTCACCTCGTTCGATCAACCGGCACGCCAGGGCAAGTCGTTCCCCCGTGAGCCACGTCAGCGGCGTTGTGCCCAGTTGCGCCCGGAAGCGGCGATGCAGTGTCGCCGGACTTACCGCCGCACGCGCCGCAAGATCAGAAACGGTGAGCGGTGAGTCCAACCGTTCCTGGGCCCAAACCAGGACAGGCGCAAGGGACTCGTCTGGCAGGTCGGGCATGGGGCGTTCCACAAACTGCCGTTGCCCACCATCCCGGTGCGCTGCGAAGACCAGCCGTCGGCTCACGGAGTTGGCGACCTCCGCACCATAGTCGCGGCGGACTATGTGCAACCCAAGATCGAGCGCAGCCGCGCTGCCCGCGGCGGTGAGGATGTCGCCGTCATCCACGAACAGCACGTCCGGTTCGAGCCGGACGGAGGGGAAGCGAGCCCGGAAGGAATCCGCCCACTGCCAGTGCGCGGTGGCCCGGCGCCCGTGGAGGACTCCGGCCTCGGCCAGGGTGAAGGCGCCGCTGCAGAAGCCGACCAGGCGCGCGCCGCGAGCGTGTGCCCGCCGGACGGCATCGAGCACGGCGGGACGGCGGGGCATCTCGATGTCCGGGCGATTGGGGACGATCAAGGTGTCCGCCGCGTCGGCCGCTTCCAGATCGACGACCCCCGTGAGCGTGAAGAATCCGTCTCGCATCAGGGTGCGGGGTTCGGGGGAGCAGAGCCTGAAGTCGTAAAGGTCCCGGCCGATCTCCGGTCTGCGAAGACCGAAGACCTCGGTCGCACAGCCGAGCTCGAAGGGGTTCGAGTTCTCGTCCACGATGACGACGATCCGATGGGGGCCCGCCGCGTGAACTGCCTGCGAGGATTCTTTCGACATGTGCAATTCCTAGCACTCACGCCCGCCGTGCGAAACGGCTCACGATGGGCCCATGAGCAGCGAACCCATTCCCCTCAGCAAGGCCCTGGCCTCCTTCGACGCCCTGTGGAGCCCCCGCATCGTCACGCGTGTCAACGACTACGACGTCCGCGTCGCCAAGGTCGAGGGGGAACACATCTGGCACGTCCACGACGACACCGACGAGTTCTTCCTCGTACTCGACGGCGAGCTGCACATCTGCCTGCGTGAGCCCGAAGGGGAACGCACCGTCCTGCTCTCGCAGGGCGCGGTCTTCACCGTCCCCCGAGGCACGGAGCACAAGCCGTACGCTCCGTCCGGCGCCGCAATCCTCATGTTCGAACCTGCCGGGACACCGACCGTGGGTGATCGCCACGACGAGATCCCGGACCACGTGGACTCAACCACCGGGCATGCCCTCAATGCCTGAGCCGACGGGCTTCGGGCGCGCCCGCTCCCCGTGGCGTCAGCCCGTCGGACCTTCTGACCCGCCGGCCCTGAAAGCCCCGGCGTAAGCCGTGATCGCGCGTACGCCGTCGCCGACCTGGTCTTGAGGACGAATCCGGCAGGGCCTGGCTCGACGGCGCGCTGCGCTCTCCTCGTCATGCCTCCACGTGACGGGCGTGGGCGCCCGGCAACCCGGGCCGGTCGCTTTCGCAGTACGGAACCGCTCATTGGCCAGAACGGGGCGGCAGGACACGGCAGGATGCGCGGCGTGCGCACTCGGACAACTCGTCGGCGGCGTGGCTCATTTCAGGCCGGAGCGCGGTGTGTAGTTGGGCCGGCCTTCCGGGCTGAGTCTTGTCCTTGGCGAGGCTCAAGTGCTCGGCGTGAATTCGGAGGCGGTCTGGGCGGCATGACGGATAGGTTGGTCGGATGTTCACGGTTCGACGCGCCTGCCAGTACGACGGGGACATCCTCGGCGAGATCCACGCCACGGCCTGGGAGGCGGCTTACGCTCCCTTCTTCGCCCCGGAGTTCGCCGCACGTGCGGTGCAGAGCAGACGAACGCGATGGCACGAAAGGCTCGCGCAGGGAGCGCCGACGATCCTGCTGGCCGAACACGACAGCCGTCCGCTGGCGATGTCCGTCTCTGGACCCTCCGCGACCCGGCCGGGGTTTGCCGAGATCCACACCTTTTTCAGCCACCCCGACAGCTGGGGCAGCGGCATCGCCACCGCACTGATGACCGAGACGCTGCGTCACCTGCGCAACGACGGGTTCGCCCAGGTACACCTGTGGACGCTGCGCGACACTCCGCAAGCCCGTCGCTTCTACACCAAGCGCGGCTTCATCGAGTGTGGCACCGCACGCACCCACGACTTCGGCGATGGGAACCCTCTTGACCAGGTCGAATACGAACGAGGGTGTTGATCGTCCGGAGGGTTGCTCGGCATGCGCAGTGGGCGTGCGGTGGGGCTGTCACCCCGGGTTCCGTGGTGGGAGATGCAGGTGCAAGGCTGCCGGGCGCTCCGCCGAAAGGGTCCCTTCCTCAATGAGGAAGGGACCCTTTCAATACGTCACGCCACCACCAACTGCCGCTGTGCGCCTGCCCTCACTTGGTGCACATGGCGTAGGCCCTGGCCCTGCCGCCGTCCATGCGGACGGCCCAGGTGTTCGCCTTCCAGGAGGAGGGGGCGTTGGCGTTGACGGCATCGGCGATGGCGCCGTTGCCGGTGTGAACGGGCTGTGAGTCGTATCCGCCGCCGGCCAGTGTGGTGCCCTCCGGACAGGTGGCGTACACGGTCTCGGCGGGGCCCGACCAGTCGGAGGTGACGACGAGGGGTGCCTGGCCGGAGTCCTTGCTGCACATGGCATACGCGTTGGCGGTGCCGTCGTCCATGCGCACGGCCCAGGTGTTGGGCTTTGATGTGGAGGGGGCGTTGGCGTTGACCGCGTCGGCGTTCGCTCCGTTGCCGAGGTGCACCGGCTTGGAGTCGTAACCGCCGCCCACCAAGGTGGTGCCTGCCGGGCAGGTCGCATAGGCGGTCTGGGCCCGCCCGGACCAGCCCGAGGTGACGATCACCGGCGCGTCAGCCGCGGCGATCGCCCCCACTGCAGGGGCGGCGAGCAGTGAACCGACGGACGCGACCGCGGCAGCGGACGCAAGAGTGGCATAGCGCATGAATCGGCGAGACATCGGGAGCCCTTCCCTCGCAAGAAATCGGCGAACTCCCCTTTTTTACAAGGAGATTAGGCATTCCGAGCCGATAGTTGGTGATCTACCTCAAAAGGGTGAATCAAGGCGGCTTGGCCGAACGGCGCCCGCCGTTCTGCCCACAGGGCCGGTGGCGCGCGGGAGGCCGCCTGGGACTTCGGCGGGCCGGTCTATTCCACAGGCCAACTGCTCCGGGCACGCGCCGTGTTGGGTACGCGCCCGGATGTGGGCAGGCTGCTTCACTGCGGTGGCGTGTTGTCGATGGAGATCACCAGGCCGATCAGGATGAGGAGGGTCGTCACCAGGGGCAGTACGTCCTGCGGAGCCCAGCCGGTCTGGATGGCGAGGGCGACGATGGCGGTGACGGCGTAGGGCCAGGTGGTGCGCTTCACGGTTCAACCTCCGGGGAATCGGTGGGAGTTGTTGTGAAGTGACCGTGCCTCCTGATCCACTTGTCCACTTCAGGCGGAACCCGACGGCGCAGGTCGGTCGCGGACAAATACGGGGTACTGCGTAGGGGAGGGGCCATGGATGCCGCGAAGGGCTCCGGAGGTCGGGGGCGGGGCCGTCCCACGGTCCTGCGGGCGGAGACCGAAGAGGACGCCGCGCTGGCCCGCTGGCTGAAGAACCTCACCCGCGGTCTGACCACTCGGCAGCTGGGCGAGCGCTTCCCCTACAACAAGACGAAGTGGGCCGAGTTCCGCAACGGGACGCGGCGCATCCCCGACTGGCTGATCAAGCAGCTGGTGCAGGAACTCGTCCGCGAACCGCGGCTGCAGGCGAAGAAGGTCGCCGAGGGGCTGCGGCTGCTGGAGCGCGCCGAGCAGGCCGCCGCGGGGAAACTTCCCGAGGCCGTGCGACGACTGCCGGCAGGGGAGCTGCGCGAGCGCCTGGACGAGGCCCGGCAAGGGCAGATCGACGCCCAGAAGACCCTGCTCGGCGCCATGCAGCTGGTGATGATGCTGCTGAACGTCGTCGGCAACCTCACTTCTCAGTACGAAGGGGTCCGGCAGCGGTACCAGGAACTGGAAGAGCAGGCCGCCGTCGACCGGCGGCGCCTGTATCAGGTGCGGTTGCAGCTGGCCGAGCAGCGGCTGGCGGAGGCCCGGCAGGCTCGTGACGAAGCCGAGGACGTCCACCTCGCCGCCCACGCCCAGGGGGAGCTCTATCGCCGTCTGCTCGCTCCCGGTGATTGGCCGGTTGGCCTGTCCCTGCCGCAGGGACAGCCTCGGCAGGCGGACTCGTCCACCTTGACGGCGCAGGAGTGCGACCGACTGCTGTCCGACAGCGAGACCTACCTCGCCCAGGCTCGCGTCGCCCTCGACGACCTGCGGATCCGCCTTGACCTGCCAGTGGTTCACCAGCGGATTGTCCGCGGACAGCTCGCGGACAATTCCGCGGGCGAGGACATTGCCAGAGATGTGGACGTGGATGTCGATGCCGGTGCCGGTGCCGGTGCCGGTGCGGGTGCGGGTGGAGGTGTCGAAGGCGTGGGCGCCGCGCCGGCGTCCGTGGATCTCGGTGCCCGGGTCGATCACCTCGTCCGGCGCTGGCCGTACGTGCCGCTGACGGCGCTGGTGGTGGTGTTGTACGGGGTGATGATGTTTGACGGGCTGGGGATCCGTGCGGTGCACAGCACCCCGCCGAGGGAGTTGCCCTACACCTACTTGGTGAACGATGCCCTCTGGTTCGTTTCGTTCCTTCTGGGGAGCCTGCTGGGTTGCGTTGGCCTGCGCGCGGTTCACGCCTTCGCCTGGGGGCGGTTCGACGACTGGGAGTGGGGCTGGAGATTCCCGCTGCGGCTGATGTTGGTCGGCGTCCTGCTGTTCGTGGCCGTGCTCGTCTTCCCTTCGCTGGGGGACTTCTGGCCGCTGGACTCGTTGATCGACGACACCATCCGGGGCTGGGGCCTGCAGCCCCCGAAGTGACCCCGTCCGCCCGGCCCGGCGGGCGTCCTTGTCGGGCCGGGCGCGTGACGCGGGGCGCAGGGCTTCGGGGGCGGTGTGGCGGGCTACCGGGAGGCGTCGGGATACGCGGCGGTCGCGCGGATTTCGACGAGGAGGCCCGGGCTGGCGAGGCCGCTGACGCCGATGATCGTCCAGGTCGGGTAGGGCGGTGCGACGAGGCGCTGTTTGGTCTCGACGAAGCCGGGCAGATGCTGGCGGATGTCGACGTGGTAGCTGGTGACGTCGACGAGGGCGGACGTGTCGAGGTTCTCCAGGCGAAGGATCTCTTCGATCTTCCGGATGGCGATCTCGGTCTGTTCTTCGATGGTGTCCGGGATGGTTCCGTCGGCGCGGCGACCGATCGTGCCGGCGATGAACAACAGGCCGTGCGCGCGGACCGCTGCGGAATAGCCGAAGCTCGCGAAGGCGGCGGTGGTCGTCCCGAAGACTGCGTTGTCCTCGGGGACTTCGACGGTGTGGACGGTCATTGCGGGGATTCCTTTTCTTCGTTGACGGGGGAGTGGAGTCCGTGGAGTCAATTGCCCCAGCGGGACGTACGGCTGGCGTGCTCCAGTCGGGTCCGGCCGAAGGTCTCGCGTTCGCGGAGGAATTCGCCGGGGATCGCGTACCGGGGTGCGTTCTTCGCGTTGTTCGCGGCCTGCGCGACGATCGCGTCGGTGAGTGAGCGGACCATGTCGAGGCGTGGGTAGGCGGCGTGCACGGCGTCGGCCTGCTCGTCGGTGACGTCGTCGAGGTGGTCGGCGCCCACGGGGCCGCCGAAGTCGAGGGTGACGCCTGCGCGGACGAGTACGCACAGCGTGCCGCGGCGTTCCGCGATGCCCGGGGAGGTGTGCAGGGCGATGGCCTGCCAGACCTGGTCGGCGTCGGCTGCGGGCACTCCGCGGTCGATGAGGAACGCGGCGGCCCGGTCCGCGCCCTCGACCTCGAAGCGCTGGGTGTGCGGGCCGTCCGAGGCCACGCCGAGGTCGTGCAGGGCGCAGGCGGCGAACAGCACGTCGTCGTCGTAGTCGTGGCCGACGGCCAGGCCGAGGCGGCCGGCAACCAGCCGGGCGAAGAGGTAGGTGCGGATGCTGTGGTTGAAGACGGACGGCGTTTCCACCGGTCGGATGAGGTCGATGACGGCGTCTGCGAGCGGTGTGCCGGGCAGCGTGATCGGGTCGGCGGTCGCCTCGTGGGTAGGTGCGGTCATGTCTTCAGCCTGGCCGTGACCGCCCTGACCTGGTGAGAGGCAAAAATTCCATACTTCGATAGATTCTTGCCATGACAGTGCATCGAGTAGCAGTTCTGGCGCTGGACGGGGTCACCCCGCTCGATCTGGCGATCCCGACGCAGATCTTCACCACCCGGCCGGAAACCTCCTACGAGGTGACCCTGTGCGCGCTGGAGGCGCAGGTGGCCACCACCGCGGGCTTCGCCCTGATCGCCGCCGGGGGACTGGAACAGGTGCGCACCGCCGACACCGTGATCGTGCCGGGATTCGAACCGATCCTCCCGTTGCCGGACGCCGCGCTCGCCGCACTGGCCGAAACCCGCGACCGCGGCGCGCGTGTGGTGTCGATCTGCACGGGCGCGTTCGCGCTGGCCGCGGCGGGCGTACTGGACGGGCTGCACGCCACGACCCACTGGAAGCACCTCGACGCGTTCGAGCGGGACTTCCCGGCCGTCACGGTCGACCGCGACGTGCTCTACGTCGACGAGGGCGACGTGCTCACCTCGGCCGGGGTGTGCTGCGGCATCGACCTGTGCCTGCACATCGTGCGCCGCGACCTGGGCGCGGAGGTCGCCAACCAGATCGCCCGCGGTCTGGTCGCCGCCCCGCACCGAGACGGCGGGCAGGCCCAGTACGTGCCGGCTCCCGTCGCGGTGGCCGGTGAGGCGTCGCTGTCCGGCACCCGGGAATGGGCCCTGCACCGGCTCGGCGAGCCGCTCACGCTGCGCGTGCTCGCCCGGCACGCGGGCCTCTCGCAGCGCACCTTCATGCGCCGGTTCACCGAGGAGACGGGCACGACCCCGTTGCAGTGGATGCTCAACGCCCGGCTCGGCAGGGCGCGGGAACTGCTGGAGACCACGGACCGCTCGGTGGAGCAGGTGGCGCGGGACTGCGGGCTGGGCACGGCGGCCAACCTGCGGCTGCACTTCCGGCGCGCACTGGACACCACCCCCACCGCCTACCGCCGCACCTTCACGCGCTCCAACTCGGCCTCGACGTCGCGCAGTCCGGCCTGTTCGCGGGGGGTACCGCCCCTCTGACGTGGGCCGACAGCCCTCGTCCCGTCCGCCGTCGCCGGGCGTCAGCTCGGGGGCCACGGGGAGGCTCCCGGTGCCCCGTGCACGGTCCCGGCTCCGTGCCATCGACCACGGGGTCACCGGAAAAGTCGGTTGGCGGACCGCGGTGGCCACTGCTACGTTTCCGGAGGCCGTGCGAGAGAACGAGGAGGTGGTACCCGTGAACGCAGTATCGACATGGGTGCTCTCCTCCGGGGTCACGGTCGGGCGATAGGTCGTCCGGGAGCGCCGTTCACAGCACTCCCGAAAGGCACGACCATGGACTTCACTTCTGAGAGGCGTCTCGACGACGGCCTCCTTGAGCGCGAATTCACCCTCGGCGAGATCCCCGGCACCCTGTGGACGCCCGAATCCGCGGCAGCGGCGCCGCTGATCCTCATGGCCCACAACAACGGCCTGCCCAAGGGGGAACCCCGGCTGGTGGCCAGGGCCCGGCACACCGCGGCGCAGGGCTACGCGGTGGCCTCCATCGACGCCGCCGGCTGCGGTGACCGGCCCCGTTCCGCCGCCGACCAGCAGGCTCGGGCCGACCTCCGCCGGGCGATGCAGGCCGGCGAGCCGGTCGACGGGATCTTCGAGTCCTTCATCGGCCCGCTGGTCGAAAAGGCGGTCCCGGAATGGCGGACCGCCCTGGACGCCCTCCTCGCGCTGCCTGAGATCGGCGGCCCGGTCGGGTATTCGGGGTGGACCGCCCTCGGCATCCGGCTGGCGGTGGCCGAGCCGCGCATTGCCGCCGCCGGGTTCTTCGCCGGGGGTTACGTGCCCCGCGCCCAGCGCGAGGAGGCCCGGCAGGTCACCGTTCCGCTGCTGTTCCTGCTGCAGTGGGACGACGAGGGGAACCCCCGGCAGCGGGCCCTGGAGCTGTTCGACGCCTTCGGCACCAAGGAGAAGACGCTGCACGCCAACATGGGCGGACACGTCGGTACCCCGTGGTTCGAGCTGGAGGACGGGGGCCGGTTCTACGACCGGCACCTGAAGTGAGGCGGGGCCGCCGGGCCGACAGCGGACGGTGAGCGCTGTCGGCCCGGCGGCCGCCCGTCGAAGACAGGTTCCGGACCTGCTCGGCGCTCCCCGGCGCGGGCTCCTGCCAACTCGGCGGGGGCCCGGGGCGGGGCGTGCAGTGGCCTTGCGCCACGTCGGTACTAGTGGCTCGTCACGCTGCCTTGGCGGGGTAATGAGTCCATGTTCGGATCGTTGAGTCTGGGGCGAAGTTTGTCTTCGGTTTCGCGTGAGTGTTGCGCCAGCGGACGTAGGCTCCGATGGCGGCGT